>NZ_CP108039.1:1540178-1848214 GCF_036173045.1 Streptomyces sp. NBC_00299
GTGATGGGACATACCGTTTCGACATCCGCCTTCAGGGCGAAGGCGAGACGGTCTTCCTGGAGTACCAGTGACTTCTCCCGATCCCGACACCGGCCTGCTCGCGCCCGGGTGGACAGGCTCCCCCGCCGCCTCCGCGACCGGTGACAGCGCCTATCTCCAGGCGCTGTTGGACGCCGAGGCCGCGCTGACGCGGGCACAGGCCGCGCTGGGGACGGCCCCGGCCGAGGCGGCGCGAGCGGTCACGGAGGCGGCCCAGGCGGCCCGCTTCGACGTACGGTCCCTCGCCGAGCGTGCCCGCAGGGGCGGCAACCCGGTCATCCCGCTGGTCGCCGACCTGACCAGGGCGGTCGGCGAGGAGTACGGCCCGTACGTCCACCGGGGTGCCACCAGCCAGGACATCCTGGACACGGCGACGATGCTGGTCGCGGCACACACCCTGGACCTGGTGCCGGCCGACCTCGACCGCACCCAGCGGGCCCTGGCACGGCTGGCCGCCGAGCACCGCGACACCGCGATGCCCGGGCGGACCCTCACCCAGCACGCCGTACCGACGACGTTCGGGCTCAAGGCGGCCGGATGGCGGTCGCTGGTGCTGGACGCACGGGACCGGGTGACTGCCGTACGGAACTCGCTGCCGGTCCAACTCGGCGGCGCCGCCGGGACGTTGGCGGCCTTCGGGGCGTACGGCGCGAGCGATCCGACCGCGCTGCCGGCGGCGTACGCCCGCGAACTCGGCCTGCGGGCACCCGACCTGCCCTGGCACACCCTGCGCACGCCCGTCGCCGATCTCGCGGGGTGCCTCGCCTTCACGGCGGGGGCGCTCGGCAAGCTCGCCGCGGACGTCCTCACCCTCTCCCGCACCGAGATCGCGGAGGTGGCGGAGGGCAGCGGCGGGGGCTCGTCCGCCATGCCGCACAAGTCGAATCCCGTACGGTCCACCCTCATCGCCTCCGCGGCACGGCGGGCGCCTCAGCTCGCGGCCACGCTGTACGGCTCGCTGGCGGCGGAGGACGAGCGGCCGGCCGGGGCCTGGCACGCCGAGTGGGAACCGCTCAGGGACCTGCTGCGGCTGGTCGGCGGGGCCGCACGGGATGCCGTCGAGCTGACCGAGGGACTGCGGGTCGAAGCCGAGGTCATGCGCGAACACCTGGATCTCACCCACGGGTCGATCATCTCGGAGCGGCTGTCCGCCGAGCTCGCCCCCGTGCTGGGGCGGGCCCGCGCCAAGGAACTCCTCACCCGGCTGGCGTCCGAGGGCCGCCCGCTCGGTGAGGCACCGGAGCTGGCGGACGTCGACCTCGACCCCACCCACTACACCGGCTCCGCCGGAGCCCTCACCGACCGCGCTCTGGAGCGACGTTGACCGACAAACTCCTCAACCACCGTGCCGAAGGGCCCACTTCCGCTCCCCCGCTGCTGCTGGGGCCCTCGCTCGGCACCTCGTACGCCCTGTGGGACAAGGTCGCACCCGAGCTGTCGATCGGTCATCGGGTGGTCCGCTGGGATCTGCCGGGGCACGGGGGTTCGGCGGCCGACCTCATCGGCGCGGGCGCGACGGTCGGTGACCTCGCCGGCCTGGTGCTCGCGCTCGCCGACTCGCTCGGGATCGAGCGGTTCGCGTACGCGGGGGTGTCGCTCGGGGGTGCGGTCGGGCTGCACCTGGCCGTGCACCGTCCCGAACGGGTCTCCTCGCTTGCCGTGATCTGTTCGTCGGCCCACTTCAACGGCTCCAGGCCGTGGGAGGAACGGGCCGCGCTGGTGCGGCGCGAAGGGCTGGCGGGGCTCGCCGAGGGCGCGAACGACCGCTGGTTCACGCCCGGGTTCACCGTGCCGGAGCTGGTGCGGGACCACCGGGACGCCGACCCGGGTGCGTACGCCGCCTGCTGTGATGCGCTCGCCGCCTTCGACCTGCGCGAGAGGCTGCCCGAGATCTCCTCCCCCACCCTGCTGATCGCCGGGCGCGAGGACCCCGCGACTCCGCCCGCGCATCTGCGGGAGATCGCGGACGCCGTGCCCGGTGCCACGCTCGTGGAACTCCCCGGGGCCTCGCATCTGGCACCCGCGCAGTGCCCCGAGGCAGTGCTGACAGCGCTGCGGGCGCACTTCGGGGGCGGTGCCAGGCGAGGCATGGAGGTACGGCGCGAGGTGCTCGGGGACGCGCACGTCGACCGTGCGCAGGCCCGGCAGACGCCGTTCACCGCCCGCTTCCAGGACTTCATCTCGCGCTACGCCTGGGGCGAGATCTGGACCGACCCGACGCTCAGCCGCCGCGAGCGCAGCATGATCACCCTCACGGCACTGGTCGCGCACGGCCACTACGACGAGCTGGCCATGCATGTCCGGGCGGCCAGGCGCAACGGGCTGACACCGGAGGAGATCGGGGCCGTACTGCTGCAGACGGCCGTGTACTGCGGTGTTCCGGCGGCGAACTCGGCGTTCGCGGCGGCCCAGCGGGTGCTGGCCGAGGAGGCGGAGCCGGACGCGGGTACAGCGCGGTGAGAGCAGGGTGACCCTGGCGGTCGTACCTCCAGCGGCAGCTCGCACATGCCCGCACGCCGTGCCTACGGTGGAGACATGTCCACGATTCTGATCACGGGCGCCACCTCGGGTCTCGGCCGCTACGTCGCCGCCGAGCTGGTCCGCTCCGGGCACCGTGTCCTCGCGCACGGACGGGACGCGGACCGTACGCACCGGCTTGTCGAGGAGCTGCGGGCCGACGGCGAGGCCGAGGGGTTCGTCGCGGATCTTGCCTCGCTGGGGCAGGTGCGGGAGCTGGCTGCCCATGTCGCCGGGGCCCATCCCGAGCTCGACGTGCTGATCAACAACGCGGCGGTGGGCGCCGGGCCACGCGGGTCCGAACGGGACATCGGCACGGACGGGCACGAACTGCGCCTCGCGGTCAACTACTTGGCGCCGGTCGCCCTGACCCGCGCCCTGCTGCCTGTGCTGCTCGCCAACGCGCCCGCGCGGATCGTGAACGTCGGCTCGGCCGGTCAGGAACCCGTCGACTTCGACGACCCCGAGCTGACCCGTGGCTACGACGGACTCTCGGCGTACTGCCGCAGCAAGTTCGCCCTCGCGGCGCACACGTTCACCCTCGCCGAGGAACTCGCCGGCACGGGTGTCTCGGTCAACGTGCTGCACCCGGCGACCCACATGGACACGGCGATGGTCCGCGACGGGGGCTTCACGCCCCGGCACACCGTCGCCGACGGCGCCCCGGGCGTCCTGGCCCTCGCCACCCGGGAGCTGGGCACGGGCGGCTACTTCGACGGGACGTCCCGGGCGCGGGCACATGAGCGGACGTACGACCCCGGCGTCCGCAAGCGGCTGGCGGCCGTCACCGATCAGCTGCTGAACCTCTGAGCCGTCACACCACTCCCGCGGCCAGCGCCGCCTCCGCCTGGAGCACCAGTCCGTCCGCGCCGCACGACCGCGCCAGCGTCAGCCCGCGCCGAAGCTCCGCCGACGAGCGTGCGGCGATGCCGTACTCGACCCGGGCGGCGGCGTGTTCGTACTGGCAGGGCGAGGCCTCCAGATAGGTGACGGCCTGTTCGGCCAGGCGTACCGCGCGCTGGCCGGTCTCCAGGGCGGCGGCGCACCGCACGGCCTCGCCGATGGCGGTGTCGGTGCCGAGGCGCTCGGCGTGCCGGCGGACGTCGGTGGCCAGCCGGGCGGCGCGCTCCGGGTCCTCGTTGGCGAGGGCACGGGCCAGGTCGACGGCCCAGGGCACCAGGACCGGGTTGTTGTGGCCGCGCACGGCGGCCGCCTTCTCCGCGGCCTCCAGTTCGTTGATGCCGTCCTTGGTGCGGCCGACGGCCAGGAGCAGCCGGCCGCGGACCGAGCGCGGGTCCGGCAGCACGATGGTGGTCGGGTACGGCGGGGCGAAGCCGTGCTCCTCGGCGAGCTCCCAGGCCTCCTGGACATGGCCGCGAGCGAGCAGCGTGTCGACGAGGTTGCAGGTCGCCGACCAGTGCAGGGGCAGTCGACGGCCGACGCGCTCGGCGAGCGCCAGCGACTTGCGCAGGGACGCCTCCGCCTCGCGGAGCCGGCCGCGCCTGCGGTGCCCGACGCCGACGTAGGCGTGGGCCAGGGCGAGGTGGCCGCCGCTCCAGCCGGCGGACTCGTACGCGCGCAGAGCCTCGTTGTAGAGGGACTCCGCGCGGTCGAGGCGGTCGGTGAAGGCGTAGGAGTTGGCCAGCATCATCAGCAGCTCGATGCCCCACTGCGGGTCGGTCCAGCCGAGTCCGGGGGCGAGGCGGCCGTTGACGAGGGCGCGGTCGCACAGTTCGGCGACCTCCTCGGCGTTCTCACCGCGGGCCATGGCGTCGAAGCCGCGCAGGATGAGCAGGGCACGCTCGGAGTTGTCGCGACCGGTGCAGGTGGCGGCGAGTTCGGCGAGTCGCGTCGAGCGCCCCGGGTAGGCCGCCTCGCCCGCGTGGATGCCCTCCCACATGAACTGCACCGCCTGCAGCCGCAGCCTGGCGGGGCCGGCCCGGTGCCGGGCGGCTTCCGCCTCGACGGTGCGGACGGCTTCCTCCAGCTGGTCGTTGTGGAGCAGGGCCTGGGAGAGCCGGTAGACGGCGTCGACGCGTTCGTCACCGTCTAGACCGGGCATGGCCAGGGCGGTCTGGAGGTGGTCGATGGTGGTGGCGGGCGCGGTGAGGAGGGTGGCGCCGCCCAGTTCGTGGAGCACGCGCGCGTGGACCTCGGGCAGGGGCGGTTCCAGCAGGGCCCGCTCCAGACAGCGGCGGGCCGCGTCGGGAGCGCCGACGGCGAGGTGTTCGCGGGCGGCCTCGCGCAACTGCTCGACGAGTTCCTCGTCGCTGTCCGGGTGGACCTCGAGGAGGTGCCGGGCGGCGACCGCGGCGCCGCGGCCGTTGTCGGTGACGACGCGGGCGGCGATGCCGTGCATCGCGGTGCGCAGGGCGTCGGGGATGGAGTTGTAGACGGCGGAGGCGATGAGGGGGTGGACGAACTCCAGCTCCCCGTCGCCCGGTCGGGCACCCGCCGGGTCGGGCTCGGTGAGGATGCGGGCGGTGCGCAGGAGGGCGGCGCAGCGCACGGCGTCGTCGAGGCTCATGGTGGCGAGCTCGGCCACCAGGTCGACGGAGATGCCGGTGCCGAGGATGGCGGCCGCCCAGGCGAAGCGGGTGGCTTCGATGCCGAGTGTCTCCAGGCGGGCGACGAGGCCGCCGCCGCGTGCCGCGCGGTTCAGGGCACGCAGCTCGGCGGCCGCGGCCTCGGTCGGCTCGAACTCGCTGTCCTGCACCTTGGCGAGGAGTTCGACGGTCTCGTACGGGTTGCCGCCGGTGACCGCCCAGACCTCGCGGCAGAACGGGGCGTCGGCGTGCGGGCCGAGGGTGGCGCGGGTGAGGCCGGCGGTCGCGTCCGGGGTGAGGGCACTCAGGGTGGCGACGGAGCTGCCCGCGGCGGCGACCGCGTCGAGGTGGCGGGCGCTGTCGCCGCTGACCTCGCCGGGGCGGCGGGCCACCACGACGAGGACGTTCTGTTCGCCGAGGCGTTCGGCGAAGGCGGCGAGCCAGCGCAGGGTCTCCTGGTCGGCCCAGTGGGCGTCGTCGATCAGCAGCACCAGCGGCCAGTCGCGCCGGGCCAGCCGGCGTACGGCGGCCACCAGGCCGTCGCACACGCCCTGCGGGTCGGCCTGCCGCTCGCCGGGGTCCGTGATGCCGAGGGCGGGTCCGGCGATGTCGTACCAGTCGCCGAGGTACTCGCGCGCCTCCTCCGGCATCAGCGACAGCAGGGCGGGCTGCATCAGCTGCCGTACGACGTTGAAGGGGACGGAGCTCAGGGTCTCGCTGCCGCGGGCGGACCACACCGTGCAGCCGCGGGCCTCGGCGATACGGCGTGTTTCGGCCAGCAGCGCGGTCTTGCCGAGTCCCGCCTCGCCCCGGAGCACCAGGAGGCTGCCCGACGAGGACTTCTCTGCGCACAGGGTGTCGAGCGCCCCCTCAAAGGCGGCGAGTTCCTCGTCGCGCTCCCACAGGGAGGCCGAGGCGGCCTGTGTGGGCCGTACCTCCGTCATCCCGCTCCCTCCCCAAGTCGCCCGAACGACGTACAGACCTCGAGCGTAACCGTCGGATTGCCTAAGTGGAGACGGGTCCGGGCAGCTGTTGCCGTGAAGGGTGACAGTCGGTGCGCGCGGGCGACGCGAGGGGACCGCGACCTGCTCCGGCAGAACTGACTGACAGTCAAAAATAGGCCATTCCACCGACGTTCGAAGGGGCGGGCATGACGCTGACTGCTTCCGACCGCGGCACAGTCCGATCCCGCAAGGCCCTGGTCGCGGGTTCGGTCGGCAACTTCATCGAGTGGTACGAGTTCGGGGTCTACGGGTACTTCGCGACGATCATCGCGGCGCGCTTCTTCACGCCGGAGGGCGGCAGCGAGGTCGAGGCTCTGGTGCGGACGTATGCGTCGTTCGCGCTGGCGTTCTTCTTCCGGCCGGTCGGAGCGGCCCTGTTCGGGCGGCTCGGCGACCGGATCGGCCGGCGACCGGTGCTGATCCTGGTGATCACACTGATGACCGGGGCGACGACGCTGATCGGCGCGCTGCCCACGTACGACACGGTCGGCGCCCTCGCGCCGTGGCTGCTGACGTTCCTGAGGGTGCTGCAAGGGCTGTCCGCAGGCGGGGAGTTCGGGGGCGCGGTGTCGGTGATGACCGAGTTCGCGCCACCCGGGCGGCGCGGTCTGTACGGGTCGTGGCAGTCGTTCACGGTGGCGCTGGGGCTGTTGGGCGGCGCGGGGGTGGCGGCGCTGCTGGCCACTGTGCTGACCGAGGGCCAACTGGGCGACTGGGGCTGGCGGTTGCCGTTCCTGCTGACGTTGCCGCTGGGGCTGGGTGCACTGTGGCTGCGGCTGAGGCTGGACGAGACGCCGGCGTTCCGGGAGGAGCGGGAGGCCGAGCGGCCGCCGGGGCGTGAGGTCGCGGGGGCGATCGCGCTGGGCGCCGGGCGGATCATGGGGTGGGCGGCGGCCGGGTACACGTTCCTGGTCGTACTGCCGTCGTACCTGCAGTCCACGCTGGACGCGACCTTCCAGCAGGCACTGATCGCCACGGTGCTGGCCAACCTCGGTTTCGCGGCGACGATCGTGCCGGCCGGGTGGCTCAGCGACCGGTACGGGCGGCGGCCGGTGATGCTCACGGGGGCAGTGCTGGTGGTGGTCCTCGCGGTGCCGCTGCTCAACCTTCTCCAGGACCCGGGCGTTTCCCTCACCGTGAAGGGTGCGGCGGTGTGCGGCGCGGGTGCCGTGGTCGGTCTGATGGCGGGCCCCGGTCCGGCCATGCTCGCGGAGCTGTTCCCCACCAACGTGCGCTACACGGGGCTGGGACTCGCCTACGCCCTGTCCAATGCGGTGTTCTCGGGCTGCGCCGGGCTCATCATCACGGAGACGATCGAACGCACCGGCAACGTGGACATCCCGGCGTACTACGCTGCCGCGACCTGCGCGGTGAGTGTCCTCGCGCTGACCGCGGGGCCGAAGGCCCGGACCCAGAAGCCGGAAGCCCCGGTCAAGGAACCGAATCGGAAGGCGAGCTGATCGAATGCGGGTGATCGGCCTGATGTCGGGCACGTCCCACGACGCCATCGACGCCGCAGCCGCCGACCTGAACCTCGTCGGCGACAGCCTGGTGCTCAAGGCGCGGGGCCTGGTGAGCGAGGGCTATGACGAGGCGTTGCGGGAGGCTCTTGCGGAGGTGCTGCCTCCGGGGGTGGCGTCGATGGCGGACGTGTGCCGGCTGGATACGCGGATCGGGCAGGCCTTCGCCGCGGCGGCGGTGCGGGCGGATCATGAACTGTGCGATGGCCGGGCGGAGTTGGTCGCCTCGCACGGGCAGACCCTGTACCACTGGGCCGAGGACGGACAGGTGCACGGCACGCTGCAGCTCGGGCAGCCCGCGTGGATCGCCGAGGCGACCGGACTGCCTGTGGTCGCCGACTTCCGGCCCCGTGACATCGCGGCGGGAGGACAGGGCGCGCCGCTGGTCAGCCTGGTCGACCTGCTGTGGCTGCGCGGCCGGTCCGGCACGCCAGTCGCCCTCAACGTCGGCGGGATCGCCAACCTCACCGCGCCCGACGGCACCGCCTTCGACACCGGTCCTGGCTGCGCGCTGATCGACGCCGCGGCACGGGGGTTCAGCGGCGGACGGCTGGTCTACGACGTGGACGGGGCGCTGGCCGGTCGCGGCAGCGTCCATGACCCGCTGCTGCTGAGGCTGCTGGAGGAGCCGTACTACGCGCTGCCCGCGCCCAAGACGACCGGCAAGGAGCTGTTCCACCTCGGCCATCTGCGGGACGCGCTGGCCGGTTTCGGGACGCTGCCCGCCGAGGACGTCGTCGCCACGCTGACCATGCTCACGGCACGGACGGTCGCCGACGCCGTGCGTGCGATGGGCGCGACGGAGGTGATCGCCTCGGGCGGCGGGACGCGCAATCCCGTACTGATGAGGATGCTCGGGCAGCGGCTGCCAGGGGTGGCGCTGCGCACGTCGGACGAGTTGGGGCTGCCGTCGGCCGCGAAGGAGGCGTACGCCTTCGCCGTGCTGGGCTTCCTGACCGTGCACGGACTGCCCGGCACCGTGCCGTCCGCCACCGGCGCCCGGCACGCGCGCGTGCTCGGCTCGATCACTCCGGGCCGGGACGGACTGCGGCTTCCGCCACCCGCGAAGGAGCGGCCGGTACGGCTGGTCCTGGACTGATTCGGGCCGAAATCCGAGCACGCCGGGGCCGGATCCTCTCATCCGGCTTTCACCGACACCTCATACGGTGGGCTCATGACGCAGGTGACTCCTCCCGGCTGGTACCCCGACCCCGGCCGGCAAAGTGACGGTCCGCCCACCGAGCGCTGGTGGGACGGCAAGGCATGGACGGACCAGGTCCGGCCCGCGGGGTCGGCCGACGTATGGGGTCCTCCGGAGCAGCTCTCGGCCGAGGGCGCTTATCCGGCGTATCCGGCACATCCTGGCTATCCCGGCCAGGTGCAGTCGGGCGGGCGGCGGCGGCTGCGTACCGGGATAGCCGTGGGAGTGGCCGCTGTGGTCCTCGCGAGCATCGGCGTCGGCGTGTACGCGCTGACCGCCAACGACGGCTCGGGCGGCAGCAGCGCCAACTCCCCGCAGCAGGGCTCCGGAGGTCAGGGCGGACAGGGCGGGCCCGGCGGCGGTCAGGGCGGCCCCTTCGGCGACTCCGGCGGCGGCAACGGCGGTTCGGGTGGCGGCGACGGCGGTTCCGGCGGTGAGTCCCCCGCACCCGACGAGTCCGAGCCGCCGAAGGTGGACAGCGGATCGGTGACCGACGCCGTGAACGGGATCAGCATCCCCATCCCGGACGGCTGGTACGGACAGGAGAGCGGCTGGGGCGCGAACGTCGCCTCGGACGAGACGTACAAGTGCCCCGCCGACACCTCCCAGAGCTGCCAGAAGGGAGGCGCGTACTCCGCTCCCGCCCTCGCGCACGGCGCCAAGGGCGACACGGCCGAGGAGGTCGCCAAGGCGGACATCGAGGCGAACGCGAAGGAGTCGTACGGCAAGGGCTACGGAGAGATCACCTCGCACGAGGTGCTGGCTTCCAAGGCGGTGACCGTGGCCGGGCAGAAGGGCTACCTGGTCCGCTGGAAGGCGATCACGAGCAAGGGGGCCGACGGCTACGTCGAGTCGCTCGCCTTCCCCTCGCCCGTGAGGGCGCAGCAGATGGTCGTGGTCCGCATCGGCGTCGACGTCGGCGAGAAGCAGTCGCTGATCGACGAGATCGCCAAGGGCATCAAGGTGTCCACCGGCGGCGGCAACGGCCAGGACGTCTGACGCCACTCCGACCGCGCCCCGCACACAAAGCGGCCGGGTGGGGCACCCCTCCGCTCAAGGGGAACCCCACCCGGCCGGGGGGTGCGCGCCGCCCCCGTCCCCACGGTGCGGCGCGAACAGGTCACCGTCCAGTCATCCCGTGGACGGCGGCCTGAGTCTCAGGTGAGGCCGAGTGCCGGCAGCACGGCGGCCTCCACGAAACGGACGAGGTAGTCGGGGTCGGCGTCCTCGCCCTCCAGCACGGGACGCGCCCGCAGCACGCCGAAGATCTGCGCGGGGACGTACTCCAGCGCCGGATGGCCGGCGGCGACCTCCCCGCGCTGGACCCCACGCCTCAGGATCTGCCGCAACGCCTCGATCTCGGGGTCGATGAGCGCCTCACGCAGGGCGCACTTGAGTTCCGGATCCTCCATCACCGCGTGCCCGAGCGCCTGGAACAGTCGCGTGTCCTTGGCCGACCACGCCCCCGCGGCCCGCGCGGCCGCGCGCAGATCGTCGGCGAGCGTGCCGGTGTCGATGCCGTCGAAGCGCGTGAGCCGGCTGGACCGCAGGGCGGCCGCCACGAACTGGGGCTTGGTCCCCCACTGCCGGTAGAGCGTGGACTTACTGCACCGCGTGCTGGCGGCGACGCCCTCCATGGTGACGGCGTCGTAGCCGCAGGCGCGGATCTGTTCGAGCACGGCGTCGAAGAACTCCCGCTCACGCTGGGGCGTGATCTTGGAGCGGCGCGAGGCGGCGACCGTCTCCGGTCCGTCCGCGGCCTGCGACGTCATGGCTCTTCTCCTCGCTCCGGTGGGGCGGCCCCGTGGGGTGACGGAGGCCGCGTTTCCAGTGTGTCGCACGTCTATCGATACGCCACTGTACCGGAACGCGCCCGTATCGGTACAGTGGCGTATCGGTACAGATGCGTTTCGGTACATTGGCGTATCGGTACGTCGCCGTACCGATGAGTTCGCCGAGCTCCTGGAGTCATGAGCTCGACAGCTCAGCCAGCGCCACCAAGCACCACTGCGCACAACCAAGCACCACAACCCAGCACCACCCAGCACCACCCAGCACCACCCACCGTCAGCGAAAGGGCCGGGGGAATGAATGCCCGCACCGAGCCTGCCCGGGCGGAGAGCGACGCGATAGCGCGGCCTCCGCTCGTCCGGGAGCTCCTGCTCGTCGCAGGGCTCTTCCTCGTCTACAAGTTGGGCCGGCAGCTCGCCACGGGCCACACCGGCGAGGCCTTCCACAACGCCGACCGCGTGTGGGACCTGGAACGAGCCGTCCACCTGCCCGGCGAGGGCTCGGTGCAGAACCTGCTGCTGCACGGCGACACGCTCATACACATCGCGAACACCTACTACGCGACCGTCCACTTCCCGGCCACCGCGGCCTTCCTGATCTGGCTCTACCTGCGGCGCCCCGCGCACTACGTCCGGTCCCGCCGCGTCCTCGCCGTCGTCACCGCCGCCGCCCTGCTGGTGCACCTCACGTTCCCGCTCGCCCCGCCGCGCATGCTCGCCGCGGCCGGCCTGCTCGACACCGGGCAGGTGTACGGCCCCTCCGTGTACGGCCCGCCCGAGACCGACCACCTCTCGAACCAGTTCGCGGCGATGCCGTCGCTGCACTTCGGCTGGGCGCTGATGGTGGCGATCGGCCTGATCGTGGCGACCCGGTCGCGGTGGCGGTGGCTGTGGCTGCTGCACCCGCTGGTGACTCTGCTGGTGATCGTGGGCACGGCGAACCACTACTGGCTCGACGCGATCGTGGCCACTGCCATGCTCGGCCTCGCGCTCGCGGTGATCCAGCTTCCGCAACGCGCCGCTACGACGTCCCGACGCGGCGCCGGCAGGCTCGTACCGGCACCCCGCAGTGAGGAATCCGCCGGCGACGAAGCCGTACTCGTGGGGGCGGGCCGATGAACGCCACCGTCCTCGCCGTCGTCCTGTCGCTGTTCTCCGCCGTCGCCTACGCCGCCGCGGCCGTGGCCCAGGAGCGGCTGGCTTCCCGCGCCGCGGGTTCCGGCCTGCTGCGGCTGCTGGGCTCCGGCGCCTGGTGGGGGTCGGTCCTGCTCAACGGCGCCGGCGCGCTGCTGCACGTCGTGGCCCTCAAGTACGGTCCGCTGACCCTGGTGCAGCCGCTGGGCGCGCTCACCCTCGTGGCCGCGGTGCCGCTGGGTGCGCGCCTCGCCGGGCGGCGGGTCAGCGCGGTCGAGTGGCGCGGTACGGCGCTGACGCTCGCCGGGCTGGGCGCGATCCTCGTCACGGCGTCCGGGCCCGCGCCCGACGACGTGCTGAGCACGTCCGAGGCGGTGGCGGTCGCGGCGGTGACGGTGGCGCTGATCGGCATGCTGTCGCGGCCGGGCGCCCGGCCGGGACTGCGGCACGCGACCGCGTCCGGATTCGCCTCCGGAGTGGCCTCGGCGCTCACGCAGACGGTGACGGTGGCCGCGACGGACCACTCGGCCCCGCTGCTCAGTCTTCAGGTGATCGGGGTGGCGTTGCTGGTCGCGGCCCTTGCGGCGAGCGGGCTGCTGCTGTCGCAGACCGCCTACCGGGGCGGCCTCGGCGCCCCGCTCGCGGTGGTGACGCTGGCCAACCCGATGGCGGCCGCGGTCATCGGGCTGGTCCTGCTCGGCGAACGCCTGCAGGGCGGCGCGGCGGGCATCCTGCTCGCGCTGGCCGGGGCGGGCCTTGCGTCCTGGGGCGTGGTGCTGCTCAGCCGGGCAACGCCCGGCCCCGCCTCCTCCCCGGCACCTGCCACGCCCGCTCCCGCCGCGGACGACGACCACCCCGTCGCCGCCGTACTGGCCCTGGAGGCCGAGAGGTCGGCGGCACGGGTGCCGGCGCCGGCGCCCGAGTCGCCTGCCCCGGCACCGGCGTTGGTGCCCCGGCAACCGGAGCCGGGGCACCTCACAGCGCACTGAGCAGAGCTGCGATCCGGACTAGTCCGTGATGATCGCCGGGTCACTCACGCCCGGCCGCCCGTTCTCGACGTGCCCGGCGAAGCGCCGCAGGAACCTCGGGTCGGCGTCGGTGGTGACGGTCAGGTCGTACCAGCGCCGGCTCCCCTGCAGGTCGACCGTGTGGCGCACGGTGTCGCCGGGCCGTACCGTCACCGTCGCGGGGCGCCCGCCGTACCCGTTGGCGATCTTCAGGCGAACGCTCGTCGTTCCCTTGTTGGTGAAGGTCAGCTCGATGTCGTCGCCCTTGTGCCGGGCGGTGACCTCGGGGCCGGCCGTCTTGTTCGAGCCCTTGAAGTAGCGCACGAATCCGTTGGGGCCGTGGACGGTCAGGTCGTACGAGCCGTTCGAGTACGCCGAGTTCCAGGTGTCCGCGATGCTCTTGCCGGCCTCGGTGGTGTACATCCAGGGGCCGTCGGTGCGGTTGCCCGAGGTGATGTGGAAGGCGGCACCGGCCTTGGCCCCGGAGGCGAAGGACAGTGTGAACTTGCCGGCCGCCGCGTCCACGGAACCGTCCACGTGCGGGGCGTACTTGAGCGGGCGGGCGCGACGCAGACCGCGCTCCTGCTTGGGCATGGCCGGGTCGGCCGGCGGCGTCGGCTTGTAGTCGGGGTGCCGCTCGCGGTCCGGCGGCTCGTACTCGTCCGTCTCGGGCAGCGCGGCCGGGCGGCTGTCCTTGCAGGAGAAGTCGAAGGCCGAGGTCAGGTCGCCGCAGATGGCCCGGCGCCAGGGGGAGATGTTGGTCTCCTTGACGCCGAAGCGGCGCTCCATGAACTGCAGGATCGAGGTGTGGTCGAGGGTCTCGGAGCAGACGTAACCGCCCTTGCTCCACGGCGAGACGACCAGCATCGGCACGCGCGGGCCGAGGCCGTAGGGACCTGCCGGACGCTTGCTGTCGCCCTTGTAGAGGTCGAGCGAGACGTCGACGGTGGATTTGCCCTTGGAGGCGTCCTTCGGGGGGAGCGGCGGCACCACGTGGTCGAAGAAGCCGTCGTTCTCGTCGAAGGTGATGAACAGGGCCGTCTTCGACCAGACCTCCGGGTTGGAGGTGAGGGCGTCCAGGACCTGGGCGATGTACCAGGCGCCGTAGTTCGAGGGCCAGTTGGAGTGCTCGGTGAAGGCCTCGGGGGCGGCGATCCAGGAGATCTGCGGCAGCTTGCCGGCCTTGACGTCGGCCTTCAGCTGGTCGAAGTAGCCGTCGCCGTTCTTGACGTCGGTGCCGGTGCGGGCCTTGTCGAACCAGGGGTCGCCGGGCTTGGCATCGCGGTACTTGTTGAAGTACAGCAGCGAGTTGTCGCCGTAGTTGCCCCGGTAGGCGTCCTCGATCCAGCCCCAGGAGCCGGCCGCGTCCAGGCCGTCGCCGATGTCCTGGTAGATCTTCCAGGAGACGCCCGCCTGCTCCAGGCGCTCGGGGTAGGTGGTCCAGCCGTAGCCGAGTTCGTCGTTGCCGAGGACCGGGCCGCCGCCGGTGCCGTCGTTGCCCGTGTAGCCCGACCACATGTAATAGCGGTTCGGGTCGGTGGAGCCGATGAACGAGCAGTGGTAGGCGTCGCAGATGGTGAAGGCGTCGGCGAGGGCGTAGTGGAAGGGGATGTCCTCGCGGTTCAGGTACGCCATGGTCGTGGTGCCCTTGGCGGGGACCCACTTGTCGTACTTACCGCCGTTGTACGCCTGCTGCCCGTCGTTCCAGCCGTGCGGCAGGCCCTCCAGGAACTGCATGCCGAGGTCGTCGGCGTCCGGGTGGAACGGAAGGACGTCCTTGGTGCCGTTCGACTGGTGCCAGATCGACTTGCCGCCGTCCTGCGCCACCGGGCGCGGGTCGCCGAAGCCGCGGACGCCGCGCAGCTTGCCGAAGTAGTGGTCGAAGGAACGGTTCTCCTGCATCAGGACGACGATGTGCTCGACGTCCTCCATCGACCCCGTTCGGTGGTTCGCCGGGAGGGCGGCGGCCCGCTGGATGCTGCTCGACAGAGCAGTGAACGCCGTGGTCGCGCCCGCGACTTGAAGGAATCGGCGGCGATTGACTTCGGGCATGAGTGAGGGACCTCTTCCCATAGGGGGTGATGTGACCGGACGGCATGTGACGGAATGCGCGCGGAAGGAGTGTTCCAGGAGCACCAAACGTCAGGGAAGGGTCCGGTGGCGCTTGTGTGAAAGTCGTCGGTACGTGAGGTGTGCCGGGATCGGGACACGGGGATGGTCGCGATCATGACAGAGACGACGCGCACGGTTTCCCCGCCGACGAAACGGCCCGTACGCCAGCTCCTCGCCGCCTCCGTCGGCAACGCCGTGGAGTGGTACGACTGGTACGCCTACACGTTCCTCGCCACCTACATCGCGGCCGAGGTCTTCCCCAAGAGTGCCGACAACTCCCTCGTGCCGCTGCTCTCGACGTTCGCGGTCTTCGCCGTGGGCTTCTTCATGCGGCCCGTCGGCGGACTGGTGATGGGCGCGATCGCCGACCGCCGCGGCCGGCGCGCCGCGCTGACGGTCACCATCCTCCTGATGGGCGGCAGCAGCCTGCTGGTCGGCCTGACCCCGACCTACGAGACGGCAGGCGTCCTCGCTCCGGTGATCCTGGTCCTCGCCCGCCTCCTCCAGGGCCTGTCCGTGGGCGGCGAGTTCGCGGCGTCGACGACCTTCCTCGTGGAGTCGGCGGGACCGGGCCGCCGCGGGCTGTTCTCCAGCTTCCAGTACGTGTCGACGACGGCCGGGCAACTCGTGGCCTCCGGCATCGCGACCCTGCTGGTGGACACCCTGAGTGACGGGCAGATGAACGGCTGGGGCTGGCGGGTGCCGTTCGTCCTCGGTGCCGTACTCAGCCTGGTCGGCTTCTGGATCCGGCAGGGTGCCCAGGAGACGCGGAGCGCCGAGCAGCAACAGGCCCCGCGCCCCGCCCTGTTCGAGGCGCTGCGCCGCCACCCCCGCCAGTCCCTGCTGATCTGCGGGATCACCGCGGGCGGCACGATCGCGTACTACACATGGACCTCGTACCTGCCGACGTACGCCGAACTCAACGCGGGCATCGAGAAGTCCGACGCGCTGCTCGCGGGCACGATCTCACTGGCCTTCTTCGCCCTGCTCCAGCCCCTCGGCGGGCTCCTCTCCGACCGCTTCGGCCGCCGCCCCCTCCTTCTCTTCTTCGGCCTGGGCTTCGCCCTCCTCACCGTCCCGCTGCTGCACGCCCTGCGCGACTCGTTCACGGTGCTGCTGCTCGTGCAGTGCGCGGGCATGGTCCTGCTGACCGGGTTCACGTCGATCAGCGCGGCCGTGAACGCCGAGGTGTTTCCGCCCCGGGTGCGGGCGGCGGGCATCGGGTTCCCGTACTCACTGACGGTCGCGATGTTCGGCGGTACGGCGCCGTACGTCGGCACGCTGTTCAAGGAGCTGGGTCACGCGGACCTCTTCCCCTGGTACGTCGCCGCCCTGTGCCTCGGCTCGTCGCTCGTGTACCTGCGCCTTCCGGAGACGGCCCACAAGCCTCTGGAGCGCTGAGCCACGCGGCGTACTCCCGGACGGAGGGGCTCGCCCTGGCGGCGAAGAACCTGTGGTGAGGTGGGGATCATGACGACGAGTGACGCGATCGTGGTGCCCGGGCTGTACGTCGGCTACCCCGAGGTGGCCTTCGGCGGCTACGTCGCCGGTGTGCTGGCGGAGCGGTCCGGGGCACGGACGGTTCGCGTGGACTTCCGTGGACCGGTGCCGGTCGAGGTGCCCGTGCGGATCGCCGAGACGGCGGACGGTGGCGTGGAGTTGGGCGAGGCCGACCGCCCCCTCGCCGCGGCACGCCCCGCCGAGCTGCCGGTCGACGCGCCTGCTGCGCCCACCTGGAACGAGGCGGCCGCCGCTGCCGCGAGGTTCCGGGCGGCGCCGCCGTCGGGTGTGGTCGACTGCTTCGGCTGCGGCCTGCGTACCGTCGACCGCGGTCTGCGTGTGCACGGCACGCCGGTGCCGGACCTCGGCCTGGTGGCCTCCGCCTGGGCCCCGTCACCGGCCTTCGCCGACCCGGACGGCCGACTCCCGGCCCCGCTGGTCTGGGGCGCCCTGGACTGCCCGGGACACTGGGCGGGCCGCTTCCTCGGCACCCTGCGCCCGGGAGCGGTCACCGCCTCGCTCACGGGCACGATTCTGCGGCCGGTCACCGTCGGGGAGCCGTACATCTCGTACGCGTGGCTGCGGTCGGAATCCGGACGCAAGCACACCATGGGCGTGGCACTCGCGACGGCCGGGGGCGAACTGTGCGCCGTCTCCGAAGCGTTGTGGATCGACCCGAGGCCCGCCCCCTGAAACAGCCGCTGCCCGAGCTCGTCGTCCCGTGGCATGGGAGGCGGAGGAGGCGCATGGTGGAAGTAGGGAGCGGCTCTCCCCTGCGTTCCGCAGGCTGCGGGGCGGTCCGGCGTGCCCGGCTCCCCTACAGGCGGGAGGATGACTGCCATGGCGCGTGCCACAGCCCCACTGCTCTACGGGGCCGCCGCCGGGGCCGCGGGTACGACTGCGCTCGACGTGGTCAGCTACGGCGACATGGTCCTGCGGGGCCGGGCGGCCAGCTCCACACCCGAGACAACCGTGCGCAAGCTGGCGGAGAAGCTTCACCTGCGCATCCCCGGCGAGGGCGCGGCCCAGGAGAACCGCATTACGGCTCTCGGCGCGCTCACCGGCCTGGCTGCCGGGACCGGTATGGGCGTGGTGCTGGGGCTGGCGCATGCAGCCGGCTGGCGTCCGGCTCCGAGCGCCCAGTACGCGGCGGCCGTGGTGGGGGCGTTGGTGGCCACCAACGGGCCCATGACCGTGCTGGGGGTGACCGACCCCCGGACCTGGGCCGCAGCCGACTGGGCTGCCGACATCGTTCCGCACCTCGCCTACGCGGTGGTGACGGTGAGTGTGTTCAACCGGCTCCTCGGCCCAACGCCCAGCGCAACCCGGGGCAGGAGGGCGTCACATCATGGCCGACACTGTTGCTGACCTCATCGTCTCCACGCTCAAGGCGTCCGGGGTGCGCCGGGTGTACGGTCTGCCCGGCGACTCCCTCAACGGCTTCACCGACGCGCTGCGCCGTGACGGCACCATCACGTGGGGGCATGTCCGGCACGAAGAGGCCGCCGCCTTCGCCGCCGCTGCCGAGGCAGGCGTGACCGGACGCCTCGCGGTCGCGGCCGGCAGTTGCGGGCCGGGCAACCTGCACCTGATCAACGGGCTGTTCGACGCGCAGCGCAGCCGGGTGCCGGTGCTCGCGGTGGCCGCGCAGATTCCCCAGGAGCAGATCGGCAGCGAGTACTTCCAGGAGACGCATCCGCAGCTGCTGTTCCGCGAATGCAGCGTGTACTGCGAACTGGCGAGCATTCCGGAGCAGGTGCCCTGGCTCCTGGCGACGGCTGTCCGCACCGCCCTCGAACGCAGCGGAGTGGCGGTACTGGTCGTCCCCGGCGAACTGTTCCTGGCGCCGGCGCCCGACAGGCCCGCTCAGCACCCGGTGCTCAAGACGTCGTCCCACATCCGGCCGGACGACGCCTCGCTGGCCCGTGCGGCGCAGGTCCTCAACGCGGCCGACCGGGTGACGATCCTGGCCGGGGCCGGCTGCCAGGGGGCGCACGACGAGGCCGTGGCACTGGCCGAGGCGCTGAAGGCACCCATGGTGCACTCGCTGCGGGGCAAGGAGTTCCTGGAGTACGACAACCCTTACGACGTGGGACTGACCGGGTTGATCGGCTACAGCTCGGGCTACCGGGCGATGGAGCACTGCGACGCGCTGCTGATGCTGGGCACCGACTTCCCCTACCGCTCGTTCTACCCGCGCAAGGCGTCCGTCGTGCAGGTCGACGTGCGCGGCGAGCACATCGGCCGCCGTACGCCGGTGGAGGTACCCCTGGTCGGGACCGTCAAGGACACCGCCCAGGCGCTGCTTCCGCTCCTCGAACGCCGAGGCGACGACAGCTTCCTGAACACGATGACCCGCCACTATCAGCGGGTGCGCTCGCGTCTGGACCGGCTGGGCGAGGCCAAGCCCACCGACTCCCCGCTGCACCCGCAGTACGTCGCCGCCACCGTCGACCGCCTGGCGGCCGGCGACGCGGCCTTCACCGCCGACGTCGGCACACCCACCGTATGGGCGGCGCGCTACCTGCGCATGAACGGGGCTCGGCGGCTCATCGGCTCCTTCAACCACGGCTCGATGGCCAACGCTCTGCCCCACGCGATCGGGATTCAGGCCAGCCATCCGGGCCGCCAGGTGATCGCGCTCTCGGGCGACGGTGGCCTCGCGATGCTGCTCGGCGAGCTGAGCACACTGCGACAGCTGGACCTCCCGGTGAAGGTCGTCGTCTTCAACAACTCGGCGCTGGGTTTCGTCGAGTTGGAGATGAAGGCCGCGGGCGTCGTCACCTACGGCACCGGTCTGGAGAATCCCGATTTCAGCGCGCTGGCCCGCGCAGCCGGTCTGCACGCGTCCCGCGTCCGGCGCGCGGACGAGTTGGAGGACGCGTTGCGGGAGGCCTTCGCACACGACGGGCCCGCACTGGTCGACGTGCACACCGAGCGCCAGGAGCTCTCGCTGCCTCCCAAGCTCACCCTTGAGCAGATCAAGGGCTTCACGCTGTTCGCCACCCGCACCGTCCTCTCCGGACGCGGTGACGAGGTCCTTGAGCTCACCAGGACCAATCTGCGCCAGCTCAGCCTTGAGTAGGGGCTGCCCTTCCGTCTGGCAGAAGTCGCCTTGCGCGGCGGGCGCGGCCGTCACGACCCTGATGCCAACCACGGCACGCGGGGCGACGAAGCCCCGCCGACAGGGACGGGAACCCCATGCCTCACACCACCGCCTTCGCCAGGAACCAGTGGTACGTCGCCGCCTACAGCCATGAGGTCGGACGCGAGCTGCTCGGTCGGACCGTCCTCGGAGAAACCCTCGTGCTCTACCGCACGGAGGAGGACGGGACGCCGGTCGTCCTGCACGACCGCTGCGTGCACCGCCGCTACCCGCTGTCCGAGGCGCCGACCCGGCTCGACGGTGACCGGATCGTGTGCGGGTACCACGGGTTCACGTACGACACCACCGGTACGTGTGTGTATGTGCCCGGACAGAAACGCGTTCCGCGCACCGCGCGCGTCGCCTCGTACCCGGTCGTCGAGCAGGACTCCCTGATCTGGGTGTGGATCGGTGACCCGGCGCTCGCCGACCCGCAGAGCATCCCGCGGGCCAGGCACCTCGACTCCCCCGGCTGGGTCACCGTGCGCGGCATGGAGCCGATCGACTGTGACTACGGCCTGCTGGTCGACAACCTTCTCGACCTCTCCCACGAGACCTATCTCCACGGCGGCTACATCGGCACCCCCGAAGTCGCCGAGACCCCGATCACCACCGAGGTCGACGAGGGCGCCGGCATCGTCCGGGTCAGCCGGCACATGGACGACGCCGAGTGCCCGCCGTTCTACGCCAGGTCGACCGGCATGGAGGGCAGGATCACGCGCTGGCAGGACATCGAGTACCACGCCCCCTGCCTGTATCTGCTGCACAGCCGTATCGCCCCGGTCGGCGTGCTGCCCGAGGCGGACGGCAACGACCCGAACGGCTTCCACACCGAGATCACGTACGCCATCACGCCGTCCGGCGACGGCAAGGTGTACGACTTCTGGGCGGTCTCGCGGGACTGGGCGACGGACGACGCCGAGGTCACCGAGTTCCTGCGCGGCAACAACCACACGGTCGTCATGCAGGACGTCACCGCCCTCAACCTGCTCCAGCAGACCCTCGGCACCGAGCGCCACGGCTACCAGGAGCTGAGCATCAACATCGACACCGGCGGCCTGGCCGCCCGCCGTATCCTCGCCCGGCTGGTCGAGGAGGGCGCGAAGCCGATGGAGACGGAGAAGGTCCAGTGAGCGGTCCCACCGGCGAGATCTACCGCATCGACTGGCTGCCCGGCACCGACGTCCTGCACGGCACCTGTCACTGCGGGCGCGAGCACACCGCGCAGGACCCGGTGGAGATGTGGGAGTGGATGCTCGCCCACCCCCGGGGACACCGGCTCCAGGGGTCCGAGGGACACGAGGGACACGAGCCGCGAGGAACCAGGTCATGAACGACGTGTACGAAGCCGAACTCGTCGTCGCCCGCAGGGAGTTCGCGGCCGACGGCGTCCTCGCCCTCACGCTGCGCCACCCACTGGGCGAGCAGCTCCCCGCCTGGGAACCCGGCGCGCACATCGACGTCGTGCTCGGGCCGGAGCTGGAGCGCCAGTACTCGCTGTGCGGCGACCCGGCCGATCGCACCGCCTGGCGGATCGCCGTGCTGCGGGAGCCGGACGGGCGCGGCGGATCCGCCCATGTGCACGAGCAGGTGGGTCAGGGCCACAAGGTACGGGTGCGCGGGCCGCGCAATCACTTCCGGCTGGAGCCCGCTTCCCGCTACGTCTTCGTCGCCGGCGGCATCGGCATCACCCCGATCCTGCCGATGCTGGCCGCGGCCGAGGCGGCGGGTGCCGCGTGGACGTTGCTGTACGGCGGGCGCACCCGTCAATCCATGGCATTCGCCGAGGAGTTGGGGCCGTACGGCGAGCGGGTGACCGTCGCTCCGCAGGACGAGTCCGGCCTGCTGGACCTGGCCTCGGTGCTCGACGACCTCCCGACCGGCACCCTCGTCTACTGCTGCGGCCCCGGCCCCCTGCTGGACGCCGTCGAGGCGCGGTGCCCGTCGGAGGTGCTGCGTGTCGAAAGGTTCCAGGCGAAGGAGCAACCGGTCGGCGAGGACGGGGAGTTCGACGTCGAGCTGGCCCAGAGCGGCCTGACGCTCACCGTCGCGCCGGGCGTCTCCGTCCTCGACACCGTGCGCGCCGCCGGCATCGAGGTGCTGTTCTCCTGCACGGAGGGCACCTGCGGCACCTGTGAGACCGACGTCCTCGACGGAACTCCCGAACACCGGGACTCCGTGCTCACGCGGGAGGAACAGGAGAGCGGCGAGACGATGATGATCTGTGTGTCCCGCTGCCGGGGGAAGCGGCTCGTCCTGGACTTGTGATGGTGAGGTCGCCCTCGATCCCGGCGACGGTCGCCAGCAAGTGCGGCAGCAGGTCGCTGCGCACGGAGTCGGCCGAGTTGCGCCCGGCGTGCACGGCGATGTTGACGGCCGCGACCACCTCGCCGTCCCGGTCCCGCACCGGGGCGGCGACCGACCTGAGGCCCTCCTCCAGCTCCTGGTCGACGACGGCGTAGCCCTGCCGGCGCACGCGGCCGAGTTCCGCGCGCAGGGCGTCAGGCGAGGTGATCGTGCGGGCGGTGAGGGGCTTCAACTCGGCGTGCTCCAGCCTGCGTTCCACCTCCTCGTCCGGCAGATGGGCGAGAATCACCCGGCCCACGGACGTCACGTACGCCGGGAAGCGCGTGCCGACCGTGATCGACGCCGTCATGATGCGACGGGTCGGCACCCGCGCCACGTACACGATGTCGTCGCCATCGAGGACGCACAGGGACGACGACTCCCGTACCTGCGCGACGAGTTGCTCGAGATGCGGCTCGGCGATCTGGGGCAGGGTGTAGCTGGAGAGGTAGGAGTAGCCGAGTTCCAGCACGCGCGGGGTGAGGCGGAAGAGCCGGCCGTCCTGGTGGACGTAGCCGAGGTCGGCGAGGGTCAGCAGCAGCCGGCGGGCGGCGGCACGGGTCAGGTCGCAGGTGTGGGCGACCTCGCTGAGCGTGCGGGCGGGATGGTCGGCGTCGAAGCAGCGGATGACGGCGAGGCCGCGCTCGAAGGACTTCACGAAGTGTGGTGCGCGGTCTGCCGGAAGCATCGCCACCTCCAATAGTGTCAACAATGTTGTCGGCGACACATTCGGTGCCGACCCGACCCGTCCCGCTCCGTCCAGCTCCGTCCCGCCAATTGCCCTGTCTCCGTTGAGACTTCTACCTTCCCGCAGGGCATTCCCGCGCACTACTGTGCGCCTTGCGCACAACCTGTCGGAACACCGCTGCACCGTTGTCTGTACAGGAGGAGCCATGCGTCGTCTGTCGGCCGGTCTCACCGCCGGCGCCCTGCTGCTCGTCGCGACGGCCTGTGGCTCGTCCGACGACGGTTCGCCGGACGCGGGCGCGTCGTCCGGCGGAGTCACCACCGTCAAGCTCGGAGTCATCCCGATCGTCGATGTCGCGCCGCTGTATCTCGGCCAGCAGAAGGGGCTGTTCGAAAAGCACGGCCTCAAGCTGGAGTTCACGACCGCTCAGGGCGGCGCGGCGATCGTGCCCGGCGTGGTCAGCGGGCAGTTCCAGTTCGGGTTCAGCAACGTGACGTCGCTGATGGTCGCGCAGACCAACGGTGTCCCCGTGAAGGCCGTCGCCAACGGCATCGCGTCGACCGGCGTGCGGGGCAAGGACTTCAACGGCCTCATGGTCAAGAAGGACAGCCCCGTGAAGTCGGCGAAGGAGCTGGAGGGCAAGAAGGTCGCCATCAACACCCTGAAGAACATCAACGAGACCGCGGTCCGGCAGGCGGTGCGTGAGGCGGGCGGCGACCCGGACAAGGTGAAGCTCGTCGAGATGGCCTTCGACCAGATGCCCGCCGCCCTCGACCAGGGCCAGATCGACGCCGCGTGCGTGGTCGAGCCGGCGACCGCCACCATCAGGAGCCAGGGCGGCCGCGAGATCGCCTCGCCGTTGATCGACGTCGCGCCGGAACTCACCGTCGCGATGTACTTCACCTCCACGCAGTACGCGCAGCAGAACCCGGATGTGGTGAAGAAGTTCCAGGAGGCCACCGCCGAGTCCCTCGCCTACGCCGAGGCCCACCCGGACGAGGCCCGGCAGATCGTCACGACGTACACCAAGATCCCGGCGGCGGTGCTGGAGCAGGTCGTCCTCCCGAAGTGGCCGGCCGAGCCGAACCGTTCCTCCATCGAGGCCCTCATGAAGCTCGGCGAGGAGGACGGCCTCTTCAAGAAGACGCCCGACCTGGACGCCCTGCTGCCGTGAAGGGCGTGAACGTCGCACTCGGTGCGGCCGGCCTCGCGGCCTTCCTCGCCCTGGGCGAGGCGGTGCCGCGGCTCGGTCTGGTCAAGGAGGCCTACTTCCCGCCGACCAGCCGCATCGCGGGGGCGCTCGCGGACGAGGTCACCGACTCGGCCTTCTGGAGCGCCCTCGGCGACACGCTCACCGGCTGGGCGCTGGGCCTGGCGATCGCGTCCTGCGCGGGCATCGTGGTGGGCGTGGTCGTCTCGGTCGTGCCGTATCTGCGTGAGGTGACGGCCTCCACGATCGAGTTCCTGCGCCCGATCCCGTCGGTCGCCCTGATCCCGCTCGCGGTACTGCTGTACGGCACCGAACTGCGCTCGGTACTCCTGCTCGTCGTCTACGCCTCGTTCTGGCAGGTGCTGATCCAGGTCCTGTACGGCGTCCAGGACGTCGACCCCGTCGCCGACGAGACGGCGCGGTCGTACGGCCTCGGCACCTGGGCGCGGGTCCGGCATGTGCTGTGGCCGACCGCGCTGCCGTACGTCATGACCGGTGTGCGGCTGGCGGCGGCCGTCGCGCTGATCCTCGCCATCACCGCCGAACTCATCATCGGAGCACCGGGGTTGGGCAAGCTCATCGGGGTGGCGCAGGCCTCGCAGGCCGTGCCCGAGATGTATGCGCTGATCGTGGTGACCGGGCTGCTCGGGCTGCTGATCAATGTGGGCGCGCGGACGGTGGAGCGGCGTGCGCTGGCGTGGCATCAGTCGGTACGCGGGGAGGTGGCGGTGTGACGCGCGTGCTGCTGCGGCTGGTGTTCGTGTGCGCGCTGCCGGCGGTGCTGGTCACGGTCTGGTGGGTGGCCTCGGCCGGCAGCACGGACGTGTACTGGCCGCCCCTGCGGACGATCCTGGAGGCCTTCCCGGAGGTATGGACGGCCCAGCGGCTGCGTGCGGACGTCCTGCCCAGCGTGCTGCGGCTGACGGGCGGCTACGCGTTGGCGGCCGTCGTGGGCGTGGCCCTCGGTACCGTCATCGGCTCCTACCGGCGGGTGCGTGCGGTGTGCGAGCCGGTCCTGGAGTTCCTGCGGGCGGTGCCGCCACCGGTGCTGGTGCCGGTCATCATGCTGTTCGCCGGCATCGGCGACACCATGAAGGTCACGGTGATCGCGAGCGGCTGCGTGTGGCCGGTCCTGCTCAACACGGTCGAGGGCGTGCGGGCGGTGGACCCGGTGCTGGCGGAGACGGCACGGTCGTACGGCATCACGGGCGTGGCGCGGCTGCGGAGGGTTGTCCTGCGCTCGGCCAGTCCGCAGATCATCGCGGGCCTGCGCCAGGCCCTGTCCATCGGCATCATCCTCATGGTGATCAGCGAGATGTTCGCCGCCAGCAACGGGCTCGGCTTCACCATCGTCCAGTTCCAGCGCGGTTTCGCGATCCCGGACATGTGGACCGGCATTCTCGTGCTCGGCCTGCTCGGCTTCGTGCTGTCGGTCGTCTTCCAGTTGGTCGAGCGGCGGGTGCTCGGCTGGTACCACGGTCTGCGCGCCTCGGCCCGGCGGTCGCCGTGAACCTCGTGAAAGGGCGGTCCATGCACGCGCTTCTTGCCGTATCCGGCCTGCGCAAGGTCTACGAGGGGTCGGGGCGGCGGGTGGAGGCGGTCCGCGACCTCACCTTCACCGTCGACGCCGGCGAACTGGTGTGTCTGGTCGGCCCGTCGGGCTGCGGCAAGACGACGCTGCTGAAATGCATCGGCGGACTGCTCACGCCGACGGCCGGTGAGGTGCACCTGGAGCAGCGGAAGGTAACCGGGCCGCCGCCCGGGATGGCGTTCGTGTTCCAGGAGTACGGGCGCAGCCTCTTCCCTTGGATGCGGGTCGGCGAGAACGTCGAACTACCTCTGAAACAGAAGGACTTGAGCAAGCCACGGCGGCGGGAGCTGGTGCGGGACGCGCTGGAGTCGGTCGGGCTGGCGGATGCCGTCCAGGCGTATCCGTGGCAGCTGTCGGGCGGTATGCAGCAGCGGGTCGCCATCGCCCGGGCGCTGGCCTACGAGCCCCGTGTACTGCTGATGGACGAGCCGTTCGCGGCGGTGGACGCGCAGACGCGGGCCGATCTGGAGGATCTGGTCCGGGGGCTGTGGCGGGAGCGCGGCATCACGATCCTGTTCGTCACCCATGACATCGACGAGGCCGTGTACCTGGGCGAGCGGGTGCTCGTCCTGTCCGCCTCACCCACCGTCGTCCAGGAACAGCTCAAGGTCGATCTGCCCGCCGAACGCGACCAGTTGCACACGCGGGTGGATCCGCGCTTCGCCGAGCTGCGTACCCATGTGTACGAGCAGATCCAGGCGGCGAAACGCGGAACACCTCAGGGCGTGGTGCAGGACGCGGTCAGGACAGATACGCCTCCACCTCGCTGAACTGAGCAGCGGGCCACCCCGTGTTGGCAGTGATGTGCAGCCTCAGGTGGCGCAGGCTGGTGCCGCTCGGCAGGGAGACCGTGACCGTGTTGCCGGTCGCCGGGTCGAAGCGGTAGTCCTTGGCCGCGACCACGGTCGAGTACGTCGACCCGTCCGTGCTGCCCTGGACGGACAGCGTCTGGGTGCGGGCCTGCCAGGCCGACTGCGGCGGCAGTTTCAGCACCAGACGGCGGACCGCCTCGGTGGCGCCGAGGTCGGCCGTCCATGACTGCGGGAAGGCGTTGTTGGCGGACTCCCAGTAGCTGTTCGCGTCCCCGTCGGCCGCCTTGCCGGGCGTGTAGACGTCCTGCGAGCCGGTGGCCGAGGCCGGGCGGCCCTTGACGAGGTTGCGGGCCGGGTCGGGGTCGGGGTTGCCCTGGCCGGGCTGCGGCCAGGTCGAGCAGTCGGACCAGGTGCTGCTCCAGCCGGAGTTGCCGCCGCCGTCGGTGAGGGTGAAGGTGCCCGAGCCGGACGGGTAGGGGCAGTTGTAGATGCCGGCGGCGCCCACGCCGGAGGCCGTGACGTTGCGGAAGGTGGCGGCTCCCGGGGCCTCGGCCTGGACGACGACCGTACCCGCGTTGCGCACGGTCGCGCCCTCGACGGTGATGTTCTTGGCCGCGAAGCCCCGCCCGCTGCCCGAGACGAACTCGAAGGCGCTGTACGGGCTGTCGGTGATGGTCGTGTTGGTGATCCGGACGTTCGCCTCGATGGCGCTGTCGTAGGAGTCGACGCGCAGGGCGCCCATGGGATGGTTCCAGTTGGGGTTCATCGCGCCCGTGCGGACCAGCGTGTTGCCGTCGACGGTGATCGTGCCGGCCAGCGGGTGGAAGGGGTCCAGGAACTTCTGGTTGGAGATCGCGATGCCGCTGCCCAGCGCGTTGGTGTCGGAGATCAGGTTGTTCTTGACCGTGATGTCGGTGCCGCCGTAGATCGCGATGCCGTTGGCGAGGTTCGGCTGGGTGATCGTGTTGTTCTCGAAGCTGCTGTTGGTGTCCGGCGCGTACAGCGACCACATGGCGAGCGCGTCGTCGCCCTGGTTGCGCAGGAAGTTGTGCCGGACGCGGACGCCGCGGGCGTTGCCGTTGAGGTTGAGTCCGTCAGCGGTCATGTCGAGGAAGCGGTTGTTCTCGACGACGAGGTTGTCGTTGTTGCCCAGCAGCCAGAGGCCGACCTTGAGGTGCTGGAGCCACATGCCCGAGACCGAACTCCCCGCTCCCAGTGAGCCGTTGACGAAGTTGTCGGGGTTGGAGTCGACCCGTTCGGTGACCTCGCCGATCACCGCGAAGTCCTTGATGTGGACCTTCCCTGACGAGCTGGACTGGTCGATGAAGCGGGAGCTGCGCACGATCGAGTGCCAGTGCCCGGCACCCTGGAGGGTCACGTTCTGTACGCCGTTCAGGGACGAGGTCAGCCGGTACTCGCCCGGCGGGATCCACACCACCCCGCCCTGCGCGGCGGCGATGGCCTCGCGGAAGGCCTGCGTCGAGTCGCCCTGGCCGCTGGGGTCGGCGCCCTTGGAGGTGACGGACACCGATCCGGCGGGCTGCCCCGTGGGCGCCGCGGCCTGCTCGAAGTCGGCGACATCGACGGTCACTTGGGTGCCCGTCGCCTGGAAAGCCACCTTGTCGCCCGCCTGCACGTTCTGGCCGAGCAGCAGGCGGGCGTTGTCGTAGAAGTGGTGCGTCTTGGCGCCCGGGATCCAGCCGGTGTCGACGTAGGAGTACTTCGAGGTGACCGCGAGGGTCTTCGCGATCTTCTGACCGTTGACGTACACGTCCAAGGTGCCGGACTGGCCGTCGGGGACGCTGTAGGCGACATTCACGGCGTTGGCGGCGCGCGGGACCGTGAACTCGACGCGCTGGCCTGCGGTGAGGCGTACGGCCTGGCGTCCGGAGGCCTCGGAGGCGAGGGTGCCCTGCGTGTAGTCGGGGCCGATCTTCGCGCCGGTCGTGGTGGCGGACTCGGCTTCGACGGAGGTGAAGGGGAGGGTCGCGCCGGCCGCGGCCTGGGCGGCGGGGGCCATCGCGGTGAGCAGACCGCCGGCGAGGGCGACGACCACGACCGCCGAAGCCATTGTTGTCATGGGCCTGACAGCCCTAAGTGTGTGCTGCTGCATGTGCTGATCCCTTCGTGGTGGGGGTACGGGGATGAGCGGGCCGCGGTGTCAGGCGCGCAGCCAGACCGCGGTGTCCTTCGGCAGCCGCCCCTCGGTGTCCAAAGGACCGCTGCCGAGCAGGAGTTCGGTGTGGGCGGGCAGGTCGGCGGGGGCGTCCGCGAGGTTCACCACGCAGGTCGCGCCCCTCCCTCGGGCGAAGGCGAGCGCGCCGTCGGGTGCGGGCAGCCAGGTCAGCGGGCCGTCGCCGAACGCCGCCCGGAGCTCGATCGCCCGGCGGTACAGGGCGAGCATCGAACCGGGGTCCGCCGCCTGACGGTCGGCGGCGTACGACGCCCAGTCGGCGGGCTGCGGCAGCCACGGCTCCTCGCGTGAGCCGAAGCCCGCGTACGGCGCCTCGGCGGCCCACGGCAAAGGCACCCGGCAGCCGTCCCGGCCCGGGTCGACGCCGCCGGAGCGGGAGTGCATGGGGTCCTCGATGCGGTCGAGGGGGATGTCGGCCTCGGGCAGGCCGAGCTCCTCGCCCTGGTAGACGTAGACGGCTCCCGGCAGGGCCAGCGACAGAAGCGCGCCCGCCCGGGCGCGGCGGGTGCCGAGCGCGAGGTCGGTCGGGGTGCCGAAGGCCTTGGTGGCGAAGTCGAAGCCGGTGTCGGCGCGGCCGTACCGGGTGACCGTGCGGGTCACGTCGTGGTTGCACAGCACCCAGGTCGCGGGGGCGCCGACGGGCGCGTGCTCGGCGATCGTCTCGTCGATGGCCCCGCGCAGCCGCCCGGCGTCCCAGGGGCAGGTCATGAACGAGAAGTTGAAGGCGGTGTGGAGTTCGTCGGGGCGCAGGTAGCGGGCGAATCGTTCGGTGTCGGGAAGCCAGACCTCGCCGACGAAGATGCCGCCGTACTCGTCGGCGATCGCGCGCCAGGAGCGGTAGACGTCGTGGAGTTCGTCGCGGTCGACGTACGGGTGCGGGGACTCGCCCTCGGTGAAGTCCGGCAGGCCGGGGTCCTTGACGAGGAGGGCGGCCGAGTCGATGCGGACACCGGCGACGCCGCGCTCGAACCAGAAGCGCAGGATGTCCTCGTGTTCCTGGCGCACGGCCGGGTGGGACCAGTCGAGGTCGGGCTGCTCGGGGGCGAAGAGGTGGAGATACCAGTCGCCGTCGGGGAGCCTGCTCCAGGCGGGGCCGCCGAACTCCGACCGCCAGTCGTTGGGCGGGAGTTCGCCGTGCGGGCCGCGTCCCGGGCGGAAGTGGAACAGGGCGCGCTCCGGGCCGCCGGCGAGGGCCGCGCGGAACCACGGGTGCTGGTCGGAGACGTGGTTGGGCACGATGTCGACGATGGTGCGGATGCCCAGCTCCCGGGCCTCGGCGATGAGCTTCTCCGCCTCGGCGAGAGTGCCGAACGCCGGGTCGATGGCGCGGTAGTCGGCGACGTCGTAGCCGCCGTCCTTCATCGGGGAGACGTACCAGGGCGTGAACCACAGTGCGTCCACGCCGAGTTCGGCGAGATACGGCAGCCGGGCGCGGACGCCCGCGAGGTCACCGGTGCCGTCGCCGTCGCCGTCCGCGAAGCTGCGGACGTAGACCTGGTAGATGACGGCGGAACGCCACCACTGCGGGGAGGCGTGACGGGGCTGTGCCACGGTGCGGCCCTTTCTGTGGGAGGGAGGAGGACGTCCTGGGGACATCAGCCCTTGCTGCTGCCCGCGCCGATCCCGGCGATGATGTGCCGCTGGAAGACCAGGAACATGGCGACCATGGGGATGCTGGCGATCACCATGGAGGCGATGAGCACGGTCAGCGGGATGTTCTGCGACAGCTGGACGAGCGCGACGCTGATCGGCTGCTTGTCGGTGTCGGAGAAGACCATCAGCGGCCAGAGGAAGTCCTGCCACACGGCCACCAGGGCGAAGATCGAGACCACCCCCAGGACCGGCCGGGACATCGGCAGCACGATGGACCACAGGGTGCGCAGCTTCCCCGCGCCGTCGATCTCGGCGGCCTCCAGGACATCGCGCGGGAGCTGGTCGAAGAACCGCTTCAGCAGATAGAGGTTGAAGGCGTTGGCGACGGCCGGCAGCCAGATGGCCAGGGGGTCGTTGAGCAGTCCGAGGTCCGACACGGTCAGGTACTTCGGCACGACCAGGGCCTGGGCTGGGACCATCAGCGTGGCGAGGATGCCGCCGAGGACCACCTTGCCGAAGACCGGCCGCAGCCTGGACAGCGCATAGGCGGCGGCCGTGCAGAACACCAGCTGGAACACCCAGGCACCGGCGGCCTGGACCACCGTGTTCCACAGATGGGCCGGCAGCTGCATCAGGTCCCACGCGTCCGTGTACCCACTGAGGTGCCACTGCTCGGGGACGACGGTGGGCGGCGTCCGCGCCACCTCGTCCGGTGACTTCATCGCGCCCGTCGCCATCCAGTAGACGGGGAAGAGGAAGGCCAGCGTGAAGAGCAGGACGGTGCCGGTGAAGACGGACCAGTAGACGGCCCTGCCGCGCGGGCGGGCCAGGGTGGCCGGGGAGACGAGGGTCCGGGTGGTCATGCGCCCTCCCCTTCGGTGCGCGTCAGACGCAGGTATACGGCGGAGAAGGCGCCGAGGAGCGCGAGGAGCAGGACGCTCAGGGCGCAGGCACCGCCGAAGTCGTTGTAGAGGAAGGCGTACTTGTAGATCAGGTAGAGGACGGTCACCGTGGCGTTCTCGGGGCCGCCGCCGGTGATCACGAACGGTTCGGTGAAGGCCTGCATCGTGGCGATGATCTGAAGGAGCATCAGCATCAGGATGACGAAGCGGGTCTGCGGGATCGTGACGTGGCGGATGCGCTGCAGCAGGTTCGCGCCGTCGAGTTCGGCCGCCTCGTACAGCTCCCCCGGAATGGACTGGAGCGCCGCCAGGTAGATCAGTACGGTGCCGCCCATGTTGGCCCAAGTGGCCACGATCACCAAGGAGATGAGCGCGGTGTCGGCGCCGTTGGACCAGTTCGAGGTAGGCAGGTGCAGGAAGCGCAGCGTCTCGTTGGCGAGGCCGGTGCCGGGGTCGTAGAACCACTTCCACAGCAGGGCGCTGACCACCGGCGGGATCATCACCGGCAGGTACACCACGACCCGGAAGAACGCCTTGGCGTGCCGCAACTCGTTGAGGACCAGGGCGAGTACGAACGGGATCGCGAAGCCGATCAGCAGGGCGAGCAGTGTGAAGGTGAGGGTGTTGCGCCAGGCCGCGGCGAACTCCGGGTCGGCGAAGACGCGGGTGAAGTTGGCGGTGCCGACCCATTCGGGGTCGCTGCCGGGCGTGTACTTCTGGAAGGCGATCACGACGGCGCGGATCGCCGGGTACCAGGAGAAGAGGGCGAAGCAGACCAGGCCGCCGAGGAGGAAGCCGTAGGCACGCAGCTGGTCGGTGAGGCGGCGCCGCCTCCGGTCCCCTGCCGGGGGCGGCGCCTGCATCGGGCGGACCGCGACCTTCTCCACGGTCCGGCGCTGAGCCGTCCTGGTCATGGCCCGTCAGCCTCGCGCCAGGATGCCGTCGATCTTCCCCGAGGCGTCCTTCAGGAGCTGGTCGATGTCGGCGTCCTTCTTGGTCAGGACTGCCGAGACGACACCGTCGAGGACGGAGTAGATCTGCTGGGCGCTCGGCGGCTCGATCTTCATGTCGAGGCTCTGGTTGCCGTCCAGGAAGGCCTGGTAGTTCTCCACCGGGACGTTCGCGTTGGCCTCCTTGACCTGCTGGTCCTTGGCGTCGGCGGCACCGGAGAACAGACGGGGTTCGGGCAGTCCGACGGGGGCCTCGTTCTTCTTGGCGCGGGCGTAGTCGCCGAGGAAGCCGTCTCCGGGGGTGAGGAACATGTGGTCCAGCCACTTCAGTCCGGCGCGGATCTGCTCGGGGTCGGCCTTCTTGTTGAACATGTAGCCGTCGCCGCCGATGAGCGTGCCCTTGCCGCCGGGCATGGGAGCGAGGGCGAGGTCCTTGTAGTTGCCGCCCTTCTCCTTGACCAGGATCGGGATGTTGTCGGGGGCGGAGAGGTACATGCCGAGCTTGCCGGAGCCCATCATCTGCTGGACGTCGTTGATGACGAGGAGCTGCTTGCTGCCCATCGAGTTGTCGGTCCAGCGCATGTCGTGCAGGTTCTGCAGCACGGCGCGGCCCTCGGGGGTGTCGATCGTGGCCTGCTTGCCGTCGGCGCTCACCACGTCCCCGCCCTGGGAGTAGAGCTCGGCGGTGAAGTGCCAGCCGCCCTGGTTCTGGGCGCTGTAGTCGGCGTATCCGACGGTGCCGTTGCCGAGACCGGCTATCTTCTTGGCCGCGGCGCGCAGCTCCTCCCAGGTCGCCGGGGGCTTCTCGGGGTCGAGACCGGCCTCGGTGAAGAGCTTCTTGTTGTAGATCAGGCCCATCGAGTAGCCGGTGCGCGGGATGCCGTAGACCTTGCCGTCGACGGTGTAGATGTCGCGCAGCTGCTGCTGGATGGTCTCGTAGCTCTTCAACTCCTTGAGGTACGGCGTGAGATCGGCCGCCTGGTTGATGTCGACGACGTGCCGGGCGTCCGTGAAGTACGTGTAGAAGACGTCCTCCATCTGCCCGCCGGCGAGCTTGGCGTCGAACGTCTTCGGGTCCTGGCAGGGGAACGCGTCATGGGCCACGACGTCGATGCCCGGGTTCTGCTTCTCGAAGGACGCGATGTCCTGCTCGAAGAACTGGCGGTCGACCTTGGCGCTCTTGGGCGGCATGCAGTTGACCGTGATGCGGGTCTTTCCACTCGCCGAGTCGTCGCTCGACCCGCAGGCGGAGACGGCCAGAGCGAGGGAGCAGACGCTCAGCGCGGCAAAGGTACGGCGGAACCCGGTGCTTCTCATCGGTGGACCCCTCTGGGCAGGAGCGGTGGGCGCCGCACACTCAAGCACCGGCGACATCGGTCCGCAAGATGTCGCGCGAGATTTGAAATTTTTTAACAGCTGGATGGATGCCCGGAACTACAGGCCGGATGCAGGGGCGGATGTCAGGTGCGAGGAGCCTGCGCCGTCGACCCGCGCACCACCAGTTCCGGCTCGAAGAGCAACTCCTCGGCCGGTACGGCGGTGCCCGCGATCTGCGCGTTCAGCAGCTCCACGGCGGCCCTGCCCATGGCCTCGATGGGCTGGCGGACGGTGGTCAGGGGAGGCTCCGTGCAGTTCATGAACGCCGAGTCGTCGTACCCGACCACGGAAATCTGTGACGGTACGTCAAGTCCCTTGCGACGGGCGGCCCTGACCGCCCCGAGCGCTAGCGGGTCGCTGGCGCAGATGATGCCGGTGACGCCCCGGTCGATCAGCCGGGAGGCGGCCGCATGACCGCCCTCGATCGAGAAGATGGCCCGCGCCACGTGCTCCTCGGGCAGCTCCCCGGCGACGCCCCGCGCGGCGGCCAGTTTGCGCGCCGACGGCACATGGTCGCCCGGCCCGAGCACCAGCCCGATGCGCCCGTGGCCCAGCGAGGCCAGATGCCGCCAGGCCTGCTCGACGGCCACGGCGTCGTCACAGGACACGGCCGGAAAGCCCAGGTGCTCGATGGCCGCGTTGACCAGCACGACCGGGATGTTGCGGTCGGCGAGCTCTTTGTAGTGGTCGTGCGGCGCGTCGGCCTGGGCGTACAGCCCGCCGGCGAAGACGACGCCGGAGACCTGCTGTTGCAGCAGCAGCGCGACATAGTCGGCCTCGGACACCCCGCCCTTGGTCTGCGTGCACAGCACCGGCGTCAGCCCGAGCTGGGCGAGCGCCCCGCCGATCACTTCGGCGAACGCGGGGAAGATCGGGTTCTGCAGCTCGGGCAGGACCAGGCCGACGAGCCGGGCGCGTTCCCCGCGCAGTTGCGTGGGCCGCTCGTAGCCGAGGACGTCCAGAGCCGAGAGCACTGCCTGCCGGGTGGCCTCGGAGACGCCGGGCTTGTCGTTGAGCACCCGGCTGACCGTGGCCTCGCTGACCCCGACCTTCTTCGCCACTTCCGCAAGTCGTCGCGTCATGCACGCAAGAATAGCGCAAGCAATGCAAGTAGCTTGCGTCAAGGGACGCAATGGGCGGCCGTCTACTTCTTCGCCGCCCAGAGTCCGCGCACGTGTCCCAGGTGGCGGGTCATGACTTCGCGCACGGCCTTCTCGTCGCGGGCGATCAACGCGTCGAGCAGTTCGAGGTGTTCCTCGGCGGAGGCCAGCAGACGACCCGCTTGGACGAGCGCGGTGAGGCCGTAGAGACGGGAGCGCTTACGGAGGTCGCCGACGACCTCGACGAGGTGGGCGTTGCCGGCGAGGGCGAGCAGGCCGAGGTGGAAGCGGGTGTCGGCCTCGACGTAGGCGATGAGGTCACCGGAGACCGCGGCCTGGACGATCTCCCGGGCGGCGGGGCGCAGCGCCTCCAGGGACACCTTGTCGGCGGTCCTGGCCAGTTCCACCACCGTGGGGATCTCGATGAGCGCGCGGATGTGGGTGTACTCGTCGAGCTGTTTCTCGGAGACGGCGGTGACCCGGAATCCCTTGTTGGGGACGGTGTCGACCAGGCCCTCCTTGGCCAGGTCCAGCATGGCCTCGCGCACCGGGGTCGCCGAGACGCCGAAGCGGGCGGCGAGCGTGGGCGCCGAGTACACCTCGCCCGGGCGCAGCTCTCCGGCGATCAGCGCGGCGCGCAGGGCGTCGGCGACCCGCTCCCGGTAGCTGCTCTTCTTGCCGCCCAGGGAGGGCAGCGCCGGGCCGGCTGCGGCGGGCGGGGCGCTGGTGCGCTGGGCGGTCATGACTCTCCTAGCTGTGCAATGTCACGCGGTACGCGGCACATTATCGTCGACGCTCAGAGCACGAACCCGGCCGGGAACGGGTCGGAGGGATCGAGCAGATACTGCGCCGTGCCCGTGATCCAGGCCCGGCCGGTGAAGCTCGGCAGGACGGCCGGCCGGCCCGCGACCTCGGTGGTGCCGAGGAGGCGGCCGGTGAAGTGGGTGCCGATGAAGGACTCGTTCACGAACTCGGTGTGCAGCGGGAGTTCACCGCGGGCGTGCAACTGCGCCATGCGTGCGCTGGTGCCCGTGCCGCAGGGTGAGCGGTCGAACCAGCCGGGGTGGATCGCCATGGCGTGCCGGGAGCGGCGGGCGTTGGCGCCGGGGGCGATCAGGTGGACGTGGTGGCAGCCGCGGATGGAGGGGTTCTCGGGGTGCACGGGCTCCGCCTCGGCGTTGATCGCCGCCATGAGGGAGAGGCCGGCTTGCAGGATGTCGTCCTTGCGGGACCGGTCGAAGGGCAGCCCGAACTGGTCCAGCGGCAGGATGGCGTAGAAGTTGCCGCCGTATGCCATGTCGTATGTCACCGTGCGCCCGTCCGCCAGGGTGATCTTGCGGTCGAGGGCGACGGCGAAGGACGGCACGTTCTGGAGGGTGACCGCCTTCGCGGCGCCGTCCTCCACCGCGACCTCGGCGACGACCAGGCCCGCCGGGGTGTCGAGCCGGATCCTGGTGACCGGCTCGACGACCTCGACCATGCCGGTCTCGACGAGCACGGTCACCACTCCGATCGTGCCGTGCCCGCACATCGGCAGATAGCCGGAGACCTCGATGTAGATCACGCCCCAGTCGCAGTCGGGACGGGTGGGCGGCTGGAGGATCGCGCCGCTCATCGCCGAGTGGCCGCGCGGCTCGTTCATCAGGAGCTGCTTGATGTCGTCGCGGTGTTCTCGGAAGTACAGGCGCCGCTCGTTCATGGTCGCCCCCGGGACCGTGCCGATGCCGCCGGTGATCACCCGGGTGGGCATGCCCTCGGTGTGCGAGTCGACGGCGTGCAGGACGAGTTTGCTGCGCATGATCGGTCTCCTCGGCGGGTTACGCGAGCCCCGCGGCGACGGCCTTCTCGGTGGCGGCGCGGATCGTCGCCTCCTGCTCCGGCAGCAGTGGCACCCGCGGTGGCCGGCAGCGTCCCCCGTGGCGGCCGACGACGTCCATGGACAGCTTGATGGCCTGCACGAACTCGACCTTGGAGTCCCAGCGCAGCAGCGGGTGCAGCTGCGCGTAGAGCTGCTTGGCGGTGGCGAGGTCGCCGCCGACGGCCGCGCGGTACAGCTCCACCGTGGACCTCGGCAGCGCGTTCGGGTAGCCGGCGACCCACCCCTCGGCGCCGGCAAGCGCGAGCTCCAGCAGGACGTCGTCGGCACCGACCAACAGGTCGAGTTCCGAGGCGAGTTCGGCGAGCTGGTAAGCGCGCCGGACGTCGCCGGAGAACTCCTTGACCGCCTGGATGTACCCCTCGCCGTGCAGCTTCGCGAGCAGTTCGGGTACGAGGTCGACCTTGGTGTCGATGGGGTTGTTGTACGCCACGACCGGGATGCCGGCCTTGGCGACCTCCGCGTAGTGCGACAGCACCGACCGCTCGTCGGCACGGTAGGCGTTGGGCGGCAGCAGCATCACGGACTCGCAGCCCTCGTCACGGGCCTGCTCGGCCCAGCGGCGGGACTCGGCCGAGCCGTAGGCGGCCACACCCGGCATCACCCGGGAGCCACCGATCGCGGCGACGGCCGTCCGAACGACCTTCGCGCGCTCTTCGGGTGTGAGGACCTGGTACTCCCCGAGGGAGCCGTTCGGTACGACGCCGTCACAGCCGTTCTCGACCAGCCAGGCGCAGTGGTCGGCGTACTTGCCGTGGTCGACGCGGAGGTCGTCGTCGAGCGGGAGCGCGGTGGCGACGAGAACTCCGCGCCAGGGACGGTGGTCGGTCATGAGGTTCCTCTCCGAGTGGCGTTGTCGTGTTGCCGGGCGAGTACGCCGAGCGGCACGGGACGTGCGAACGGCCGCCGGGACGGGGCGAGTTCGCATCCGGCGAGCCCGGCGACCGCCGGCCCGCACACGCGTCCCTGGCACCAGCCCATTCCGGCGCGGGTCAGCAGTTTCACGGTGCGGACGTCGCCCGCCCCGAGTGCGTCCACGGCCTCGCGGACGGCACCGGCGGTGACCTCCTCGCAGCGGCAGACGAGGGTGTCGTCGGTGACCTGGTCGCTCCAGTGCGCGGGCGGCGGGTACGCGGCGTCGAGGGCGGCGGCGATCCCGCGAAGTCCGGTACGGGACTTGACGGCCCCTGCCCACCGGGCCGGGTCGGGTTCGGTGCCCTTCAGCCGTGCGGCGGCGGAGAGTCCGGCGATGTGGCCCTCGGCCAGGGCGAGTGCCGAGCCGCCGATGCCGGTGGACTCCCCCGCCGCCCACACGCCGGGCACGTCCGTGCGCTGCTCGTCGTCGACGGCGACTGTCAGCCCGTCCAGGCGGCAGCCGAGGGTCTCGGCGAGGTCGGTGTGCGGGAGCATGCCGTGCCCGACGGCGAGGGTGTCGCAGGGCAGGTGCCGCTCGGTGCCGGGCCGGACGCGCCCGTCGGCGTCGAGGGCGGCGACGGTGACCCCGGTGAGCCGGTCGTCGCCGTGGGCGCGGACGACCGTGTGCCGGGCGAGGAGTCGGACGCGGTGGCGCAGGAGGCGGGCCGCGTATCCGGCGCCCTCGGGCAGCTTGGCGGCCAGCGCCCGACCGTGCCGTACGAGGGACTTGGGGCCTGCCGCCTCGACGAGCGCCGCGATCTCGACGCCCGCAGCGGCCAGTCCGGTCGCCACGGGCAGCAGCAGCGGCCCGGTCCCGGCGACGACCGTAGTGCGCCCCGGCACGACGAGCCCGCCCTTGAGCATCGCCTGCGCACCACCGGCGGTGACGACACCGGGCAGGGTCCAGCCGGGGAAGGGCAGCACCCGCTCGTAACCGCCGGTGGCGAGGAGTACGGCGCGCGCGTGCACCCTGGCCGGCTCCCGCTGCTCGGGGCCGAGCAGCGCGTGCACGGTGAAGCCGCCGGAGTCCCGTTCCACACCCCAGACGTGATGTCCCGTCAGGAAGCGGATGTCGCTGCGGGCCAGACCGTCCCGCAGCCGCTCCCAGGTGCGCCACTGGTGGTGCAGGGACTGCGGGCGCCGGGCCCGGAGTGCGGGGGCGGGCTGACGGTAGAACTGCCCGCCCGCTTCCGCCGCCGAGTCGACGAGCGCGACCCGTACGCCCTGTGCCGCGGCCGCCAGGGCCGCGGCGAGGCCTGCCGGACCCGCGCCGATCACCGCGAGATCAGTCATCGTGGCCCGTCCCCTCCTGCGTCCGGATGCTGTCGCCCGGGTGCAGCGGCAGCAGACAGGCCCGCTGGTTCGGGCGGTCGTTGACGGTGACGAGGCAGTCGAAGCAGACGCCGATGCCACAGAAGACGCCACGGGGGCGGCCCGCGCCCCGGGTGCTCCGCCAGGAGGTGATCCCGGCCGCCCAGAGCGCGGCGGCGACCGTCTGCCCGGGCAGTGCCTCGATCTCGCGGCCGTCCAGGGTGACCGTGAAGGCCGGTCCCGGCCGGGCGTCGGCGAGTTCCAGAGGGGTTCTCACGCGGCCTCCTCGGCGAAGCGGTCGGGGCGGAACGGCGTCAGGTCGAGGTCGGGGGTCTTCTCGGTCAGGACCTGTGCGATCAAGTGGCCGGTGCCGGTGGCCAGTCCGATGCCGGCGCCCTCGTGGCCGCAGGCATGATGCAGGCCCGGCACCCGGGGATCGGGGCCGACGGCGGGCAGGTGATCGGGCATGTAGGGGCGGAAACCCAGGTAGGCGCGCATGGCGTGAACGTCGGCGAGGAACGGGAACAGCCGCGTCGCGCCCGCCGCCAGCGCCCGTACGACGGGCAGGGAGAAGGTCCGGTCGAAGCCGACGCGCTCCCGGCTCGCGCCGATCAGGATCGGTCCCGCCGCCGTGCCCTCGACGACGGGGGAGGTCTGCAGCGCGGCCGAGTCGCTGGCGACGTCGGCCACATAGTCGGCGGCGTACACCTTGTGGCGGACCAGGCGCGGCAGCGGTTCGGTGACGAGGACGAAGCCGCGTCTCGGCAGGACGGGGAGGTGGGCGCCCGCGCGTGCGGCGAGTTCGCCGCCCCAGGTGCCGGCCGCGTTGACGACGGCCGGGGCGTGGATGTCGCCCTTGTCGGTGCGGATCCCGCGTACTGCACCGTCCCGCGTGCGCAGGACGTCCGTCACCGTCCGGCCGGTGAGCAGGCGGGCGCCCGAGGCTCGCACGAGGTGGGCGGCGGCCAGGGCGGGCATCACCTGGCAGTCCTGGGGGTAGTGGACGGCGCCCGGGAGGCCGGGGGTCAGGTGGGGTTCGAGGTCGTACAGGCGGTCGCCCGCAACCGGCTCGGCGATGACTCCGGCGGCGCGCTGCCCGTCGGCGAACCGCTCCAGCGCCGCGAGCCCGTCCGGGGACGAGGCCACGACGACGCCGCCCTTCGCCTCGTACTCGACGGCCGTCCCGAAGCCCTGCGCCAGCTCGCCCCACAGACGGCCGGACAGCAGCGCGAGGTCGAGTTCGGGGCCCGGCTCCTTGTCGGAGACGAGGAGGTTGCCCTCGCCGGCGCCGGTGGTGCCGCCGGCCACCGGGCCACGGTCGACGAGGATCACGGCGAGGCCCGCCCGGGCCGCATACAGGGCGCAGGCCGCGCCCACCATTCCGGCTCCGACGACCACGACGTCGCAGGTCAGTCGCTCGCTCACGCCAGTACTATGTCACACACCACCCTGCGACGGAACAGAGCGACGACGTCTGCGTACCGGAATTCGTGCTGACGGGGCGCCGCCGGCGACCTGAACGCCGACGGTGCCCCGTTCAGTCCTCGGGGGCGGGCACCACGCGCAGGTGGCCCGCGGCGGATCGGGCGCCGCGCACCCTGGGCCGGTCGCGGCGCACCTCGCGCAGGACCAGCGTCAGCCGGGTGTAGCCCAGCTCCTGGAGGGTCCGGGGCGTCTCGTCGACGACCCGGCAGTCGGTGGCACCCCAGCGCGGGTCGGGGTGCAGCAGCGGCCGTACGGCGCCGTCCAGTTCGGCCGCCCGCTCGCCGACCGCGCGGATCCAGTGCGGCAGGCCCTGCCGGTAGGCGGCCTCCATGATCGGGTCCTGGGCGATCTCCCGGCGGATGGCCTGCACGCCGTGGTCGTGACCGTGCCGCTCCACTGCGGCCGCGAAGCGGGCCAGCATCGGCAGACACCAGCTGGACTCGTGGTCGCCGAGGACGGTGCTCGCGTCCGGGTGGAAGAGCACGAACCTGAGGAAGTTGTCGTCGGGCATGGCCGTCGGATGCGGGCCCACGCCGCGGAAAAGTGACGCGAAAGCGGTGTTCGCCAGAACGACGTCCCAGCGGTGGTCGACGATGACGGACGGGAAGGGCACTGCTTCGACGAGGGTGGCGTAGTCCCGCAGATACGCCTCGGCCTCGGGCCTCTCGGGGACGGGCCGCGGTACGGACCGCTGCCCACCTGCCTGATATGCCATCGGGAGGTCACCCCTCTTGCCTATGCGGCCTTCACGCGGCGCCTTGATCCTGCTGCCCGGGCCGGAGCGGTGTCAACTATCGTGGCATTCCGTGCCTGTTGACGGCTGAAATTGGCCACAGTTGTGGCGAGACCTGGATGTGAGTTCGAACTACCCGGTAATCTCCGTCCAGTTCACCGCGACCGCTTGTGAGAAGCCTGTGAGAGCTTTAGGAGATCTGTCGGTGACGGATGGCATCGAGGGTCCGGGCGTCATACCGACGGCTGAGCTGCCGGCCGTCGTCGCTCGCGTCACCGCGCTCGCCGACCGGCTCGGCGTACCGCACGCGGAGGTCTTCGGCACCGGACGGCTGTCCGTGGCGTCCGGCGTCCCGGAGTCCGTGGTCAAGGCGCTGCTGAGCGGCCGCCCCGCGGGAGAGCCCGACGTACAGGCCCGGTTCCTGCAGCGACTCGACCTCCTGCGCCGCACCCGCGTCAAGCCGAACGGCCGCAGGTACACCCAGCAGGAGATCGCCGACGGCGCGGGCATGTCACGGCAGCAGGCGGGAGCCCTCATCAACGGCGACCGGCGCCCCACCATGGAGCACTGCGACGCCATCCAGCGCTTCTTCCGCGTCCACGCCGGATTCCTCACGGCCGAGGACCCCGAGGCGCTCGCGGGCGCACTACAGCGCACCGAGCAGGACCTGCTGCAGAAGCTCGCGGAGCGCGAGGCGGCCCAGGCCGCCGAGGACCCGCTGGAGAGACTGCTGCAGGACCACGGGGTGCGCGGCATCGCCTGGCGGGCCGCCCAACTGCCCACCGACCAGCATCGCGACAAGGTCGCGGAGTGGCTGGACATGCTCTTGGAAAGCGTCAAGCGGCCCGAGTCGTGATCCGGGGGGAAAGCCGGGGGGAGAAACGGGAGAACTGTGGGCATCGGTAGGGAAATGCGCCGCCTGTGCGGCGAGTTGGTCGCGGAGCTGACGCTCCCCGCACCCTCGCCGCCCGCGAAGCTGTACGGCGCCCTGTGCGGCGCGATGAGCAGACGCCGCGGCCGGCCCGTCCACTTCCGTACGGCCGCGTTCCCGCCCGGCACCGCCAGCGGACTGTGGCTCGACATGGCCGACCAGGACCTCGTCGTGATCGAGGAACGCACCGCGCCCGACCACCAGCTGGTGATCCTCGGCCACGAGCTGTGGCACATGAAGGCCGGGCACTGCAGCCACAGCGTCGAGGGCGCCAGCGTGGCGGCCCGCCTCCTCGACGACGACGCCGATCTGCACTCGACGATCCTGAAGGTCGCCGCCCGCAGCCACTTCGACCAGGCCGAGGAGAAGGAGGCCGAGACCTTCGGGCTGCTGCTGGCCAGCAAGTGCCGTACGTGGCTGGCGGTTTCCTCGGTGCGCGGACAGCGGGACCATCTGGCGGGGCGGATCGAGGCGTCACTCGGTTATCTCGGGCCGCAGGGCTGACCCAGGGCACGTCAGCACCTCGGCGCCTCCTCGGGTCGAGCTAGGTCGCGCTGCGTTCGCTCGCCTCCCGCAGATCCCGTTCCACCGAGCGCGTCCTGGCCGTGTCCGGCTGACCGGCCGCCGTACCGGGCCGACCTGCCCGCAGCAGCTCACGCCAGTTCTCGCGGCTCCAGTCGGCGGGGTCCGTGGTGCTGGTGAACTCCTCGACCAGGGCGACGAAGCGAGCGGCGTCGGCGTGGAACGGGAAGTGGCCCGCCCCTTCGAAGATCTCCAGTCGGCTGCCGGGCATGCTCTCGTGCGCGCCGTACGCGTGCCGCACCGGCACCACGCTGTCCCGGTCGCCCCACAGCAGCATGGTCGGCATGCCCTCGGTCAGATAGCAGCGGTCCAGCATGGTGACCACCTGCCCGCGCCAGTCGACGACCGCCCGCAAGGTACGGATGAAGGCGTTGCGCGAGGTCGCGTCGGGCAGGGCGTCAACGAGGGTGAGCAGTTCCCGCGCGTCCTGGCCGAGATCGGTGTCCAGGAGCCTCATCAGGCCCACTGCCAGCTCGACTTGAAGCCGCATGCCCGGCAGCCGCAGCGTCGACAGCATCAGTTGGGCGCCCGGCAGCGAGACCAGCCGCAGTACGGGATTGACCTCGCGGCCCACCCCACCGGCGCTGACCAGGATCAGCCGTTCCGTGCGCTCAGGGAACTGGTAGGCGAACTGCATCGCCACTCCCCCGCCCAGCGAGTGCCCTAGCAGCGTCGCCGACTCGATGCCCAGTGTGGTGAGCAGATCGCGCACGCCGTTCGCGTACGCGGCCACCGAGTAGTCCGCGCGCGGCTTGTCCGAGGCGCCGTGGCCGAGCAGGTCGGGGGCGATCACGGTGTGCGTGCGAGCGAGGTCGGGGATGAGTTCGGCCCAAGTCTCGGAGGTGTCCCCTATGCCGTGGATCAGCACCAGCGCCGGCCCTTCGCCCGCCATGCGGAAGGCGCGCCGATAGCCGTGCACGACGCGGTACTGCAGCCCAAGCTCCCCATCGCCCACCGGGCGCAGCCGTACGGCGCGCGCAGGGCGCCGTCCCGGGACGTCGACCACGCACTCGCCTCCGTTCCTGTACGCGTTCGCCGGTCGAGTGAGAGCGCGGCCGGCAGCCATGCTTCCAGCGTAGGACGGCTTTCCCACAAGGGATTTCGGGGAGGTTTCGCCTCCGCTAAGCGGACGAACGGGTGCGTAGCGGAAGCCCATTGTCAGTGGTGGACGGCAAGCTGGTGGTGCGCCCTCATCTGCGGGGGTGACGCGATGACGCCGAACCGGGGAGAGCCGACCGATGCCCACCGCCGTACTGACCGACCGCGAGCGCACCGCCGTCCAGGCCTACCTGCGGCTGTTGCACACCGTACGAGCCGCGTTCGACGGTCCTCCCGGCTCCCGCCGACCACCCGTCGTCCCGCCCGCCGTCCTCGCCGAGGCGGAACAGGCGCTGGCGGACGCGGGCCTGACGGGCAACGAGGAGGAGTTCTTCCGGCTGCTGCAGAGCTGGTGCCCGGCGGAGCCGTAGCTGATCCCGCAGCGGGGCCGCGGGGGCTCAGTTGTGCGGCACGCTCACCGCTGTCGCCACCAGCCCCCGCCGGACCGTCCAACGGCCCTCGAACCGGTTGACGGTCCGGTCGCCCACCAGCGGACCCGGCACGAGGAGCCGGGCGCGGAAGCCTCCGCTGTACTGCTCACCGGGGTCGGCGAAGAAGTCGAGGTCGGCCTCGGTGAAGTCCAGCCACTTCGCGGTGAGGGGGAACCACGCCTTGTAGACGGACTCCTTGGCGCTGAAGAGCAGCCTGTCCCAGTGGATGCCGGGACGGTCACCGGCCAGCCGGCCCAGCCGCTCCACCTCTGCGGGCAGGGCGACGGCGGGCAGGACGCCCTCCGGGAGCGTCTGATGGGGTTCGGCGTCGATGCCGAGGGAAGCCAGGTCGGCGGTGCGGGCCAGCGCGGCGGCGCCGTAGCCGTCGCAGTGGGTCATGCTGCCGACCAGGCCGGCCGGCCAGCCCGGGGCGCCGCGCTCGCCGGGCAGGATCGGCTGGGCGGGCACGCCGAGCTTCTCCATGGCGCTGCGCGCGCAGGAGCGTACGACGGCGAACTCCCGGCGGCGCTTGAAGACCGCCTTCGCCACGACGGCCTCCTCCTCGGGGTACAGAGCCGGGTGCGCTGGCTCCTCGTCGCCGTACGCCTCGACGGTGGCCACCGAGGGCGGCAGCAGTTCCTCGATCAACGGGCCCGGTCCTCCCTGGGCAGAATCGTGCGCAGCCGTCCCGGCGGGTCCGGTCGCTTGCGCCACTCGCGGGGGTATCCCACAGAGACCTCCTCGAAGCGGACGCCCTCGTGATGGGTGGTCCGCGGGATGTGGAGGTGGCCGTAGACCATCGTCTCGACCCGGAACCTGCGGTGCCAGTCCGCGGTCCGCCGGGTGCCGCACCACATGGCGAACTCGGGGTACCACAGCACGTCCATGGGATGCCGGTCGAGCGGGTAGTGGTTGACGAGGACGGTGGGCAGGTCCTCGGGCAGTGCGGCGAGTCTGCGCTCGGTCTCGGCGACCCTGGCCTCGCACCAGGCCTCGCGCGACGGGTAGGGGTCGGGGTGCAGCAGGTACTCGTCGTTGCACACGACCCCGGTGCCGTGCGCGTACGCCAGCCCCTCCTCCTTGGTCGTGCAGCCGGAGGGCAGGAATGAGTAGTCGTACAGCAGGAACAGCGGCGCGACGGCGACCGGGCCGCCGGGGCCGTCCCAGACGGGATACGGGTCCTCGGGGGTCGTCACGCCGAGCTCCCGGCACAGCTCGACCAGGTGCTCGTAGCGGGCGACGCCGCGCAGGGTGACGGAGTCCTTCGGGTGGGTCCACAGTTCGTGGTTGCCGGGGGCCCAGACGACCTTGCGGAAGCGGCCGGCGAGGGTCTTGAGTGCCCAGCCGACGTCGGCCACGGTCTCCGCCACGTCACCGGCGACGAGCAGCCAGTCGTCGTCGCTGCCGGGGCGCATCCGCTCGACGAGTGCGCGGTTCTCCTCGTACCCGATGTGCAGGTCACTGATGGCCAGCAGCTGTCCGGCACCGCCGGCCGTCGACGTCACCCCTCGCCCCTTTCGATCACACGAATGACCTTACGAGAACACAGGCCGCGTTCGGGGCACAAGGCCGGATCACGTCGTCGCGTCGCGGGGCGCTGTGCGGGCGGTCGGGGGCGGGGTGACCGGGACGGTCAGCAACCATCCTCAATTCCGTAACACGTACGTTGCACGCGGCACCCTTTGAAAGCCGTATGATCGCCGCAACACCACCGCCATGAACGTCCCTTCGCACGGGGCGGTTTGGTGTTCCTCCAACCACCCTGCCCGGGCACGGGCCTGCTTCGCCCTGCCCGCGAACCCGAAAGGACGGCCCTGCATGGTCTCTCGCGTACGCGTCTGGCTCAACCGCACGTACGCGGAGAACGTGTTCTTCATGGATCAGCTGCGCCGAAATCCCAGCGATCGGGCCGTCGAGATCCATGCGACGCACGGGGACGCCGACTCCCCCGTGCTGGCCGCCGCCGACACCGCCGAACTGGAGCCCGAGGGCCTGTCCCCGGCCGGGTACGTCGAGTACGCCCTCGCCCAGTGCCGGCGCCGCGGCATCGACGTGTTCGTGCCCCGCCTGCACCAGTCGGCGATCGTGGCCCACCGGGCGGACTTCGAGGCGGTCGGTACGGCACTGCTCGCTCCGCCGCCGGAGGCCGTCGCGGTCTTCCACGACAAGGTGATCGCGTACGAGGCCGTGCAGGCGGTCGGGGTGCCGGTGCCGCCGTGGTGGCGGGTGCGCAACGCCGACGAACTGCTCGCCGCCGTAGAGGAGTTGGAGGAGGCCGGTCACAAGGCCTGCTTCAAGCCGGCGTCCGGTGCGGGCGGAGTGGGCTTCCGCGTCATCACACGCGCCCCCTTCTCGCTCATGCACCTCAACGGGTTCCCGACGCCGTATGTGCAGCTGGATCTGGTGCTGGACGCCTTGCGGCGGACCGAGGAACCGGTGGACTGGCTGGTGATGCCGCGCCTGGAGCAGCCGGAGGTGTCGGTGGACTGCCTGACCGGTCCGGACAACCGGGTGCGGCTGGCGATCGGCCGGATCAAGAACGGCCGCCGACGTGGGTTCACCGTCCAGGAGCCGTGGCTGGAGCCGGCGCGGCTGATCGCGGAGGGGTTCGGGCTGCACTATCTGTCCAACATCCAGTTCCGGATGTTCGGGGAGACGCCGGTGCTGATGGACGTGAACACGCGGCCGGCCGGCGGACTGCACCAGCTGTCGCTGTGCGGGGTCAATGTGCCGTGGCTGGCCGTTCAGCTGGCGCTGGGCGACGACCCGGGCGAGGTGGTTCCGCCGTTCCTCGGGCAGGACTACACGGTGGTCTCGGGCCCGCGCCAGCTGCGACCGGTGTCCATTCCCCAGCAGCGCGCGGCCGAGGAGACAGAACCCCTGCTGCCGGCTGTACCGGCCCCCGCACCGGCCGAACCGGTCGAGAGCGGGGCGGCGCAGGTGCTGCCGCTCTAGTTCGGGTTCGCCGGAAGATCCGCCATGTCGGGCGCCCGACAGGCGCGGTCGGGGCGCGTCCGGTCGCTCGACGGGGCGCTTGCCAAGCGGAGCGCCCCCTGCCTGCCCCCTCACCACGAGCCGTCGGACAGGCGTCCCTCGAAGCCGCTCGCTCCCTCTTTCGTGGCTGCTAGCTTCGCGCCAACACAGCGTGGAGCAACCGGGGGAGGCGGCTTCATGGCCGAAGGCACGCAGGACGACGGGGCATTCGGAAGGTCCGCGGATCCTGCCGAGGACGCGGCAGAGCATCTCGCCGCGGCGATCGGGACACCGGCTTGGGCCGAGGCCCGGGAAGGGGTCCTCGGCCTCTTGCCGGACGACGAGCCACAGGTGAACGAGCGCATCGACGCCTGGGCGGCCGTCGCGGCACGCCACGAGGGCGAGGGGCTGACCCGTTACCTGACGGAGTCGCTGCCGCAATGGCGGGAGCTGATCGAGAGGGCCGTCGCGGATGATCCCGAACGGGCGGAAGAAGCCCGCCGGTTCGCGGATTCCGTTCAATCGCTCCTCCCCTCGCCGGACGGCACCACGCCCCAGATCGCGGTGGCGACGGGGCACGGCACCGTCAACGCCGTGCAGAACGGCAACATCTACTACGAGGTCGTACTCGGCCTGGCTCCACGGCCGCCCCGGAGGACGAGCCTCGGCCAGACGGCCATCATCACGGGCGGCGCGGCGGCAACGACGGCTGTCGGCGGCCACGTAGTCGCCGACCATCTCGCCACGGAGGCCGTGAAGGCGGCAGGGACCGGATCGGCACCGGGGGCGCCGCTCGCCGACCCGACGCAGGCGGCCGGCGCGGCCGCGCAGACCGCCGGAGTCTCGGCGCCGGGCGCGGCGGCCGCCGCCAAAGGCGGTGCGACCGTCCTCGCCAAGGCCGCAGCCGCCGTCACCAAGGCCCTGACGTTCGCCGGCGCCGGGGCTGCGGGCGTGAGCGTGCCCGTCGTGGCGAGTGTGGTCACGGTCGTGGTGGTCGTGACCGTGACAGTGACCGTCGTCGTGCCGCGCGTCATGGGCGGGGCGTCCTGCGACAAGGCCGCCGAGGGCCGCTCGGCTCCCGCGGTCCTGGCGGAGGCCGCCCGGCGCGTGGAACTGACGAGCTTCCGCTACGACGTCACACGCGGCCGGCACCATGTCGCCGGGGCGGCGGACCCGCATGCGCGCACCGCCTGGTTCCGGCAGGGCCTGACCGGCGGCCCCGTCACGAGCGGCACGATCGACCGGGGCAGGGTCGTGCTCCCCGCCGGCACGACCACACCGTCCGGCGTGGACCCGAGGTGGGTGCGGGCCGACGGCGCCTTCATGGACGCCGTGGACCCCGCTGCACCGGCAAGGGAACTGCGATCGGTGACACGGGCGCGGCGCGAGGGCTGCACCTTCACAGGAACTCTCGCTCCCTCGGCCGAACCCAGCGGACCTTCCGGAACCGCCGAACCGGCCGTCGCCAGGTCGGACAGCGGCCCCGTCACACTGGCGGCGGCCACCTCCACACCTCGGGCGAACGACACCACCGTCGACTTCACGGCACGCATCGACGACCTCGGTCGGCTCGTCCGCCTCACCACACGGGCGGCCGACGACCGGTTGCCCGCCTCCGCCCGCTACTGGGACTTCGGACTGACCGTGACCCCGTCCGCGCCGCCTTCCGGCGACGGGTCGAAGCCGTCCGAGACCGCCACCCTGACCGGTGCGTGGACAGGGGACTGGTCCACGGGGTTCGGCACCGGAGGGTTCACGGCCACCCTGTCCCAGGACGGGAACCGACTCACCGGAGAGCTGAAGGTCGACGGGGTGCCCTGCTCCCTGGACGGGGCCCTCAACGGCACGCTCGACGGCGACCGCATCACCTTCGGCAGCGTGAACAGCGCGAAGGAGATCACGTTCACCGGAAGCGTGGACGGCGACACCATGCGCGGCACCTTCGAGACCGACTGCTACGACGCCTCCGGTCCGTGGACCGCGCGGCGCTCCGACTCCTGACCGAGGAAAGGCACCGACGTGATACCCGACTGGCTGACCACACTCGCCGCGGCCGGCTCCGCAGCCCTGGTCAACGCCGCTTCCACCGACGTCTGGCAGGCCGCTCGTGAGCGCTTCGCCCGGCTGCTGGGCCGCGGCGATCCCGACCGTACCGAGACGGCGGCCCGGCGTCTGGACGATCTACGCCGCGTCGTCGAGGAGCCCGGCAACGAGGGTGAACTGGCCGAGACCTGCCGTGCCTGGCGGCAGCGCCTCCAGGACCTGCTGGAGGAGAATCCGGACGCCGCCGACGAACTGCGGTCCGCGATCGCCGAGCTGCCCCCGCCCCGCCCCGTCTCCTCCACCCCGATCCGCCAGGACAACCGCGCATACGACCACGGCACCGTGAACGCCGTCGTGAACGGTGATCTGACGGTCCACTCGACACGGCCGGCAGCGTCGGAGGGTTAAGAATTCTTGGTATGGACCAATCCCGCGCCAGAGCTTGACACCAGGATTGGTTCATACCAATTTGGTTGCCGCACCTCTGCACAACTCTGGACCTGTGCACTCCCGAACACCCCATTTTCCCAGGGAGATCACGTGCGCAACCAACCCCTCAGACGTCTGAGACGTCGACTTCTCGCTCTGGTCGGGTCCGGCGCTCTCGCGATCGCCGGAGCCGTCGCTCTTCCCGGTACGGCCCAAGCGGCCAACGTTCTGTCCAACGCCGGCTTCGAGTCGGGCGGGCTCTCCCCGTGGATCTGCAACGGCAATCTCGGGTCGGTCGTCTCCTCGCCTGTACACGGTGGATCCAAGGCCCTTGCGGGGGCGGTCAGTTCGAGCGACATCGCCAAGTGCGGCCAGACCGTCGCGGTGCAGCCGAACACCACGTACAGCCTCAGCGGCTGGGTGCGCGGGTCCTACGTGTACCTCGGTGTGGACGGCGGCGCCTCCACCTGGACGTCGTCGCCGTCGGTGTACAGCCGGCTGTCGCTGTCGTTCAGGACCGGCGCGTCGCAGACCAGCGCCCAGGTGTATGTGCACGGCTGGTACGCCCAGGGCACCTACTACGCCGACGACTTCAGCCTCGACGGGCCCGGTGGCGGCTCGGACAGCCAGGCGCCGAGCGTGCCGGGCAGCCTGCGGTCCAGCGGCAAGACCTCGTCCAGTGTGTCGCTGGCGTGGAACGCCTCAACGGACAACGTCGGGGTGACCGGGTACGACGTCTTCCGCGGCGCCACCCAGGTGCTCAGTGTCTCCGGTACGAGCGCCACGGTCAGCGGACTGTCCCCCAGCACCGGTTACACGTTCACGGTGAAGGCACGGGACGCGGCCGGGAACGTGTCGGCCGCCTCCAACGCCGTCACCGTCACGACGGACGCGGGCGGCGGTGGCGGTACCGGCTTCAAGCAGGCGGCGCCCTATCTGTACCTGGGCTGGGGCGATCCGCCGAGCGCGACCTCGGTGATGAGTTCGACCGGGATCAAGTGGTACACGATGGCGTTCATCCTCTCCTCCGGAGGCTGCAACCCCGCCTGGGACGCGTCACGGCCGCTGACCGGCGGCAACGACCAGAGCGTCATCAACTCCATCCGGTCCGCGGGCGGTGACATCGTCCCGTCGATCGGCGGCTGGAGCGGCAACAAGCTCGGGCCGAACTGCTCCAGCGCCGAGGCACTGGCAGGGGCGTACCAGAAGGTCATCGACGCCTACGGGCTGAAGGCGATCGACGTCGACATCGAGAACACCGACGAGTTCGAGAATGCGACCGTGCAGGACCGGATCCTGAACGCCCTGAAGATCGTCAAGGCGAACAACCCGGGCCTGCGGACCGTCCTCACCTTCGGCACCTCCACGACCGGGCCGACCTACTGGGGCAACCGGCTCATCGAGCAGGCCAAGGCGCTCAACGCGGACATCGACGTATTCACGATCATGCCGTTCGACTTCGGCGGCGGCGCCGACATGTACGGCAACACCGTCAACGCCACGGAGGGGCTGAAGAACAAGCTGAAGTCCACCTTCGGGTGGGACGACGCGACGGCCTACGCCCACATCGGCATCTCCGGCATGAACGGGCTGTCAGACCAGCAGGAGCTCACCTCGACCGCGACCTGGACGCAGATCCGGGACTGGGCGAACTCCCATCACATCGCCCGTCTCGCGTTCTGGTCGGTCAACCGTGACCGGCCGTGCCCGGGCGGCGGCGTGACGAGCAACTGCTCCGGGATCAGCCAGAGCAACTGGCAGTTCACTTCGATCACCGCCGGGTTCACCGGCTGATACCCCCTTCACCCTCCCGGGAGAAATTTTTCCGGGAGGGTGTATCAGGGCGCCACCGGCGCGCTCATAAGAGTGAAAGGCAACGGGGGAACCGGGTAACACGGGGGATCCACGGGGGAAGCACCACCACGGGGGAAGTACGGGGGCTTCGGGCCGGCCGGCGCTGTCACGGGGGCAGCGGCGGCCGGCCCGAAGGCGTTTGCCGGGTCAGAAACGGCCCGAGCCCCGGTACAGCTCCAACTCCTCGTCCAGCTCCACGGCGAGCACCGTGGCATGCGGGTCGAGGTCGGCCGCCGCGGGCGGTTGGATCCACAGCACACCCGGCGTCTCGTGGAGGCCGCCGGTGATGCGGTGGGCCAGTTCCGTGCCGGTGCCGACGACCGTGACCCGGCGTACCGAACCGAGCAGCCCGCGTACGTTGATCTCGGCGCGCGGGGCGTCGAAGAGGATCAGGTACAGGGTGCGGCGGTCCTTGGACAGGGTGCTCGGGCCGTAGTGGTGGCCGGCCGGGAGGCCGCGGCCGGTGCCGTACACCGCCTCGGCGTGCCGCGCGATCCAGTCGCCGAGACCCTCCAGCCGCTCGGCCTGCTCCGCCGGGATCGTGCCGTCCTCGCGGGGGCCGACGCTCAAAAGCAGATTGCCGCCTCCGCCGATCGTCTCGGCGAAGTAGCGGATCAGCTGGTCGACCGACTTGTGGTTGTGGTCGTGATGCTGGTGGCCCCAGGAGTCGTTGATCGTCAGGCACAGCTCCCACGGGCCCTCAGGCGGTATCACCGGGGCGCCCTGTTCCGGGGTCGCGTAGTCGCCCTCGCTGAGCATGCGGGCGTTGAAGACTACGTCCGGCATCTCGGAGCGGATCAGCGCGGCCAGCTCCGGGATGCGCCACTGCTCCTCGCTGCGGTCCCACTCGCCGTCGAACCACATCAGGTCCGGCCTGTAGCGGGAGGACAGTTCGCGGATCTGGCCGTCCCGGTAGGCGAGGAAGCGTTCCCAGGCGTTAAGGTCCTCGAATTCCGCGGCGACCTCGGAGTACCGGTTGTCCTCCAGCTCCGGCGGGCGGCCGGGCTTGCGCGTGGAGGCGTAGTCGGGGTGGCTCCAGTCCGAGTGCGAGTAGTAGAGCCCGACCTTGAGGCCCTGCTCGCGCAGGGCGTCCGCGTAGCCGCCGATGAGGTCGCGGCCCACGTTCAGGTCGCCGTGGGCCGTGTCCCAGAGGGCCACGCCGTCGTGGTGGCGGCTGGTCAGGACGGCGTACTTGGCGCCGGCCCGCGCGAAGAGCTTCGCCCAGTCGCGCGGTTCGTAGCGGGAGGCGGTGAAGCGGTCGAACTGGGACATGTACCGGTCGTACGGGACGATGTCGTCGTAGAACGACCAGGACTCCTGGACGCCGTCCACGGCGTAGATGCCCCAGTGGATGAAGATCCCCAACTTGGCGTCGGTGAACCAGGGTTGCATGGGCACCCCGTTCAGCTCCCTTCCGCGCGCTGCAGGCGGAGCGTGAGGACCTGGAAGGGGCGCAGGGCGACTGCGACCCCGCCGTCGCCGGTGACGTCCGCATCCTCCAGCGGGCGCTCCAGCAGGTCGGTCACCCGGGCGCCCGCGAGCGGGAAGCCGGTGCGCAGGACGCCGCTCGCGCGGCCGCCGCTGGACTCGTAGAGGCGTACGACGACGTCGCCGGACTGGTCGTCGGCCAGCTTGACCGCCTCCACCGTCACGCCGTCGCCGGCCACGGAGACGACCGGCTCGGGCGCGCCTGCCGCGTCCGCCACGCGCAGGGGGAGGTTGAGGGCGTAGCCCTCGGCGACGGCGTCCTCGATGGTCGCGCCGGGGAGCAGGGAGTAGGTGAAGCGGTGCCTGCCCTGGTCGGCCTCGGGGTCCGGCACGCGCGGGGCGCGGACCAGGCTGAGGCTGACCCTGGTCGTCGTCCCACCGTCCTCGCGGACCGTGCGGGAGACGTCGTGGCCGTACGTCGAGTCGTTGATGACCGCGACGCCGTAGCCGGGCTCGGCGATGTGCACCCAGCGGTGGCCGGAGACCTCGAAGCGGGCCGCCTCCCAGCTGGTGTTGGTGTGGGTGGGCCGCTGGATGTGGCCGAACTGGATCTCGGCGGAGGAGTGCGGGGCGCGGATGTCCACCGGGAAGCCCGCCTTGAGGATCTTCTCGGCCTCGTGCCAGTCGATCTCGGTCTCGAAGTCGATGCGGGGGCTGCCGGCGCGCAGGGTGATCGTCTGGGTGAGCTTCGATCCCTTGCCGAAGGACCGCGTGACGCGGATCGCCCCGAGGAGGGCGTCTTCCTCGACGACGGTGACCGCGTCCGCGTCCAGCAGATCCGTGTAGCGGTTCTTGTAGTGCTTGTCGATGTCCCAGGCGTCCCAGTAGTTCGGGAGGTCGGTGTGCAGACGCAGCAGGTTGCCCTTGTCGGCGAGGACTTCGCGGCCGGCCCGCAGATCCCGTACGGAGGCGAGCGTGCCGTCCGGCGCCACCTCGACACGGACCAGGCCGTTGTCGAGGACCAGGCCCTCGACCTTCACCGGCTGTGCGGGCTCGGCGCCGGTCAGCGGCGCGCTGCCGCTCGCGGGCACGTCGACGAACGCCGGTGCGCCCTCGGGTGTGCGGACGACCTCGGCCCGGTCGAAGGGGCTGGTGTTGAACACGCGCGTGCCGTCGGCGCCCAGCGCGGCCACCGCCTCGGCGGTCAGCGCCTCCAACTCCTCGGCCACACGCGCGTATTCGGCCTCCGCCTCGCGGTGCACCCACGCGATCGAGGACCCCGGCAGGATGTCGTGGAACTGGTGCAGCAGCACCGTCTTCCACAGCCGGTCCAGCTTCTCGTACGGGTAGGAGTATCCCGGCGCGTGCAGCGCGGCCGTCGTCGCCCACAACTCGGCTTCGCGCAGCCGGTGTTCACTGCGCCGGTTGCCCTGCTTGGTGCGGGCCTGGGAGGTGTACGTCGCCCGGTGCAGTTCCAGGTAGAGCTCGCCGACCCACACCGGGGCGTCCGGGTACTCCTCGCGGGCCTTGGCGAAGAACTCGTCGGGGTGCTCCACGATGACCTTCGGGGAGCCTTCCAGGTCCGCCAGCCGGCGCGCCCGCTCCATGATCTCGCGGGTGGGGCCGCCACCGCCGTCGCCCCATCCGAAGGGCGCGAGGGAGCGCGAACCGCCGCCCTTCTCCGAGTAGTTGCGGACCGCGCGGTCCATCTCCTCGCCGCTGAAGCGGGCGTTGTAGGTGTCGACCGGCGGGAAGTGGGTGAAGATGCGGGTGCCGTCGATGCCCTCCCACCAGAAGGTGTGGTGGGGGAACTTGTTGGTCTGGTTCCAGGAGATCTTCTGGGTCAGGAACCAGTCGTTGCCTGCGAGCTTGGCGAGCTGCGGGTAGGCGGCGGTGTAGCCGAAGGAGTCCGGCAGCCAGACGCCCTTGGTCTCGACGCCGAAGTGCTCGATGAAGAACCGCTTGCCGTGGATCAGCTGCCGGGCGATGGCCTCGCCGCCGGGCAGGTTGCCGTCCGCCTCGACCCACATGCCGCCGACCGGCGCCCACTGGCCCTTCTTCACGGACTCCTGGATGCGGGCCCACACGTGCGGGTAGTTGTCGCGCACCCACTCGTACTGCTGGGCCTGCGAGCAGGCGAAGATGAAGTCGTCGTACTCGTCCGCGAGGGACGTGACGTTGGAGAAGGTGCGGGACGTCTTGCGCTTGGTCTCGCGGATGGGCCACAGCCACGCGGAGTCGATGTGCGCGTGGCCGACGCCGGAGATGGTGTGTGCGCTGGCGTGGGCGGGGCGGGCCAGGACGGGCGCGAGCGCCTCGCGGACCGCCGACGCGCTCCCGGAGATGTCGTCCAGGTCCAGGACGTCCATCGCCCGGTCGAGGGCGTGCATGATCTCGTGGCGGCGCGGCTCGTGCTCGCCGAGGTGCACCATGAGTTCGCGCAGCACCTGGAGGTCGAGATCGAGGTGCCAGACCTCCTCGTCCAGGACGGCGATGTCGGCGCGCTGGAAGGTGTAGAGCGGCTTGTCGCCCGCCGTGAGGACGTCGCCGAGCGGGGTGGGCGCGGCGAAGTCGTTGGCGAGGATGTCCGGGTTGGAGGCGGCCTCGACCAGGTAGTCGATCTCCTCGCCGCCCGAGACCGGGTTGCCGATCGGCACGTACTGGTTGAGCGGGTTGACCGCCTTCAGGGGCCTGCCGTCGGGCAGGTGGACCAGGGCCTCGGCCTGGTTGCCGGGCCAGTCGCCCACGAAGCCGAGGTCGATGACCGCCTCGACGCGCCGTCCGGCCCACTCGGCGGGTACCCGGCCGCGCATCCGGAACCAGGTCGTGCCCCAGGGCGGGCCCCACGGGGTGTCCATCGCGAAGGGCGTGTACCGGGCGGCCGCGGCCTCCTCGAACGAGACCGGCTCCCCCGGCGCGTGCCAGGCCTCGACCTCGAAGGGGACGGTGGCCGAGTAGATCGCGGGCTTGATGCGCTGGTTGTGGACGCGCTCGACGCGTTCCTCGATCCGGCGGCGTTCGTCGTGCATCAGGGTCTCCAGGGAGGGAGAGAACGGAGGGGAGGCGAGGGCGGACAGGGCGGGAAAGCGCTTTCGGCGGGCGAGCGCTACTTAAGGTACGCCAGCCCGGGGTGGACGGAGGAGTACCCCTCGACCAGCCTGCGGGCCACATTGACCGAGTCGACCAGCGGGTGCAGCGCGAACGCCTTCACAGCCGTCGTACGGGACCCCGACTCGGCGGCGTCGAGCACCTCCCGCTCGACCGCCTTGACCGAGCAGACGAGGCCGGTGGCGTGGTCGGGCAGCGGCGCGACGGCGACCGGGTGGGCGCCGTTGGCGTCGACGAGGCAGGGCACCTCGATGACGGCGTCGGAGTCGAGGACCGAGAGGGTGTTCTGGTTGCGGACGTTGAGGATCAGGGTCGTGCGCTCGTCCCGGGCGATGGCCCGCATCAGGGCGAGCGCCACCTTCTCGTACCCGCCGGAGAGGTCGTCGGCGTCGCGCTCGCCGGCGCCGGCCGTCTCCCGGTTCTCGGACATGTAGGTGGCCTCGCGCTCGGCGCGGGTGCGGTCCCATGCCTGGAGCGCGGAGACGTCCGGGTTGCGCATCTGCTCGTAGAAGCCGGCCTGCTGGTCGCGCAGGAAGGCGCCGCGGGTCTTGTCGGCCTGCTGGTAGGCGCGGACGGCCTCGCGGTTGAAGTAGTAGTAGTGCAGGTATTCGTTCGGGATGGCGCCGAGCGAGCGGAGCCAGTCGACGCCGAAGAGCTTGCCCTCCTCGAAGGAGCCGAGCAGGTCGGGGTCGGCGAGCAGCCGCGGCAGTTCGTCGCGGCCGGCGACGCGCAGGCCGCGCACCCAGCCGAGGTGGTTGAGGCCGACGTAGTCGATCCATGCCTCGCCGGGGTTCTTGACGCCGAGCACGCGGGCGATACGGCGGCCGAGGCCGACCGGCGAGTCGCAGATGCCGATGACGCGGTCGCCGAGGTGGCGGGACATGGCCTCGGTGACCAGTCCTGCGGGGTTGGTGAAGTTGATGACCCAGGCGTCCGGCGCGAGGCGGGCCACCCGCTGGGCGATGTCCACGGCTACCGGGACGGTCCGCAGGCCGTAGGCGATGCCGCCCGCACCGACCGTCTCCTGGCCGAGGACGCCCTCGGCGAGGGCGACCCGCTCGTCGTCCGCCCGACCTTCGAGGCCTCCTACGCGGATCGCCGAGAAGACGAAGTCGGCGCCGCGCAGGGCCTCGTCGAGGTCGGTGGTGGCGGTCACCTCGGGCGCGTCGGGCACCGCGGCGGCCTGCTCGGCGAGCACGCGGGTCACGGCGTTCAGGCGGCCGGCGTCCAGGTCGTGCAGCACGACCCGGGTGACCCGGCCCTCCGCGCGGTCCGTCAGGAGCGCCCCGTACACGAGCGGCACGCGGAATCCGCCGCCGCCCAGAATCGTCAGCTTCACGCCTGCACCTTTCCTGCCACGAGCACGTGGACGCCGGCCTCCTCCAGGGCGGACCGGGTCGCCGTGTTCACGGGAGCGTTCGTCACCACCATGTCCAGGTCCTCGGGACCGCATACCTTCGCCATGCCCGTTCCCGGGAACTTCGCCGCGTCGGCGAGCAGGACCACCTTGTCGCCGGCCTTGATCATGGCCCGCTTGACCGGCACCTCGACGACGGTGGTGTCCATGACCTGCCCGCCGGGCCGCACCCCGCTGGTGCCGAGGAACAGCCAGTCGGCGTGCAGCTGGCGCAGGTTGTCCTCGGTGAGGAAACCGACCAGGGAGCGGTACTCGCGGCGGACCATGCCGCCGAGCAGCACCAGCTCGATGCCCTCGTCGTCGGCGAGCTCCTCGTAGACCACCAGGTTGCTGGTGATCACGGTGAGGCGGCGGCCGTGCAGCTGGCGGGCCAGCCGGAAGGCGGTGGTGCCGATGTCGAGCAGCACCGACTGACCATCTTCGATCATCGCGGCGGCGTGCGCGGCTATGGCGTCCTTCTCGGGCACGCGCATCTCGGCGACCTCTGCGAAGGGCTGGTCGCCCTCCTCCACGACCGCGCCGCCGTGCACCCGTGTGAGCAGGCCGTCCTCCTCGAGTTTGACCAGGTCACGCCGGACCGTGGCGGGGCTCACACCCAGCCGCTCGGAGAGATCGGTCACGGCCGCGGGGCCGCCGGAGCGCAGGGCCCGCAGGATGAGTTGGTGTCGTCGTTCTGCCAGCACGACGTGAACACTACTCGTCATCTTCAATCATCGCCATGCTCATTTCTGCTCGGGTATTGACCAATCCCGCGGAGCGGCGCACGATTCCGGTCACCGAAATGAAGAGTTTTGACGAGCTCTCCCCAACGGGGGTCCCCGGACGAGAGCCCGAGCGAGAGGACCCTTCCGTGGACGACGACCGGCCCGATGTGCTGCTGACCGGGCTGCTCTTCTACGACCTCGTCCTCACAGGGCTCGGGAAGCCGCCGACGCCGGGCGAGGAGATCTGGACGGGCGGCATGGGCTGCGGCCCCGGCGGCATCGCCAACCTGGCGGTGGCCGCCGTCCGCTTCGGCCTGCACACCTCGCTGGCCACGGTGTTCGGCGACGACCTCTACGGCGAGTACTGCCGGGACGTCCTGTGCGACCAGGAGGACATCGACCTCTCGCTCTCCCGCACGGCGGACGGCTGGCCCACCCCCGTCACCGTCTCCCTCGCCTACGGCCACGACCGGGCCCTGGTCACCCACGGCCAGGAACCGCCGTACTCGCAGGACGCGCTGATGGGCGACCCGCCCCAGGCGCGCACCGCCCTCGTGCACATCGAGGCCGAACCCCGCGAGTGGCTGGCCAAGGCCGCCGCGAACGGCACCCGCATCTACGCCGACGTCGGCTGGGACCCCACCCAGCAGTGGTCCACCGCCCTCCTCGACCAGCTCTCCCTGTGCCACGCCTTCCTCCCCAACGAGACCGAGGCGATGGCCTACACCCGCACCGACACCGCGGTCGCGGCCCTCGGCACCCTCAGCGAGCTGGTGCCGGTGGCTGTGGTGACGCGCGGCGGGGACGGCGCCGTCGCCGTCGACCAGACGACCGGCGAGTACGCGGACGTGCCCGCCCTGGACATCGACGTCCTCGACGCGACGGGCGCGGGCGACGTGTTCGGGGCGAGCTTCGTCGCGGCCTCGCTGGGCGGCTGGCCGTTGGCGGAACGGCTGAGGTTCGCCGTCCTCGCCGCCGGTCTTTCGGTCCGGCGGCCCGGCGGGGCCCTGGCCGCGCCCGGCTGGTACGGCGTCGACCGCTGGTGGCGTTCCCTGACCGATCCCGAACTGAAGCGGGCGTACGGCTTCCTGGCGGACCGGCTCCCGGACGATCCGGGACCGCCCGTCGCGTACGCCCCCGTGACCCCTCCCGCACGGCAGAACTGACTTTCCCGAGCGAGCTCCCCCACGTGCTCCCTCCCCCCACGTGCCCCTCTCATGCGAAGTCCCGAAAAGATCCGAAAGGCGGTGGGAGCTGTGCGGCTCTCACGAAGAGGCCTGCTCCGCGCGGGCCTGGCCGGCACGGCCGCCACGGCGCTGGGCGGCCTGGCGTCCGGCTGTGCCGTTCCGACCGGCTCGACCGGCCGGAACATGGTCCTGTGGTACTGGGACGGCGGCCTCGGTGACACCGCCGTCGACAAGGCCAGGGCCCGCTACGCGAGCAGCGTGGACCTCCAGGCCATCAAGATCGGCGGCTATTACCGGTCCAAGCTGATCACCACGATGACCGGCAACGCCCACATCCCCGACATCGCCGGCCTCAAGGGCGAGGACATGGCGTCCTACCTGCCCAACGCGGACCAGTTCGTGGACCTCAGGACGCTGGGCGCGGACAAGTACAAGAGCCAGTACCTGGACTGGAAGTGGGACCAGGGCATCGCCGACGACGGCACGATGATCGGCTTCCCGATCGACTGCGGGCCGGTCGCGCACTTCTACCAGTACGAGGTGTTCCGCAAGGCGGGACTGGCGTACGAGCCCGCCGACGTCTCCAAGGAGCTCAACACCTGGGAGAAGTTCTTCGCGGCCGGCGAGCAGCTCAAGCAGCGGATCCCGGGGACCTCACTGCTCACGGACGTCAACAGTGTCTTCGAGAACGTCGTGCAGCAGGGCAGCAAGCGGTACGTCGACAAGGACCGGCACTTCATCGGCGACCAGGAGCATGTGCGCGACGCCTGGGCGCTCGCGGTGGAGGCCAAGCGGCGCGGGATCGTCTCGAACCTCGTCACCGGCACCCCGGACCAGATCTCCGCGGTCGACTCCGGAAAGCTCCCGAGCCAGCTCGGCGCCTCCTGGGCGACGTACGACATCAAGAACGGCAACCCGAAGACCAAGGGCAAGTGGCGGATCGCCGACATGCCGGTGCGGCCGTCCAACAACGGCGGTTCGTTCCTGTCGATCACCAAGGCGTGCCGGGAGCCCGAGCGGGCCTTCGAGATCATCGCCTGGATGCTCAACGCGTCCAACCAGGCCTCCGGTTACGTCGACGCGGGCCTGTTCCCGTCCACGCCCGCCGCGTATGGCCTGAAGCAGCTTCGCGACCCCGACCCCTTCTTCGGGGGCCAGGTGACGACGGATGTCTTCGGGCCCGCCGCGCAGAAGATCGTGGTCGCCTACAACAGCCCGTTCGACGTGGCGCTCGGGCAGCCGATCAAGGACGAGATCAAGAACGTCGGCGTCCTCGGCAAGGACCCGAAGAAGGCCTGGAGTGACGCCATGGGCAAGTGCCGGCGGATCGCGAAGCACCTGGGGGTGAGCTACTGATGGCCACCGCGTTGGACAAGCCGCCCGTCATAGCGGAGCAGACGTTGACTGCCGGACCCCGTTCGGGCTTCCGTAAGTACTGGCACCTGTACGCCGCGATCTCCCCCTTCTACCTCCTCTTCCTCGCCTTCGGCCTGATCCCCGTCGGCTTCTCGCTCTACCTCTCCTTCCACCGCTGGGACGGCCTCGGCTCGATGGAGTGGGCAGGGCTCTCGCAGTACCAGTACCTGCTGAGCGACAGTGACTTCTGGAGCTCGATCGGAACCACGCTGATCATCTGGGCGCTGGCCACCTTCCCCATGATCTTCCTGGCGATGATCACGGCCGTGATGCTCAACTCGGCGGTGCGCTTCAAGAACGTCTACCGCTTCGCGTACTTCCTGCCGAACGTCACCTCGGTCGTCGCCATCGCCATCGTCTTCGGCTCGGTCTTCTCCACCAACTTCGGCCTGATGAACGCCCTGTTGCAGGCCGTGGGGCTGGACCAGGTGGCGTGGCTGAACACCCCCTGGGGCATCAAGGTCGCCATCGCGACGCTGATGACCTGGCAGTGGACCGGCTACAACGCGATCATCTTCCTCGCGGGCCTGCAGACCATCCCGAGCGAGCTGTACGAGGCCGCCCGGGTCGACGGCGCCGGTCCCGTGCAGACCTTCTTCCGGATCACACTGCCGATGCTGCGGCCGACGCTGCTGTTCGTGCTGGTGGTCTCGACGGTCACCGGACTGCAGAGCTTCACCGAGGCACAGGTGCTGCTGCAGAACACCTCGAACGACTCGACGTTCTCCGGCGGCCCGGACCACGCGGGCCGGACGATGGTCCTCTACTTCTTCCAGCAGACCTTCGACAACAACGACTTCGGCTACGGCGCCGCCGTGGCGTGGGGGATCTTCCTCGTCGTCGTCATCTTCTCGATCATCAACTGGCGGCTGGTGCAGCGCCGGGGCGAAGACTAGGGAGGCCTGACCACCATGGCATCCATTCAAGGAACACGGCGGCCGAAGGCCATTCGGGGAACCCGCAGCCGGGGCATCGCGCTGCACGCCGTACTCGTCATCGGACTACTGCTGTCGGCCTTCCCGTTCTACTGGGCCGTCATCATGTCGACGCACACGTCGACCGAGATCTTCTCCTACCCGCCGAAGCTGCTGCCCGGCTCGCACTTCCTCGAGAACGCCCGCAGCCTCTTCGACAACATCGACTTCTTCGGCTCGATGCTCAACTCGCTGCTGGTGGCAGTGGCGGTGACCTTCCTCGTCCTGTTCTTCGACTCGCTGGCCGCGTTCGTCTTCGCCAAGTTCGACTTCCCCGGCCGCAGGCTGCTCTTCACGCTGCTGATGATCATCTTCATGGTGCCGACGCAGCTGGCGATCATCCCGCAGTTCGTGATGATGGCGAACATCGGCTGGATCGGCTCGATGACGGCGCTCATCGTGCCGGCGGCGGCCAACGCCTTCGGCATCTTCTGGATGCGCCAGTACATGAAGAGCGCGATCCACGACGAACTGCTGGACGCCTCGAAGATCGACGGGGCGAACTTCCTGCGCCAGTACTGGCACGTGGCCCTCCCGGTCGTCCGGCCGGGCCTGGCCTTCCTCGGCATCTTCACCTTCATGGCCCAGTGGAACGACTACGCCTGGCCCCTGATCGCCCTCACCAACCCGGACAACGTCACCCTCCAGGTCGCGCTGTCGCAGCTCAACGGCGTCCACGGCACCACGGACTACGGCATGGTGATGACCGGCGCGCTGCTCGCCCTCATCCCCCTGCTCATCGTCTTCGCCATCGGCGCCAAGCAGATCATCGGCGACCTCGGCAAGGGGGCCATCCGCTGATGGACCCGCTGCTGGGGCTCCGCCCCTGGGAGGCACCCGAGGTGACCTCCTGGGGGCGACTGCCCATGAACGCCGTCGACCGGCGCTCCGGAGGACTCCCCTTGGACGGCGACTGGCGTTTTGAGTTGCTGCCGACCCCGGACGCGCCGGTCGGCGGCCCCTGGTCCACGGCGTACGTCCCCGGCGCCTGGACCGTACAGGGCACCGACGACCTGCCGCAGTACACCAACGTCCGGATGCCGTTCGCCGAGTTCCCGCCCCACTCCCCGGCGGCCAACCCGACGGGTGTGTACGAGCGTGAGGTGGACGTCCCCGCCGAGTGGGCCGGACGCCGGATCGTGCTCCGGGTCGGGGCGGCCGAGAGCGTGCTGCTGGTGCATGTGGACGGGCGGCCCGTCGGCATCTCCAAGGACTCGCACCTGGCGGCCGAGTTCGATCTGACGGGAGTGGTGCGCGCCGGGAAGCGGGCGACCGTACGCCTGACGGTGGTGAAGTGGTCGGACGCCTCGCACATCGAGGACCAGGACCAATGGTGGCACGGCGGGATCACCCGCTCGGTGCTGCTGTACGCGACGGACCCGCTGTATCTCGCGGACGTGACCGTGCGGGCTGCCTTCCGTGGGGAGCTACGGGTGGACTGCCGGGTGCGGGACGCTCGCGGTGCGCTTCCCTCGGGGTGGTCCGTCAGCGGGGAGCTGGACGGTCAACTCCTCGTGCAGGACGGTGAGTTCGACCGTTTCAATGCCGAGGACGAGCGCGTCTCCGACTTCCTCGGCGAGGCCCGGATGCGCACGACCGTCGAGGACGTGCGCACCTGGAACGCGGAGACGCCCGAGCTGTACGGCCTGACCGTCCGGCTGCACCGCGCCGACGGCACGGTCGCCGACACCTCCCACCACCGCGTCGGCTTCCGCGACGTCGAGATCGTCGGCCGGGACCTGCTGGTCAACGGCGAGCGGGCCTTCATCCGGGGCGTGAACCGGCACGACTTCCATCCGCTGACGGGGCGGACGGTGTCGTACGACGACATGCGCGCCGATCTCGTCCTGCTCAAGCGGTTCGGGTTCAACGCGATCCGCACCGCGCACTACCCGAACGACCCGGCGCTGTACGACCTCGCGGACGAGCTCGGCTTCTACGTCGTCGACGAGGCGGACATCGAGTCCCACGACCACGCCCACGAGATCGCCGACGACCCGCGCTATCTGAACGCCTTCGTGGACCGGGTCTCGCGCATGGTGCTGCGCGACAAGAACCACCCGTCGATCATCATCTGGTCGCTGGGCAACGAGTCCGACTACGGCGCGAACCACGACGCGGCGGCCGGCTGGGTACGCCGGCACGACCCGACGCGGCCGGTCCAGTACGAGGGCGCGGCCAAGCTCGACTGGGCGGCGACGGACGACGCCTCCGACATCGCCTGCCCGATGTACGCGCCGGTCGAGGACTGCGTCGCCCACGCCCTGTCCGGCCGCCAGACCAGGCCGCTCATCCAGTGCGAGTACTCACACGCGATGGGCAACAGCAACGGCACGCTGGCCGACCACTGGGCTGCCATCGAGGCCACCCCGGGTCTTCAGGGCGGGTTCATCTGGGAGTTCTGGGACCACGGAATTCTGCAACGCGTGAGCGATGGCAGACCTGCCGGGCGCGCGGGCGCCGGGCTCTACGACAACGGTGTCACCGCGCCCGGGTACCGCTGGGCGTACGGCGGTGACTTCGGCGAGTCCCACCACGACGGCGCGTTCATCGCGGACGGCATGGTGTTTCCCGACCGCACGCCCAAGCCGGCGATGTACGAGCACCGGGAGATCGCGGCGCCGGTGCGCATCGAGTGCTTCAAGCACGAGGGCATCGTGCTCGGCAATCACCAGCACTTCCGGGGCCTGGACTGGCTGGCCGGCGAGTGGCGGCTGGACCTCGCCGACGGCACGACGCTCACCGGGCCGGCCGAGCTGCCGAACCTGCGCCCCGGGGAGACGGGCGTCGTGCCGCTGCCCTTCGGGGTGCCGCAGGACGGCGGCGAGGCCTGGCTGACGCTGCGCGTGACGGTGGCCGAGGACCAGCCGTGGGCGCCGCGCGGCACCGAGGTGTGCGTGCCGCAGATCCGGCTGCGCGGGCCCGCCGTGGTCCCGGACGTTCCGGTGGACGGGCAGGTCGAGGTGGACGGCGAGGGGCTCCTCGTCCATCCGCTGCTGACGGCGGCACCCACGCTCTCGCTGTGGCGGGCGCCCACCGACAACGACGAGCTGGGCGGCACGGCCGGGCGCTGGCGCAATTGGGGACTCGACGCGCTGGTGCGCAAGGTCGTGTCCGTCCGGCAGGACGCCGAGCGAAGCGAGATGGGGGTCCCCCCGGCCGGAGGCTGGGGGAGCGTGACGGTGGTGGCCGAGTACGCGGGCACCACGGGTGTCGTCCGGCACCGGCAGGTGCTCACGCCCGTCGAGGGCGGCGTCCGCGTCGACGAGGAGGCCGAGCTGCCGGAGACGTTCGACGACGTGGCACGGGTCGGCACGGTCTTCGAGACGGGCGCGGGGCTCGATCTGCTGGAGTGGTTCGGGCAGGGCCCGTGGGAGTCGTATCCCGACCGCAGTACGGGCGCGCCCGTGGGCCATCACTCGGTGCCCGTCGACGAGTTGTTCACCCCGTATCTGCGTCCGCAGGAGAGCGGAGGCCGACACGGTGTACGGCGGTTCACGCTGTCGGCGCCGGACGCCACCGGACTCCTGGTCGGCCTTGACGAACCCCGCCAGGTCTCCGTGACCCGCTACCGCGCCGAGGACCTCACCTCCGCACGCCACCACGACGAGCTGGTCCCGCGGCCCGGCTGCGTGGTGCACATCGACGCCGCGCACCGGGGCCTGGGCACAGCCTCCTGCGGGCCCGACACCTCACCGTCGTACCTCGTCGCGCCGGGCGTCCATCGCTGGAGCTGGACCCTGCGCGTTCTCTGAACTCCCCCCACGCCCTTCGCTGTCACCCCTCGTGGATCCCACGGATCTCACGGATCTTCTTACGGAGCACACGTGTGTACTTCGCATGACCATGCCCAGGGCGAGGCCGAGCAGGCCGGTGCCGGAAGACGCGGTTTCCTGCGCGCGACCGCGCTGCTCGGCGCCGCCGCCGCGGCGGGGGTCGCGCTGCCGGCCGTGGCCGAGGCGTCCCCGGTCACGGCCGGCCGGCGTCCGGACGCCGACAGCCGCCGCTTCACGCTGGCCGTGATGCCCGACACCCAGTACCTCTTCGACGGGCCGAGCATCAACGCGGCGCCCGTCGAGGCGTCCCTGCGCTACCTCCTGGAGCACGGGCGGGAGGAGAACATCGTCTTCCTGTCCCACCTCGGCGACCTCACCGAGAACGGCGCGAAGGACGAATGCGCCGCGATCGGCAAGGCGTTCGAGCTGCTCGACCGCAGGGGCGTCGGCTACAGCGTCCTCGCCGGCAACCACGACGTGAAGTCCTCCACGGACGACCAGCGCGGCTCGACGCCGTACCTGGACACGTTCGGTCCGCGGCGCTTCGAGGGCAAACGCACCTTCGGGGGCGCGTCCTCGGACGGCTACAACACCTACCACCTGTTCCGCGCGGCCGGCCGCGAGTGGATGGTGCTCGCCCTGGACTGGCGGCTGTCGGCGAAGGGCTACGCCTGGGCGAAGGACGTGCTCGCCCGGCACCCGAAGACACCCGTCATCCTCACCACCCACGAACTGGTCGTCCAGGACGACGCGTTGTCGTCGTACGGTCAGCAGCTGTGGGACCAGCTGGTCAAGGACCACGACCAGATCTTCCTGACCCTCAACGGGCACTACTGGCCCGCGGGCCGGGTCACGCGCCGGAACGCGGCGGGCAACGACGTCCACCTGCACCTGACGAACTATCAGAATCGCTACTTCGGCGGCGCGGCGATGATCCGCCTCTACCGCTTCGACCTCGACCGGAACGTCATCGACGTCGAGACGGTCTCCCCGTGGATCCTGGGCCGGGCCGCGAAGGGACTCAACGAGCTGGAGCGACAGGAGATCGAACTCAGCGGCGACGCCGACCGTTTCTCCGTCGGCATCGACTTCGAGGACCGCTTCTCCGGCTTCGCCCCGGTGCCCGCCCGCCCGGCGCGCCCCGCGTCCAAGATGCTGATCCGGGACACGGCCGCGTACTGGCGCTTCGAGTCGCCCGTCGCCGGCACCGTCCGTGACCTGTCCGGCCACGGCAACGACCTCACCGTGGTCTCCGTGGGCGGCGGCAAGCTCGGCTGGTCGGCCGACCACCACCCGGACCAGCCCGGCCACGGCAGTCTGGAGTTCCAGGGCTTCAAGTCCCCGCTGAAGGGCGCGTATCTGCGCACGGTCGACGACGCCCCGCTCAATGCGGCCGCCTTCAGGAACGGTTACACCGTCGAGGCCTTCTACCGGCTCCCCGCCGACTGGGACGCCTCGCACAACGCCTGGGCGGGCCTGGTCAGCCGTACCGGCACGGGTGGGGCCGCCGGCAAGACGGAGGGCGACCCCGACGAGCCGCTCGCCACGCTGTCCCTCTCCGACGGGCCCGGCCCGCAGTGGGCGGTCCGCCCGCTCAACCAGCAGGGCATCGCCACCAACTGGGGCGACGAGACCGCACGCGAGACCTGGTGGCACGTCGCCGTCGTCAACGACGGCAGGCACACCACGCTGTACGTCCAGGGCTGCCCGGTGGCCCGCAATCCGCACGCCACCTCGATCGGCCTCACCTCGGTCGGGCTGCCGTGGCTGCTCGGCGGCTACGAGTACGGCGGCAAGATCGACCAGATCCTGTACGGCCGCCTCGGCGACGTCCGGATCGTCGCGCGGGCGCTGCCCGTCACGTCCTTCATGAACCACTGACGCCCGCCCGAGGATGAACATGACTGAGCAACAGCTGCCCACGTGGGCCGACCCGTCCGTCGCCTCCGCCGACCTCGACCCGCAGGGCGTCTCCCGACGGGGACTCCTGCGCCGCGCGGGCCTGTTCGGCGCCGCGTTCGCGCTCGGATCCGCGGCCGTGCCCGCTGCGGCGTCCCCGCGGGGGTGGGGCGGCGACGACCCGCGCCTCGCGTACCTCGTCGGCGACCACCACATCCACACGGTCTACAGCCACGACGCCAAGTACACGTTCTCCCAACTGGCCGCCGCGGGCGCCAAGTACGGGCTGGACTGGATGGTGTTCACCGAGCACTCCAACTTCGGGCACGCCAAGTACGGTGCCGCGCTGGAGCACGAGGAGATCCTCAAGGCGCGCGCCGAGAACCCGCGCCAGCTCATCTTCCAGGGCCTGGAGTGGTACATCCCGGCCGCCGAGCACTGCACCGTCTTCGCGGCGCCCGGCCGGCACGAGGTCGACCTGCTCACCCGGTTCGAGAGCGCCTACGACGGCAAGCTGCTCGGCTACGACAAGGGCGGCCCCGCCGACGCGGACACCGCCCGCAACGAGGCCCACGCCGTCAAGGCCATCAAGTGGCTGGCTCAGCAACGCCGCGAGGGTTACGTCGACGACGTCCTCGTCCTCGCCAACCACCCGCTGCGTCTGGGCATCGACTCCCCGCACGAGATGCGCGGCTGGCGGGACGCGGCCCCCGAGATCATGATCGGCATGGAGGGTGCGCCCGGCGCCCAGGGCGCGGCCATCCCCGGCCTGCGCGGAAGCACGTCCATGCGCGGCGAGTACGAGAACAAGCCCACGGCACAGTCCTGGCCGGGCTACCCGGCGGAGGCGTATCTGACCTACGGCGGCTTCGACTGGGCGACCGCGACGGTCGGCGGGCTGTGGGACTCGATGCTGGCGGAGGGCCGGCTGTTCTCGATCACCACGAACTCCGACGCGCACCGCATCGTCTTCGACACCTGGCGCAACGGCGACTGGCCGGCGGGCCAGAACTTCGACAACACCGGCAAGCTCCCGGACCCGGTGAACACCGACACCCCGCAGCCGGGCAGCGACTTCTGGCCGGGCCAGTTCAGCCGCACCCACGTCGGTGTGACCCGCTACGGCCACCGCGCGGTGATGGCGGGCCTGCGCGCGGGCCGGGTCTGGCTCGACCACGGGCATCTGCTGGACGGCCTCGACGTCCGCCTCAAGCGGGACTGCGACCACGGCCGCGGCGTCACCCTGGGCGGCCGGCTGCGCGTACGCCAGGGCGAGAAACTCACGCTGAACATCACGGTGACGACGGCCTCCCGGCCCAACCCGCAGGGCATCCTGCCGGAGTTGGCGCACGTCGACGTCGTCCGGGGTGCGGTGCGCGGCCCGGTGGCCGACCGGGACGCCTGGCAGGCACCGGACACCAAGGTCGTGGCGACGAAGGACGTGAGCGGTCGCAAGGGGACGTACACCCTGCGCATCCCGCTGACCGCGGGCAGGGAGTCCTTCTACGTCCGGCTGCGCGGCAGCGACGGCAACCGCAACGGCACGGGCTACCTCGGCGCGTCGGTCGACCCGCACGGCCCGATCCCGCACGCGCCCGGAGACGGTGACCCGTGGACGGATACGTGGTTCTATTCGAATCCCGTATTCGTCGACGTGGCAGGAGCCTGAGGATCTGATGATGCGTCAATTTCTCGTCCCCGTCAGCTTATTGGCTGCTCTCGGGCTCGGCGCGGGTACCGCCTCCGCGGCCGGTGACCCGCAGTGGGCCGAGTCCGGCACGGCGTACACCGACACGCTGGGCGGCGGGCAGGGTCTCGCCGCCCGGGCGGACGGCTCGCTCCTCTACCGGGGCATGACCGACATCCCGCTGGACCTGAGGATCAAGGGCTGGAACCACGTGGGCGACCCGGACATCGCCCGGGGGCACGTCTTCGACGCCTACCAGGGCCCGGACACGGCCACGTCCAAGATGTTCGCGGTGACGACCCCGGCCGGGAAGCGCTACGAGTACGTCCACCAGCTCAACCCGGGCGAGAAGCTGAACAACTCCTTCGCCACCGTCTCGCCCGACGGGCAGTGGCTGGTGTCGGGCGAGTGGGGCGACCAGCGAAGACTCCAGGTCTTCCCCGCTCCCCTGCTCAACCCCGCCACGCCACCGACCGGCGGAGACCTGAAGGAGGCCTGGCAGATCAGCCTGGACAAGCCCGTACGCGACATCCAGGGCTGCGACTTCGTCACCGACACCCGCCTCGTCTGCGCGTCGAACGACGTCTCGGGCACCCTCTTCCCGGAGATCCGCCCCCTCCTCCAGGTCGACCTGCCGCGCAAGGTGGACGGCCAGCCGATGACGGGCGCGGTGAAGAGCCTGTTCGCACTGCCGCAGCGCAGTGTGTGCACGGGCACGTTCGAGACGGAGGGCGTCGACTACGACGTGAACAGCGGCACGTTGCGGGCTCAGATGATTCCGCCGGGGGTGTGTGCGGTGGCCACGGCCGTGTACGCGTACAAGCAGGGGACCTGAACGACAAGTACGCGACACCTCTCGGCCATTGACCTGCCGGCAGCCGGAAACACCCGCACACCGGGATGATCTGGGGCACGATGGGGAATGGCCGTTGCACGGCCACACAGCATGCCGCAGCGGGCGGGGGCTTCGAGAGGGGGCCGCGCATGCTCAAAGACGTGTTCACGGGGGACGGACGCCGATTAGCCGTCGAGATCAGTGGAGATCCCGGCGGCTCTCCGGTGTTCCTGCTGCACGGCACGCCCGGCAGCCGGCTCGGCCCCGCGCCCCGGCCGATGCTGATCTACCACCAGCGAGTCCGGCTCATCACGTACGACCGCCCCGGCTACGGCCCCTCCGACCGGCTCTCCGGGCGCCGGGTCGCCCATGTCTCCGCCGACGTCGCCGCCATCGCGGACGCCCTCGGCATCGAGCGCTTCGCCGTGGTCGGCCGCTCCGGCGGCGGCCCGCACGCCCTCGCCTGCGCCGCACTGCTGCCGGACCGGGTGACCCGGGCCGCCGTCCTGGTCAGTCTCGCCCCGCGGGACGCCGACGGGCTGGACTGGTTCGCGGGCATGACGGCATCCAACGTCAACGAGTACACCAAGGCGCTGGACGGGCCCGACCAGCTGGAGGACAGCCTGCGAAAGCGGTCCGTCGACATCCGGTCGGACCCTCGCAAGCTGCTGGCGCAACTGCGCTGGGAGCTGACCGAGTCCGATCTGCGGGTCGTCTCGGACGCGGGGATCCGCGCGATGCTGCTGCGCAACTACCGGGAGGCGCTCAGCGTGTCCGCCGACGGCTGGGTGGACGACGCCCTGTCGTTCTGCAGCCCATGGGGCTTCTCCCTTGCGGACATCTCCGTACCCGTCCTGCTGTGGCACGGCGAACGGGACGGGTTCTCGCCGGCCAGCCACACCCGCTGGCTGGCCGAGCGCATTCCGGGCGGCCGGGCCGTCCTGCAGCCCGAGGAGGCGCACTTCGCGTCGCTGCGGGTGCTGCCCGACGTCTTCACCTGGCTGCTGGGCGGACGCTCGCGGCTGACGGCCGAGCCCGCTTGAGTCCCCTACCGGTCACACGGCCGGCGGCTCCAGGTCCCGGTGGATGCGCTTGCCCTCGCGGACGCTCACCGTGTGCGGATGGTTCTCGCCGAGCAGCCGTACGAACTCGGCGTGGGTGCTCTCCTGGAGCTGGTCGGACTCGGGGATGCGGCCCAGCGCGCGCAGGGTCACGCCCAGGTTGGCGCGCGAGACGATGGTGTCCGGGTGCTCGTGGCCGAGGGTGGGCTGGAAACCCGCGACCGCCATCCGCTCCAGGTCCTCCGCCTGGCGCAGCTCGTTCAGCTCCGCCAGCACATTGGCGAGGTTGACGGCACAGGCGAGCGTGTACGGGTGACGCTCGCCGAGCGCCTCCTTCAGGGTGTCGAGGTTCTTCTCCAGCAGCGTCCGCGCCCTGTTCGCCTCGCCGGAACCGCGCAGGAAGATCCCGAGGTTGTTGACGGCGGCGAGTGTCGCCGGATGCCGCTCGCCGGGCGCCGTGCGGTACTGCCGCACGATGTCCTGCGCCAGCGCCAGAGCTTCCTCGCGCGCGCCAGTGGCGTACAGGTCGGTCGCGTAGTTCAGGGTGCAGTCCAGCACGTCGGGGGTGGACGCGGGTGTGTCCCGCAGCCGGTAGTGCTCGCGGGTCTGCTGGGTGAGCGCCCGCGCCTCGTCCACCCGGCCCGCCTTGCGCAGCGACACCGCGAGGCTCTTCGCATTGCGCAGGGTCTCCGGGTAGGTCTCGCCGAACAGGCCCTTGTACGACTCGTAGCTGCTGCTCAGCAGGGAGATGGACGGCTCGTACTCGCCGGTCTCGCGCAGGTCGCGGCCCAGGTTGGTGATGCTGATCAGGGTGTGCGGATGCGCGGCACCGAGGTCGTTGCGCCGCAGGTCGTAGATCTCCTGGTCGACGTCACGGGCCTTGGTGTAGTGGCCGAGCAGTCTCAGGCACACGGCGCGGTTGTTGTTGGCGCTGAGGGTGCGCGGGTGATCCTCGCCGAAGTTCTCCTTGAAGCCAATGTAGGCCTCCTTCGCCAGCTCCAGGGCGTCCTCGAACCGGCCGATGCTGCCCAGGTCGGTGGCGAGGCCGCTGGCCGTCATCAGGATGTGCGGATGGCCGGGCGTCAGCAGGGCGCGCTGCTGGGCGAGGGTGTCGGAGCCCAGCTCCTCCGCCTCCACGTACTTGCCGAGCGAGCGCAGCACGTTCGCGATGTGGAACCGCAGGTGCAGCAGCTGGGTCCGGAGTTCCGTCGCGTAACGCCGTTCCTCGGCGAGGGTGCGCGGGGCCCGCGGGTCCCGTAAGCCGGCCGGCTGCGGCGCCGGTGTCGGCCCGGCCGGCTCCCGCTTCTCCAGGTCGGCGATCCTGCCGCGGCTGACCGTCAACTGGCGTTCCCAGAGCTGCCGCAGGCCATGGGCGAAGGACAGCGCGGCGTTCAGGTCGCCGCGCTTCCACAGGTAGCGGACGCGGTCGATGAGCAGCTGCCGGGTCTTCGGCTCGTCGCAGGTGCTGGCCTCGGAGGCCTCCAGGTGCGGCCAGATCGCGGCGAAGATGGGCTGGTTCTTCGGGTCGTCGATCGGCTCCTCGCCCGACGGGCGGGCACCTGCCAGGATGCGGTGCACGACGTGCTGGGCGTCCTCCTGCTCCCGGGGCGTGAGCTGGGAGCGGATCACCGCCTGCACCAGCCGGTGCACCTGGATCGACTCGGTGGCCCGGTCCACCTTGGCGAGGGCGAAGCGGCCTATCTCCCGGATCACCCGGCCGAGGACCATCCTCTCCTGGAGCGACGGGTCCAGCTCGGCCAGGACGCTCGTCATCTCGTCGCCGTAGAGCAGCTCCATCGAGATGGGTTCGGCGGCGAAGAAGGCGCACAGCTGGAGCAGGCGCACCGCCGCCGGGGAACGTTCCTTCAGACGGTCGATGGAGACGTTCCAGGTGGCGCCGACCGGTTCGGGGTAGTTCGCGGGCTGGCTGAGCGAGAGCACCCGCTCCGCCTGGTGCTCCAGTTCGGTGAGGTAGGTGTCGACGGGCGTGCCGGTCTCGGCCAGCCAGGCGCCGGCCTGGTCGAGGGCGAGGGGCAGGTCGCCCACGGCGGCGGCGACCCGGTCGGCGTCCTCCGTGCTGAGGTCGGCGGCCCGGCGCAGCAGATGCTCGATGCTCTCCTCGCGCAGGAACGGGTCGATCTCCAGGGCCTCGCCGAACTGCAACCAGGTCTGGTTGCGGGAGGTGACCAGCACATGGCCGGCACCGCCGGGGAAGTGTTTGCTCACCTCCTGCGGCTCGTCGGCGTTGTCGAACACCAGCAGCCAGCGCAGCGTCGCGGACGACTGCCGCAGATGGTCGCAGACCTCCTGGGCGGCCTGGGCGGCGTCGTCGCCGATCCGCAGCCCCAGCCGGCGGGCGAGTTCGGTGAGGGAGGACACCACGAGCTCGTTCTGCTCGGAGGGGATCCACCACACCAGGTCGTAGTCGGCGGCGAAGCGGTGCACGTACTCCAGCGCGATCTGCGTCTTGCCGACGCCGCCCAGCCCGTAGAGGGCGTACGGCGCCGGGGAGGCGCCCGAATTGCTGCTGCCGAGCCCGTCGCGGAGCCTCTCCAGCAGTGCGCTGCGGCCGGTGAAGGAGGAGTTGCGCGGCGAGACGTTCCAGAACTTGGGCACCGTGTCCGGGAACCGGGCGTCCCGGAACGCCGACTCGTCGGTCAGCTCGGCGGGCAGCGGCGGCTTGCCGAGGGCCCGCAGCAGCGCGGAGGCCGCGTTCCGCTCGCTGGTGCGCACCAGGTCGACCGAGGGCCGCTCGCTGAACGTGGGCGCCGGGCGCAGGTCGCCGACCCGCACGGCGACCACCTGCCGGCGGCCCGAGAGATCGCCGCCGGCGGCCGCGTCCCACACCTGGCGGGCCCGCGCGGAGCGCTGGAACGCCGGGGAGAGGACGAAGACGGTGCGGTCGGCGGGCTTCTCCGCGCCGTCTCCCTCGCAGCCGACATATCTGCGCGACACCTTGAAGCCGGCCCTGGACAACTGGGTGGCGATCCAGTCGGCCCACATGCGGTCCTCGGACACATAGCTGAGGTGCAGGTCGGCCGGGAGCGCGAGCCGGGGGCGGGCGAACTTCGACGCGACGGCCTCGCGCACCTCCTCGGCCATCCGCGGCAGAGCTATGACGGCCTGATCGCTGATCACGCCGGTGAGCCGCTCGAAGGCGGCCAGCAGGGACGTGGCGTTGCCGGCCTCGTCGCCGAACGTGGCCAGCGTCTCCTCGTAGGCGTAGTAGGGACGGTAGGGAACCTCCACCGACCCCCAGTAGCCGGTGAGTTCCTCCTCGGCCATGCCGGTGGGGAACCCGTCGAACTTGGCGCGGGCAAAGGCGCGCCCGGCGTCCGCTTTCTCCTTCTCGCCCTCGTCGATGCGCATGGGCACGGGCAGGATGCGGATACGGCGACGGCGATACCGGTCGCGGATGTCGTGGGCGACCGCCGCGGCGCCGTCGATGCTCTGGTCGCTGAGGGTGAAACAGTCGACCAGGGTGTCGGGCAGGTGGGCGGTGCAGACGTCGGCGATGTCGGACAGTCCGGTGCGGCTGTCGACGAGGACGTAGTCGTAGTTGTGGCGCATGTCCTCGCGCAGCGCGTCGAAGAAGAGTCCGCCGCCGAGGTCGTCGTAGAAGTGGTCCCAGTCGAAGGTGCTCACGAGCGCCGAGTAGTCGCGGTCCTGCCGCCCCGCGGACACCAGGTCCAGGGTGCCGGGCTCGGCGAAGGGCCAGTCCAGGGAGACGGCGTGGCGCTGGATGCGGGCGTAGTCCAGATGCCAGTCCGGCGGCCGCTCGTCGGTGTCGTCGTCGCCGTCGCCGGTGGCCGCCCAGGCGTACTCCTTGAGCATGTCGATGACGCCGGTGGTGGCGCCGATGGTGGCCGGGTCGAGGAACGGGTGGAAGAAGCGGTGCAGACCAGGTGCCTCGAGGTCCCAGTCGACGGCGAGGACGCGTTTGCCGTTGGCGGCCAGGATCCATGCCGTGTTGGCGAGGGCCATGGTCCGGCCGGTGCCGCCCTTGTACGAATAGAACGTGACGATGCGGCCGGCCCGGCCGTCCTGTTCGTCAAGGCTGCTCATCGCGGTCTTCCTCCTCGGCGTTCCGGCGGTGTCCCTGGGGTCGGCTGTCCTGGCTGTCCTTCCCGCACAGCCGGAATCGCTCGGTGCCCTGTCCGGCCGGTGGCCGGGGCTGGGCCCGCTTGCGGTACTCGCCCTCCGCCCACTGCACGACGTCGGGGAGGACCTGGTCGAAGGTCTTGTGGTCCGGCACGCCCCGGACCGCGGGTCTGCACGCCTGCCGGCCCAGCCGGATGCGGCGCGGCAGGGTGGCCTCGGCCTGGGCGGCGAGTTCGTACTCGGCCTCGTCGCTGTCGGGGTCGTTCTCGTTCCACGGCACCACCAGGCCGGTCGGCGGCAGATCACTGCTGTCGAACTCGCCCAGGGCGGACCGGTGTTCGGGATCGCGCAGCACCCAGCGGTCGAGGAGCACGACCTCCGGCCCTTCGGCGGGACCCGCGGTGTGGTCGAACTCGCGGACGTCGGGACGGAATTCGAGGCTCTCGGCGATGTCGGCGGCGATCCGGGCGAGGGGCCGGCCGGACGCCGGGTGGTAGGGGTTCCAGTCGACGGCCGAGGGGCCGTAGTAGTCGGGCGTGCGGCCTTCGGGAAGCCGGTTCAGGGAAGCCGCGGCCACGCTGATGCGCAGGGTGCGCCCGGTGGTCGAGGTCTTCGTGGGGGCGGCCGCGAAGGCGTCGGGTGCCGTGCTCAGCCCGGCGCGGTCGCCGTGCTCGACGACGACGCTGTCGCCCACGTCGACGATCCGCCGGGCCAGATGCAGGACCGCTTTCTCGTAGTCGCTGCGGAAGGCTCTCAGCTTGGCCAGCCCGTAGAGCCCCAACGTGCGGTAACGCTGGCCGAGTTCGGGGTGGATGTACTGCACTTCCCTGACGGATTCGGGGAGCCGGCGGTCGGGCACGGGCGACCACAGGGCGGGCACCACCCCGCTGGGATCACCGGGTTGCTCGGCGTCGACGTGGCGCGCCGGGCGGCTGCTGAAGGCCGCCCACTCCTTGCCGCACCACGAACTGATGAAGTATCGCGGCGAGTAGAGCGGCACGAACACCCGGCAGCGGGCCAGTGAGTCGCCGAGTTCGCTGCTCCAGATCTGCCCGGTCCGAATCGACCCGTCCATGAATCCCGGCGCGCCCGGGTGGGCCGTCATGTGCTTGATGTGCTCGCACAGTTCCTGGAAGAGACGGTGGACCCACAGATCCGGGTTGACCGAACCGGAGCCGTCCTGTGGCATGCGGGCGTAACTGAGAAAGAAATAGGGGGCGGTGGCATCCCCCAGATGTTCCGTCGGCTCCACGCGATCCCCCGATCCCGTCCCCCGTTCCCCCCGCCCGGCGGGGGTGGACACTCAGTGTAGGAACCTCGCAGCGATTTGTGACGGGTCTGTGAAAACGTGGTGGGATCGTTTTCCGGCCAGCCAGACGGTGGCGAAGTCCACCGCCGCGCCGAGCGGGAACAGCCGGGCGTGGGCGGCCCCGACCCGACCGCCGCGCACGACCGGGTCGGGCCGGGCCGCGTCCGCTTTTTCGAAGTCGGCACCCAGCGCACCGAAGTCGCTGTCGTCCAGGTCGATGTCCTCGTATTCGATCCAGCGGTGTCCCCCGTCGCGCCGGACCACGCAGCGATAGGTCCGCCGGGGCGGCTCGGGGACCCGGTACTCGCCGAGGTGGAAGGCGCTGCACACCTCGAAGCCGACGCCCAGCAGCAGCACTTGGGCACCGGCGGCGTACAACCGGCCCAGCGGTGAGCGTTCGCCCAGGTGACAGTTCTCGTCGTGCACGGCCAGCAGGTCTCCGGCCCGCGCGCCCACGGCGGCGAAGGAGGTCTGCGGATGCGCGCTGCGCACCCGCCCCTCGGCGCACCGCACGGCCTCGGCCAGCCGCCCCATGCCCTCGGAGGGCGTCCCGTCGGGATCGAAGGGTGGCATCCGGCTTCGCAGTGCCCGGATTTGATCGGTCGTCATGTTCCGGGTGCGGTCCCGGTACGCCGGTGAGGTGTCGGAGTTGCCTGCGGTGAACGTCGGCACGACGAGCGTGCCCTCGGGGCCGAGGACGGTACGCAGTGCGGCCAGGACGGCGCCCGGTCCGGCCTCGACCCGGCGCAGGGAGGCGTGGACCAGCAGGGTGGCCCCGTGCTCCACGCCCAGTACCGCGAGGTCCTCGGCGATCTGACCGCCGGCGCCGTCGTTGGCGTTCACAGGCACCGCCCGATGCCGTCGACGAACCGCCGGCCGAGCCCGGTCAGCGATGGGGCGGCCGTGAGCTCCGCCCACTGCACGTGCGTACGACGCGCCCCCTCGGCGTCCGGGCACAGGGCGTCGGTCGCGGCGCGGGCGTAGGTGTCGGCGAGCAGCGCGCCGGTGCGGGCGTCGGACTCGTCGTACAGGTCGCACGCGTCGAGCAGCGCGTCGAGCAGACCGAGCCGGAATCCACGGACCAGGTCCACGGCGACGCGCTCCGGGTCCGGGTCGAGATGGACACCCAGCGCGCTGAACCCTCCGCCGGGCACGAAGTGTTCGGGATCCGGCGGGGCGGCGAGCGGAGTGATCAAGCGGACGCCCTCGGCCATGCCGGCGGCGACGGCCGGCACGGCCTTGCGGATCAACGCCCAGGCCTGCGGCAGCACATGACGCCAGAGCTCGGTCTCCGCGTCCGTCAGCCGCCCACCGGCCGGGGTGCCGTAGCAATCGCGATGGGGATCGACGTCGTCCAGGGCTGCGTCGAGCCCGTCGGCCCGGACCCGAGGCAGCGGCTCCCAGTCCGGACCGGCGAGGCGCTGCCCCGTCAACTCGACCCACTCCGCGCCGAGTTGGGTGCGCACACTGCCGAGCCCGGGAAGATGGGCGAAGCCGTCACGCACCGGCACCTTCACCTGCTCGACCGCCCGGGCGGGCAGCGCCACGGCGGCCACGAGTGAGGCCAGGTGGTCGGGCGAGGTGGCCTCGTCGAGGCAGCGCACGGCCCAGGTGCGGGTGTACGGGTGGGACAGGAGCGGCTCCAGCAGAGCGCCGTCGCGCCGCCCCAGGTCGAGGGCGAGCTGCCAGGACCGGGCCCACAGCTCGCCCGCCCGCGACCCGACCTCCTGATGCACGGCGGTCAGCAGCCCGCGGGTGACATCCTGCCGCACCTGGGCCAACTCCCGTACGCCGGCGCCCTCGTCGCTGCCGTCGGCCAGGGCGTCGAGGCTTTCGATCGGGCGGGTCGCGCTCGCGCCGGTGCGGGCGTCGATGGAGAGGATCAGCTCCTTCAGGTCCGCGCAGAAGACGGACGGGTTGCCGAATCCGGTGCCGTCGGACCGGTAGCGATGGGCGAACAGCCCGCCGCCGCAGGAGCGCACCACGGGGCAGGCGCGGCACTGGTCGCTCAGGTCGTCGAGGCCGTGCTGCCGGGCGGCGATGCCGGGATGGCCGGCCACCTCGTCGAGGGTGTGCCGGTAGACGTCCTTGCCGGTGACCGGTGCCCCGTCGTACGCGGTCTTCAGCGAGTCCGCCTGCTCGTAGGTGCCGTCGGTCTCGACCACGACGACGTCGGCGGCCTCCAGTCCCATCGCCTCGGTCAGGCTGGGGCCACCGCCGAGGGTGCTGACGACCGAGTCGAACAGCCGCACCGGCATCGGACGCCCCTGCTCGCTCCAGCGGTCGTGGATGGCGAGGAGCCAGTCGGCGTACGGGGTGTCGGTGCCGGTGGGGCGCAGGGGAGGTTCGTCCCAGGTGGCGTGCGGCAGGAGGAAGTCGATGCGCGGGGGGCGCAGTGCGGCCAGGGCGTCGTAGACGGCGACGGGGTCGTTGCGCACGTCGATGGTGCACAGGATGCCCGCGTAGAGGTGGCGGTAGCGGTCCTGGTCGAGCAGGGCGAGCGCGCGGAGGACCTTGTCGTGGCTGCTGCGGCCGTTGGCGAAGAGCCGGTGGCGGTCGTTTGCGGCTCGGTCGCCGTCGAGGGAGACACCGACCCGGACGCCGTACTCGGCGAAGAGGTCGAGGTGGCGCTCGCCCAGCTGAACGGCGTTGGTGTGGATGCGCAGATCGAGGGCGCAGATGCCGTGCAGTGCGGTGGTCAGCGCCTCACAGACGGCCCGTAAGCGTGCGGGCCCTGCAAGCAGCGGCTCGCCTCCGTGCAGGATGACCTGCACGGAGGCGAGCTGGTGTTTCTTGGCATGCTCCGCCAGCCGAAGGGCGGTCCAGGAGATCGTTTCCTGTGAGATCACCCTGGGTCGCGAACTCCAGCTCTGGTCGGCGTGCTCGTAGATGTAGCAGTGCCGGCAGGCGAGATCGCATCTGCTGTGCACTTTCAGCACGAGCTGCCGCAGCGGGACGGTCGGACCGGTCATGACGGAGTATGCGGTGTCCTCAGATGGACGACTGGAAGGTAACCGTTCCCCCCCTGCGCGTCTGCTCGGACGAGCGAGCGCGACGTACGCCTCGGACGCTCTTCGGGTCGTGCGGAGCGTCGAGACCCAGCGCGGTGGTGTGAGCTTCGGCAGCCGAGGGACGAGCCTTGGTACCGGCAGTGGCTCTGGTTGGAACGGTCACGGTATTCCCTGATCAGGAGGGGATTGTGGGTGAGTGAGTGGTCACTCTGGCAGCACGTTACAGCCGCGGGGTCGCCAGTACCCCGCTGATGACCAAACTATGCACCCGACTGGGGGATATCGGTACCGCTTCGGGGTAACGAAACACCTCAGCTGTAGAACCGGGACAGACTCGTCAGTACCGCCGCCGGCTTGGTCCCGCCCTCGATCTCTATCGTGCCGTCCACGGCGATCTGTACACCGCCCGGTACCTCCTGCACCTCCGCCAGCTTACCGACGAGTCGGATCCGCGACCCGACTTTCACCGGAGACGGGAAACGCACCTTGTTCAGGCCGTAGTTGACCTTCGTCGTCGCCCCCTGCACGTCCAACAGCTCGGTGAACAAAGGGATGAAGAGGGAGAGCGTCAGATATCCGTGCGCGATGGGCGCGCCGAAAGGCCCCTCCGCCGCCCTCTCCGGGTCGACGTGAATCCACTGGTGGTCGCCCGTGGCGTCGGCGAAGGTGTTGACGCGGTCCTGGGTGATCTCGATCCACTCGCTGGTGCCGAGGTCGCTGCCGGCCAGCTTCTTCAGTTCGTCGAGGCCGTTCACGGTGAGGGTCATGCGGTTCCTTCACTCTTGCCGTACCGGGTACGGACACGGGACTTGAGGAGCTTTCCGGAGGCGGTGCGCGGGAGTTCGGCCGCGAGGACCACCGACTTCGGGATCTTGTACTTGGCGAGCCGGCCGGACAGGGAGGCCAGTACCTCGTCGGGGTCGACGGTGGCGCCCTCGCGGGGCACGACGACCGCGCGCGGTACCTCGCCCCACTTGTCGTCCGGCACCCCGATCACCGCGCACTCGACGATGTCGGGGTGGGCGAGGAGCAGGTCCTCGATCTCGGCGGGGTAGATGTTCTCGCCGCCGGAGATGATCATGTCCTTGATGCGGTCGACGATGAAGACGTAGCCGTCCTCGTCGGTGCGGGCCGCGTCCCCGCTGCGGAACCAGCCGTCCGCGAAGGAGGCGGCCGTCTCCTCCGGCAACCCCCAGTAGCCGGGCATGACATGGGGCCCGCGGACCACGACCTCGCCGGTCTCGCCGACGTCGACGGGGGCGAGGTCCGGCCCAACGACGCGTACGTCGCTGAAGAAGTGCGGCACGCCCGCCGAACCGGCCTTCGTGACCGCGTGCTCGGCGTCCAGGAACAGGGTTCCGGGCGCGGCCTCCGTCATGCCGTAGCCCTGGAGGAAGGCCAGGCCGCGTTCCTGGTACGCGGCGATGAGCGGCGTCGGCACGGGGGAGCCGCCGCAGGTCAGGATGCGCAGGGACGACAGGTCCGCGTCGGGCCAGCGCGGGTGCCTGGCCACCTGGTCGAACATGGTCGGCACGCCGAACATGAAGGTGATGCGGTGCCGTTCGATCAGGTCGAAGGTGGTGTCCGGGTCGAAGGCCTCGACCAGGACGCAGGTGCCGCCCTTGAGGAGCACGGGCAGGGTCAGCATGTTCAGGCCCGCCGTGTGGAACAACGGGGCACAGACCAGGGCGCGTTCGTCGGCGATCAGGTCGGTGTCGACGAGGACGTTGAGCGCGTTCCAGGTGATGTTGCCGTGGGTGAGCATCGCGCCCTTGGGGCGGCCGGTGGTCCCCGAGGTGTACATGATGATGCAGGTGTCGTCGGGGGTGACGGGCGCGTCGATCGGTTCCTCGGACGCCGACGCGAGCGCCTCCTCGTATTCGGGGCCCAGTTCGACGTAGGTGCGGACGTCGGTGCTGCCCGGGAGTCCTGCGACCAGACCGGTGTGCGACGGGCCGTAGACCAGGGCCTTGGCGCCGGAGTCGGCGAGCTGGTACGCGATCTCGGGGCCTGCCAGGCGGGTGTTGAGGGGGACGAAGACCGCGCCCAGCGTGCCCGCCGCGAACAGGGTCTCCAGATAGGAGGGGTGGTTCGGGCCGAGGTAGGCGATGCGGTCGCCGCGGCGGATGCCGCGGTCGCGCAGCGCGTGGGCGAGGCGGGTCGTGCGCGTGTGCAGGGTGCGGTAGTCCGTGGACGTCCCGCCGTGGATCAGGGCGGTGCGGTGCGGGGTCTTGCGGGCCCGGCGTGCGGGCCATGACCCCAGTCCCTCGTTGCGCATGTCACGCCCCTTACGGTTTCGTCAGCCCGAGCAGCCGGGCGGCGTTCTCCTTGAGGATCCTCGGCTTGACCTCGTCCTTGATCGACAGCTTCTCGAAGTCGGCGAGCCAGCGGTCGGGGGTGAGGACGGGGAAGTCGGAGCCGAAGAGGACCTTGTCCTTCAGCAGTGTGTTGGCGTACTGCACCAGCTGCGGCGGGAAGTACTTCGGCGACCAGCCGGACAGGTCGATGTGCACGCCCGGCTTGTGGGTGGCCACCGCGAGGGCCTCGTCCTGCCAGGGGAAGGACGGGTGGGCGAGGATGATCTTCAGGTGGGGGAAGTCGGCCGCCACGTCGTCCACGTGGAGGGGGTTGGAGTACTTGAGGCGGATGCCGCCCCCGCCGGGCACTCCGGCGCCGATGCCCGTCTGGCCGGTGTGGAAGAGGGCGATCGTGCCGGTCTCCTCGATCACCTCGTAGAGGTCGTACACCACCGAGCGGTCGTTGGGGAAGAAGCCCTGGATGCTCGGGTGGAACTTGAAGCCCTTCACCCCGTACTCCTCGACCAGGCGGCGGGCCTGCTTGACGCCCGCCTTGCCACGGAAGGGGTCGATGGACGCGAAGGGGATGAGGACGTCGGCGTTGGCCGCGGCCGCCTCGGCGACCTCCTCGTTCGGGACGGGCGGCGTGCCCGTCGCGGACTCTGCGTCGACCGTGAAGATCACGGCGGCCATCTTCCGCTCGCGGTAGTAGGCGGCCGTCTCCTCCAGGGTCGGCTTCCGCTTGCCCTCGACCTTGAAGTAGGCCGAGGAGGCGTCGTGCAGGTCGTCGTCCAGGGAGGAGTGGCCCTTGGAGGAGACCTCCGCATGGGTGTGGACGTCGATCGCGACCAGCTCGTCGGGATTCATGGAGGGGGCCATCACGCCTCCGGGAACTTGGGCGCCGGAATGCCGACCGACTGGAGTTCGGCGCCGACCGAGCCGGGCCAGACGTCGGCCAGGGTGTCAGGGGTCCAGCCGCCGTCCGCGTACGCCGCGGCGATCTCCTGCGGATGCGACCAGAGTGCCACCTTGTCCCCGCCGATGCCGATGGCCTGGCCCGTGATGCCGCGGGCGGCCTCGGAGGCGAGGAACGGGACGAGGGCGGCGCAGTCCTCGGGGGTGCCGAAGCCCTCGCCCTTGCGCAGGAAGTCGGGGAACGGCTCGCCGTTCCGCATCGCCTCGATGTACGGGGAGAAGGCGGGGATGGTCTCGGTCATGGCGGTCGCGGCGACCGGCACGATCGCGTTGACGGTGATGTTCGCGCGGCCCAGCTCCATCGACCAGGTGCGGGCCATGGCGGCGATGCCTGCCTTGGCAGCGGCGTAGTTCGTCTGCCCGAAGTTGCCGCGCTGCCCGGCCGGGGAACCGACCAGGATCAGGGTGCCGCCCTCGCCCTGCTCGCGCATGCGGACGGCGGCGGCGCGGGCGCAGGTGAAGGTGCCCTTGAGGTGGGTGGTGACCACCGCGTCGAAGTCGTCGTCGGTCATCTTCCACAGGACCTTGTCGCGCAGGATGCCCGCGTTGGTCACCAGGACGTCGAGCCGCCCGAACTCCTCGACGGCACGGTTCACCAGCCGCTGGGCCGCCTCGGTCGTGCCGACCGGGACGACCTCGGCGACGGCGGTGCCGCCGGCCTCGGTGATGGACTTCACGGCCGCCTCGGCCACGGCCTCGTCGACGTCGTTGACGACCACGGAGGCGCCGTGGGCGGCCAGGGCGTGGGCGTAGGCGAGGCCGAGGCCCCGGCCGCTGCCGGTGACGACGGCGGCCTTGCCGGTGAGATCGATGCTGGGCACGGGCGGTTCCTTCCGGATGGAGGTTCGGGTGGGGTGCGAGTGGGGTGCGACTTCGAGGTCGAAGGCATGTCGAAAGCAGTGCGAGATCGAAGGTAAGAACAATAGTTGTCGACGTCAATAGTTGTTGGCGACTCATCCTTGCGTCATGCTGGGGGCTGTACGTACGCCCGCCCCCTCACCCGGGGCCTCGACCAGGGAGCCCGCCATCGCCAGCCGGCCGACCACGAACCCCGCACCGATCGACGCCGACGAGCCCTGGATGCGCGGACTGCACGCCGACACGGGCTATCTGCTGTACCGCCTCGGCCTGCGCTCCGGTCAGCTCTTCAACTCCTTCCTCCAGGAGTCGGGCCTGCGCCTGCGCCACTACGCGGTCCTGCGGTTCCTCGCCACCACGCCGGGGGCGCTCCAGCGCGAGCTGAGCGCGTCGCTCGGCTACGACCCGAGCGCGATCGTCGGCCTGGTCGACGACCTGGAGAAGCTGGGCTTCGCCGAGCGGCGCCCTTCCCCCGACGACCGCCGCAGCCGGATCATCGTGCTGACCGAAGGCGGCCGGGCGTTCCTGCGCGACACCGACGAGGCCGGGCAGCGCGTCACCAACGAGCTGGTCCAGCCCCTCGACCCCGCCGAGCGTGAGCAGCTGCACGCGTTGCTGCAGAGGGTCAGCGAGTCAGGACTGGGGTGACGAATTGCCGATGACCGCCGACGCCGTACCGTCCTTCTCGGTCAAGGGGACGCGTTCCGCGCCCGACCGCCTGCTGTCCGTGCTCGGGGCCTTCGACCTCGAGCATCCGGCGCTGTGTCTGACGGACATCAGCCGACGGGCCGGGCTGAGCCTGACCACCGCGCACCGGCTCGTGACCGCGCTCAGCGAGTGGGGCGCCCTGGAGCGGGACGAATCCGGTCTCTACCACGTCGGTCTGCGGCTGTGGGAGCTCGCGGCACTCGCGCCGCGCGGCCCGGCACTGCGGCAGATCGCGCTGCCGTACTTGGAGGACCTGTACGAAGCCACGCACGAGAACGTGCAGTTGGCGGTCCAGGACGGGCCCGAGGTCGTCTACATCGAGTGGCTGTCGGGACGCTCCGCGGTCGGCGTCCACATTCGCGTCGGGGCCCGCTGGCCGCTGCACGCCACCGGGGTCGGCCTCGCGCTGCTCGCGCACAGCGAGCCGGAGTTCCAGGACGAGTACCTCGCCGGGCCGCTCACCTCCTTCACGCCGTACACCATCACCGACCCCGCCCGGCTGCGCCGCATGCTGGCCGACGTGCGCCGCACCGGGGTGGCCGTGAGCAGCCGCCAGGTCACCGACGACGCCCTGTCGGTCGCCGCACCGATCCGCGGCCCGGGCGGCACGATCGCCGCAGCCGTGTCCGTGGTCGTGCCCCAGGCCGACGCACAGGTTCCGATACTGGTGCCGGCGGTACGGCTGGCGGCGCGGGGGATCTCGCGGGCGTTGGGGTGGCAGCCCGAGACGGGGGCGTAGCGGCCGCGGGGCGAGGGGGGCGTAGGGGTCGCGGGGCGAGGGGGGCGTAGAGGTCGCGGGGCGGGGCGGCGGATATCCCTCTCGCCGGTGAGTACGAGGCGTGAGGTCGCTCGACTCTCCATGGACCACGAGCTGTTCATCCTGGCCCGGATGCGCGAGGCGAGGGAGCACCCCCCGGCACCCGAGCCGTCCCTGCCGACGAACGCCTGAGTCACACCGCAGCCCCGGCACTACAGGCGGACGGTCATCTCCACGCTCACCTCGTCACCGGCCCCGATCCCCTGCGGCTTGCGTACCGCGTTCCTGAGCGGCAGCAGATAGCCGCCGTCCTTGGGGAAGAGGGACGTCTCGAAGGCGACCTCGCCGATCCGGGCCTCGACCGGGATGACGCCCCAGCCGTACGTGGCCATCGCGGCCACCTCGCGGATGTCAGCGGATTCCTCGTCCGGCACCCTCAGGAAGTAGTACGGCGCCGGGCCGCGCCATTCGATGACCCGGCCGGTGAAGACGAGTTCCACGGAGTCAGTCCCTCTCCTCTTGAGCGGCCGAGGACGGCCATTCCCGCATTCAAAGGGTGAACTCGACTGTGACGGAAGGGTTCTCTGGCAGGAACCGGCGGAGCGTCACAGGTCTGCCCGAAACGCCGCCGGCGTCAGCTCCGTGTGCTGATGGAAGAACTTGGAGAAGTTCGCGGCGTCCGGAAAACCGACGGCCGCCCCGATCCGCCCGATCGGCATGTCCGTGTGGGCCAGAAGCCGCTTCGCCTCCAGGACCACGCGCTTGTCGATGAAGCCCTTGGGCGTCTCCCCGGTGGCGGCGCGGACCGCGCGGACGAGGGTGCGGCGGGAGTACCCGAGCTGGTCGGCGTAGGCGCTGACGCTGTGGTTGGTGGCGAAGCCCCGCTCCACCGCGTCCCGGAAGAGCGTGAACGTCGTGTCGGCCTGTCGGCGCGCGGCCTCCGCCGAGCTCGCGGCGAGGTGTGCCAGGCGCAGGAGGAACGCCGTGAGCGAGTGCCGCAGGACCGACGTGTGCAGGCTCAGGGGGAGGGTCGTCGTGTCCTCGTACTCGCGCTGGAGTTGGGCGAGGGCCGAACGGAGGCCGGTGAGCTGGGCCTCGTCGGGGTGGAGCAGAGGCGGAAGGTCGTAGCGGTACAGGCCGGTGGCCTCGACCGTGGCGCGGGGCAGGAAGCCCGGCTGCATGGTCAGGACGGTGCCGCGGTAGGCGCCGGCCGTCGAGAAGCGGTGGACCTGCCCGGGGCGGATCCACAGCAGATCGCCGGCCTGCGCCTCGTACTCGGCGAAGTCGATCATGTGGTGTACGGGGCCCTCGTCGAACAGCATCACGACGTGGAAGTCGATGCGGTGCACCCGCTCCAGCGGTGCGTCGGCGGCGTGCCAGGTGCGGCCGGTGCCCATGGGGCCGACCTGCATGCCGACGCCGAGGACGCTCAGATCGACGGGGAACGGAAACGTCCGTATCGCGTCGCCGCCTTGAACCCCTGTGTCCACCATGCCCGCCATGTCCGTCTCGTGCTGTCTCAGCCGTGCGGGCCCCTCGCTCAGCCGTGCGCCGTACCCGTCGCGGTGTCCCACTTTCACCACAGCCTGACACACCTCGACCTTCCCTCGTAAAAGTCAGACTTTTAGTTTTGAAGGCGTTGGACCAGCCACTTCGCTCCGATCGAGGACTTTTTGAAGATGAGCACGCAGACACCGGACAGCTTCGAATGGACCGAACTCGACCGGCGTGCCGTCGACACCGCCCGTCTTTTGGCGGCGGATGCCGTGCAGCGAGTCGGTAACGGCCACCCGGGCACCGCCATGAGCCTCGCCCCGGCCGCGTACACGATCTTTCAGAAGGTGATGCGTCACGACCCCGCCGACCCCGAGTGGACCGGCCGGGACCGTTTCGTGCTCTCCCCCGGCCACACCTCGCTGACCCTCTACACCCAGCTCTTCCTCGCCGGGTACGAGCTGGAGCTTGACGACCTCAAGTCCTTCCGGACCCAGGGTTCGAAGACGCCGGGTCACCCCGAGTACGGGCACACGGCCGGCGTCGAGACGACGACCGGCCCGCTGGGTCAGGGTGTCGCCAACGCGGTCGGCATGGCGATGGCCGCCCGCTTCGAGCGCGGTCTGTTCGATCCCGAGGCGCCCGAGGGCGAGTCCCCGTTCGACCACACCATCTGGGCGATCGTCTCCGACGGTGACCTGGAGGAGGGCGTCTCCGCCGAGGCCTCCTCCCTCGCCGGCCACCAGAAGCTCGGCAACCTGGTCTTCCTCTACGACGACAACCACATCTCCATCGAGGGCGACACGGCGACCGCCTTCTCCGAGGACGTGCTGAAGCGGTACGAGGCGTACGGCTGGCACGTGCAGCGGATCGAGCCGGAGCTGGGCGGCGACATCGACGTCCACGCGCTGTACGCGGCGCTCAGGGCGGCGCAGGCCGAGACCGAGCGTCCCTCGATCATCGCGATGCGCACGGTCATCGCCTGGCCCGCCCCGAACGCGCAGAACACCGAGGCCTCCCACGGCTCGGCGCTGGGCGCGGACGAGATCGCCGCCACCAAGCGCATCCTCGGCTTCGACCCCGGGCAGTCCTTCGAGGTCGCGGAGGAAGTCCTCGCCCACGCCCGGCGCGCCCTCGACCGGGGCGCCGAGGGGCACGCGGCCTGGGACAAGCAGCTCGGGACGTGGCGCGCCGCCAACCCCGAGCGCGCCCAGCTGTTCGACCGGATCGTCGCCGGTCAGCTGCCCGAGGGCTGGGAGTCCTCGATCCCGGTCTTCGAGGAGGGCAAGTCGGTCGCCACCCGCGCCGCCTCCGGCAAGGTGCTCCAGGCCGTCGGCGCCGTCGTCCCCGAGCTGTGGGGCGGCTCGGCCGACCTGGCCGGCTCGAACAACACGACCATCGACAAGACGAGTTCGTTCCTGCCGAAGGGCAACCCGCTGCCCGAGGCCGACCCCTACGGCCGTACGGTCCACTTCGGCATCCGCGAGTTCTCGATGGCCGCGGAGATGAACGGCATCGCGCTGCACGGCAACACCCGTATCTACGGCGGCACCTTCCTGGTGTTCTCGGACTACATGCGCAACGCCGTCCGCATGTCGGCCCTGATGCAGCTGCCGGTGACGTACGTCTGGACGCACGACTCGATCGGCCTCGGCGAGGACGGACCCACCCACCAGCCGGTCGAGCACCTGGCATCGCTGCGCGCCATCCCGGGCCTGAACATCGTCCGCCCCGCCGACGCCAACGAGACCGCCATCGCCTGGGCCGAGATCCTCAGGCGGCACTCCACCAGCCCGGCCCCGCACGGGCTCGCCCTCACCCGCCAGGGGGTGCCGACGTACGCACCCAACTCCGATGCGGCGAAGGGCGGTTATGTGCTGGAGGAGTCCTCCACCGAGACGCCCGAGGTGATCCTCGTCGCCACCGGCTCCGAGGTCCAGCTCGCCGTCGCCGCGCGGGAGCGGTTGGAGGCCGACGGGATCGGTACCCGTGTCGTCTCGATGCCGTCCGTCGAGTGGTTCGAGGAGCAGCCCCGTGAGTACCGCGAGAGTGTCCTGCCGCCGGCCGTGAAGGCGCGGGTCGCCGTCGAGGCCGGGATCGGGCTCACCTGGTACCGGCTCGTCGGCGACGCGGGACGCATCGTCTCCCTGGAGCACTTCGGTGCCTCCGCCGACGCGAAGACCCTGTTCGCCGAGTACGGCTTCACCCCCGAGAACGTCGCCGCCGCAGCCAGGGAATCGCTGGCCGCCGCGCGTGGTTGATCCGACCGCCAGAAAGAAGATGAACACTGTGAGCACCGAAGCAACCGCTACCGCGGGAGCCCTCAAGCGCCTTGCCGACGAAGGCGTCTCGATCTGGCTGGACGACCTGTCGCGCAAGCGGATCGAGTCGGGCAACCTCGCCGATCTGATCGCGAACAAGAACGTCGTGGGCGTCACCACCAACCCGTCCATCTTCCAGGCCGCCATCGGCTCCGGTGAGGGCTACGAGGAACAGCTCGCCGACCTCGCGGTGCGGGGCGTCACGGTCGACGAGGCCGTGCGCATGATGACGACCGCCGACGTCCGTGCCGCCGCCGACATCCTGCGGCCCGTGTACGACGCCACGGAGGGCCGGGACGGCCGGGTGTCCATCGAGGTCGACCCGCGTCTCGCCCACGACACGACGGCCACGATCGCCGAGGCACGGCAGCTCGCCTGGCTGGTCGACCGCCCCAACGTGATGATCAAGATCCCGGCGACCAAGGCCGGGCTGCCCGCCATCACCGAGGTCATCGCCCAGGGCATCAGCGTCAACGTCACGCTGATCTTCTCCCTGGAGCGCTATCGCGAGGTCATGGACGCCTACCTCGCCGGTCTGGAGAAGGCTGCCGCCAAGGGCCTCGACCTCTCCGCCATCCACTCCGTGGCGTCCTTCTTCGTCTCCCGTGTCGACTCCGAGATCGACAAGCGGCTGGCGACGATCGGCACGGACCCGGCCCTCGCGCTCAAGGGCCGGGCGGCGCTCGCCAACGCGCGGCTCGCCTACGAGGCCTACGAGCACGTCTTCTCCGGTGACCGCTGGACCGCCCTCGGCGGTGCCCGGGCCAACAAGCAGCGTCCGCTGTGGGCCTCGACCGGCGTGAAGGACCCGGCGTACAAGGACACCCTGTACGTGGACGATCTGGTCGCGCCCGGCACCGTCAACACCATGCCCGAGGCCACCCTGAACGCCACCGCCGACCACGGCGTGATCACCGGCGACACGGTGAGCGGCGGCTACGCACAGGCCCGTGCCGACCTGGCCGCGGTGGAGGCGCTCGGCATCTCCTACGACGAGGTGGTCACCCGCTTGGAGGACGAGGGCGTCGCCAAGTTCGAGGTGGCGTGGCAGGACCTGTTGGACGCCGTGCAGAAGTCGCTCGGCAGCAAGGGAGCTGACGCAGAATGACCACCGACCGGGACTGGGACTGGGACAACCCCCTGCGCGACCCGCGCGACCGCCGCCTGCCCCGGATCGCGGGCCCGTCCGGGCTCGTCATCTTCGGCGTGACCGGCGATCTGTCCCGCAAGAAGCTGATGCCGGCCGTGTACGACCTCGCCAACCGCGGCATGCTGCCGCCGGGCTTCTCACTCGTCGGGTTCGCCCGCCGGGACTGGGAGGACCAGGACTTCGCGCAGGTCGTGCACGACTCGGTGCGCGAGCACGCCCGTACGGAGTTCCGCGAGGAGGTCTGGCAGCAGCTCGCCGAGGGCATGCGGTTCATCCCGGGTGACTTCGACGACGACGAGGCCTTCAAGCAGCTGCGTCAGACCGTCGACGAGCTGGACACGGCCCGCGGTACGAGCGGCAACTACGCCTTCTACCTCTCCGTACCGCCGAAGTTCTTCCCGAAGGTCGTGCAGCAGCTGAAGAAGCACGGCCTGGCGGACGCGCCGGAGGGGTCCTGGCGGCGGGCGGTCATCGAGAAGCCGTTCGGCCACGACCTCGCGAGCGCCCGCGAGCTGAACGCGATCGTGCACGACGTGTTCGACCCGGAACAGGTCTTCCGGATCGACCACTACCTGGGCAAGGAGACCGTCCAGAACATCCTGGCGCTGCGGTTCGCCAACCAGATGTTCGAGCCGATCTGGAACCGGTCGTATGTCGACCATGTGCAGATCACGATGGCCGAGGACATCGGCATCGGCGGCCGGGCTGGCTACTACGACGGCATCGGCTCGGCGCGCGACGTCATCCAGAACCACCTGCTCCAGCTGATGGCGCTGACCGCGATGGAGGAGCCGGCCTCCTTCGACGCCGGGTCGCTGCTCACCGAGAAGCTGAAGGTGCTCAAGGCCGTCAAGCTGCCGGCGGACCTGGGCAGGCACACCGTGCGCGGGCAGTACGCGGCGAGCTGGCAGGGCGGCGAGCAGGTCGCCGGGTACCTCCAGGAGGACGGCATCGACGCGCGGTCGACGACCGACACGTACGCCGCCGTCAGGCTGAACGTCGACAACCGGCGCTGGGCGGGCGTGCCGTTCTACCTGCGCACCGGCAAGCGGCTCGGGCGGCGGGTCACCGAGATCGCGGTCGTCTTCCAGCGGGCGCCGCACTCGCCGTTCGACTCGACCGCCACCGAGGAACTCGGCCAGAACGCGATCGTGATCCGCGTCCAGCCGGACGAGGGCGTGACGGTGCGGTTCGGCTCCAAGGTGCCGGGCACGTCCATGGAGATCCGGGACGTGACGATGGACTTCGCGTACGGCGAGTCGTTCACGGAGTCCAGCCCGGAGGCCTACGAGCGGCTCATCCTGGATGTCCTCCTTGGTGACGCCAATTTGTTCCCCCGTCACCAGGAAGTGGAAGAGTCCTGGAAGATCCTCGACCCGATCGAGGAGTACTGGGACACACACGGCAAGCCGGCGCAGTACGCGTCCGGGAGCTGGGGACCCGAGGAAGCCGACGAGATGCTCGCACGAGACGGACGGAGCTGGCGCAGGCCATGAAGATCGACCTGAGCGACACCACGGCAAGCAAGATCAACAAGGCGCTGGTGAAGGGCCGCCGCGCGATCGGCACGCCGGCCGTGGGCATGGTCCTGACGATGGTCATCGTCACGGACGAGGAGAACGCCTACGACTCGATCAAGGCGGCCGAGGAGGCCTCCCACGAGCACCCCTCGCGCACCCTGGTGGTCATCAAGCGGCACGCCCGCACCCCGCGCGACCGCACCCGCTCGCACCTGAACGCCGAGGTCCGGGTGGGCGCCGACGCCGGCACCGGCGAGACGGTCGTGCTGCGCATGTACGGCGAAGTGTCCGACCACGCCGACTCGGTGGTGCTGCCGCTGCTGCTGCCGGACGCGCCGGTCGTGGTGTGGTGGCCGGTGGAGGCGCCGGAGAACCCCGCGAAGGATCCGCTGGGGGCGCTGGCACAGCGCCGGATCACCGACCTGTACACCACCGAGAACCCGCAGGCCGATCTGGAGGCCCGCGCGCGCTCCTACGCGCCCGGCGACACCGACCTCGCCTGGACCCGGCTCACCCCGTGGCGCTCCATGCTCGCCGCGGCCCTGGACCAGGCCCGGGTGCCGATCATCTCGGCGGCCGTGGAGGCCGAGGCCGACAACCCGGCCGCCGAACTGCTCGCCCGCTGGCTGGAGGCCCGCCTCCACGTCACCGCCGAGCGGGTCGTCACCGCCGGCCCTGTCGTCACCGGCGTGCGCCTGGGCACCGAGAGCGGCGAGATCGTCATCGACCGCCCCGAGGGCCCGCTGGCCACGCTGACCCTGCCGGACCAGCCGCCGCGCACCCTCGCGCTGAAGGTCCGCACCACCTCCGAACTCATCGCCGAGGAGCTCAGGCGCCTCGACGCGGACGAGATGTACGCCGTCGCCCTGCGGGGCGAGGCCACCAAGGAGACCCCTGACCATGTCTGACCCGCTGTCCGACACACCCCGTCTCACCCAGCGCCCCGAGTGGGCGGCCCTGGAGGACCACCGCGAGGACGCGCTGCAGCGCCCGCGGCTGCGTGAGCTGTTCGCGGCTGACCCCTCCCGCGCGGAGCGGTACGTCGTACGCGTCGGTGATCTGCGCATCGACTACTCCAAGCACCTGATCAACGACGAGACACTCGCCCTGCTCCAGGAACTGGCCGCTGCCACCGACGTGTTCGGGCTGCGCGACGCGATGTTCCGCGGCGAGAGGATCAACGTCACCGAGGACCGTGCGGTGCTGCACACCGCGCTGCGAGTCCCGCGGGACGCGGTGGTCGAGGTGGACGGCGAGAACATCGTGCCCAAGGTGCACGCGGTGCTCGACAGGATGGGCGACTTCGCCGAGCGCGTCCGCTCCGGCGCGTGGACCGGCCACACCGGCCGCCGGATCCGCAACGTCGTCAACATCGGCATCGGCGGCTCCGACCTCGGTCCGGCGATGGCGTACGACGCCCTTCGCCCGTTCACCGCACGGGAGTTGACGTTCCGGTTCGTGTCGAACGTCGACGGCGCGGACCTCCATGAGGCGGTGCGGGACCTGGACCCGGCGGAGACGCTGTTCATCGTCGCGTCCAAGACGTTCACCACGATCGAGACGATCACCAACGCCACGTCGGCCCGTTCCTGGCTGCTGGCCGGGCTCGGCGGCGAGGACAAGGCGGTCGCCAAGCACTTCGTCGCGCTGTCGACCAACGCCGAGAAGGTCACGGACTTTGGCATCGACCCAGACAACATGTTCGAGTTCTGGGACTGGGTCGGCGGCCGCTACTCCTACGACTCGGCCATCGGCCTGTCCCTGATGATCGCCATCGGTCCGGACCGCTTCCGGGAGATGCTCGACGGCTTCCAAACCGTCGACGAGCACTTCCGCACCGCGCCCGCCGAGGCCAACGCCCCATTGATCATGGGTCTGTTGGGCATCTGGTACGGGAACTTCTGCGCCGCCGAGTCCCATGCGGTGCTGCCGTACTCGCACTACCTGTCGAAGTTCACGGCCTATCTCCAGCAGCTGGATATGGAGTCCAACGGCAAGTCGGTGGACCGGGACGGCGAGGTCGTGGGCTGGACGACCGGGCCGGTGGTCTGGGGCACGCCCGGCACCAACGGGCAGCACGCCTACTACCAGCTGATCCACCAGGGCACCCGGCTGATCCCGGCGGACTTCATCGGCTTCGCCCGGCCGGTCGCCGAGCTGAGCGACGAGCTCAAGGCGCAGCACGACCTGTTGATGGCGAACCTGTTCGCGCAGGGGCAGGCGCTCGCCTTCGGCAAGACCGCGGACGAGGTGCGCGCCGAGGGTGTGCCCGAGGAGCAGGTCCCGCACCGCACCTTCCTCGGCAACCACCCCACCACCACGATCCTCGCCCCCGAGCTGACCCCGTCGGTCCTCGGCCAGCTGGTCGCCCTCTACGAGCACAAGGTGTTCGTCCAGGGCGCGGTCTGGAACATCGACTCCTTCGACCAGTGGGGTGTCGAGCTGGGCAAGGTCCTCGCCAAGCGTGTCGAGCCCGCCCTCACCGAAGGTGCCGAGGTCCCCGGTCTCGATCCGTCCACGGCCGCCCTCGTGGCCGCGTACCGCTCGCTCAAGAACGCATCGGACGCGCAGGGCGTCCAGGAAGAAGTGAACTGACATGCAGATCGGTCTTGTTGGTCTCGGCAAGATGGGCGGCAACATGCGCGAGCGTCTGCGCAACGCCGGCCACACCGTCGTCGGCTACGACACCAACCCCGAACTGTCCGACGTCGCGAGCCTGGCCGACCTCGTCGACCAGCTCGACGCGCCGCGCACGGTCTGGGTCATGGTCCCGGCCGGCCGGCCCACCCAGCTCGTGATCGACCAGCTGGGGAGCCTCCTCAAGCCGTACGACACGGTGGTCGACGGGGGAAACTCCCGCTGGACGGACGACGAGCAGCACGCCAAGGAGCTGGCCGCGCACGGCATCGGCTTCGTCGACGCCGGCGTGTCCGGCGGCGTGTGGGGTCTGAAGAACGGCTACGCGCTGATGGTCGGCGGCGAGAAGGAGTACGTCGACCGGCTCAAGCCGATCTTCGAGGCGCTGAAGCCGGAGGGGCCGTACGGCTACGTCCACGCGGGCAAGGTGGGCGCCGGGCACTTCGCGAAGATGGTTCACAACGGCATCGAGTACGCCATGATGCAGGCCTACGCCGAGGGCTGGGAGCTGCTGGAGAAGGTCGAGTCGGTGGACAACGTCCGGGAGGTCTTCCGCTCCTGGCAGGACGGCACGGTCATCCGGTCCTGGCTGCTGGACCTCGCGGTGAACGCCCTCGACGAGGACGAGCACCTGGAGAAGCTGAAGGGCTTCGCGCAGGACTCCGGCGAGGGCCGCTGGACCGTCGAGGCGGCCATCGACCACGCGGTGCCGCTGCCGGCGATCACCACCTCGCTGTTCGCGCGGTTCGCGTCCCGCCAGGACGACTCCCCGCAGATGAAGATGATCGCGGCGCTGCGCAACCAGTTCGGCGGGCACGCCGTCGAGTCGAAGGAGTAGCCCGCCGTGGGGGATCTCTTTCTGGTCCGCCACGGTGAGACGCAGTGGAGCAGGTCGGGACAGCACACCGGCTTCACCGACCTGCCCCTCACTCAGGACGGCGAGGAACAGGCCAAGTCCCTGGCTCCGCTGCTGACCGGCCGGGCCTTCTCACTGGCGCTGTCCAGCCCGCGGCGGCGCGCCGTGCGCACGGCCGAACTGGCGGGCGTGTCGGGGGCCGTACCGGACCCTGATCTGCACGAGTGGGACTACGGCGGCTACGAGGGCGTCACCACGGTCGACATCCACCGCTCCCGCCCCCACTGGTCCCTGTGGACCGACGGCGTGCCGCCCGGACCGGACGGTCACCCCGGTGAGTCACCGGCGGAGGTGGGGGCACGGGCCGACCGGGTGCTGGCCCGGGTGGAGGTGGCGCTGCTGGACGGCGATGTCATCCTCGTGGCGCACGGTCACTTCCTGCGTGTCGTCACGGCCAGGCGACTGGGCCTCGCGCCGGCGGACGGACGGCTGTTCCAGCTGGCGACGGGCACGGTGAGCCGCCTGTCGACGGAGCACGGGCGGCCTGTGATCGCGGAGTGGAATATCAGGGCGTAGGACGACGCATGACCCGGGCCGCATCCGCAGGGGGCGTCAACCCCGCGTTCACTGCGGATGCGGCCCGGTGGGCTTCCTGGGATCCTGGGGTCCCCGTACGCAGTCGTACGAAGGAAGACCTCCGATGGCCGAGTCCGGGCAGCACGAGCAGCGCTACGAACGGTACGAGGGCGGCAGTCCCGAGGCGGAACGCCAGGTGTTCGAGCGGCTGGCGCGTGAACTGATGGACGTGCAGGTCAGGAACCGCCGGGCCGGGGGCGGGGAGGTCACCCGTACCTTCCACGCCAAGGCGCCGCTGGCCGTGGAGAACGCACGGCTGCGCTTCCACGACGACCTCCCGGCAGCCCTGCGGGTGGGGTTCGCCCAGCCGGGCGCCGAGTATCCGGCCACCGTACGGCTGTCCAACGCGAGCGGCATCCGGCAGGGCGACGGCTCGCCGGATCTGCGCGGGGCGGCGGTGCGCGTGCGGGTGTCGCAGGAGGAGAGCCACGATCTGCTGGCGACCAGCCATCCGGTCTCGCACGCCCGCAACGCCCGGGAGTTCGTGGCCTTCGCCAAGGCGATGGCGGGCGCCCGCAGCCCGGTGCAGAAGGCGTTCGGACTGTTCGTGAAGCTGCCGCTCGCCGTGGGGCTCGGCACCGCCAACCGGATGCGGCGCAATGTGCAGGCCGCTGCCCGGCACACCGTCGACTCGCTCGCCCACGAGACGTACTGGAGCCGGGGGGCGATGCTGTGGGGCGACGCGGGGCCGGTGCGGTTCCTGTTCCGTCCCGCGCCGGGCACCCCGCCGGGGCCCGCGCCGGACCGTCAGGACCCGGACTTCCTGCACCGTGAGTTCGCCCGCCGGCTGGCGCGGGGCGACGTCGAGTACGACCTGTGCGTGCAGCGGTTCGTGGACGAGCGGCACACCCCGGTCGAGGACGCGTCGGTGGAATGGCAGGACGGGGTGGCGCCCGCGCTTCCGGTCGCCCGGCTCACCATCCCCGGCCAGGACCTGGACTCCGCCGAGGCACGTGCGATCTCCCGCCGCATCGAGGACCTGAGCTTCAACCCCTGGTACACGACTGAGGAGTTCAGGCCGCTCGGCAACATCAACCGGGCCCGCAAGGCGGCGTACCAGGCATCCAGCGCGCACCGGCTCGGCCTGCGGTTCGTCACCGAGGAGCCGGTCCGCAACAAGGTCCTCGGGCGTCCTGTCGAAGCGGCTTTCGCGCTGCTCAACCAGTACGTGCCCTGGCACCGGCTGCCGACGCGGCTGAGCCTGCTGAACCTCGTGTTCCTGCGCAAGGTGCTGCGCCGGCTGAACCTGATCGACACCGAGCCGCGCGAGGCGCCGCCCCGCGCACAGCCGGTGCCCGAGCCGGTCCCGGAACGGCTGCGCGACGAGCGGTCGTACGACGGGACGTACAACGATCTGTCGGACCCGGGCATGGGCGCCGTCGGCGCGGCCTTCGGCCGCAATCTGGAGCCGGTCTTCCGTCCCGACCTCTTCGACACCCCGAACCCGGTCACGGTCAGCCGCCAACTCCTGTACCGCGAGAGCTTCCTGCCCGCGACCTCGCTGAACGTGCTGGCCGCGGCCTGGATCCAGTTCCAGGTGCACGACTGGGTCAACCACCGGCGCCACCGGCCGGGTGAGCGCAGTGTCGAGGTGCCGTTGCCGCCCGGCAGCGGACCGTGGCACAACACGCCCGGCGGGCCCGGCGAGGACGTGATGCGGTTCGCGGAGAACCAGGGCATCGAGGCGCCGGGCGGCCCGCCGATCCTGTTCGCCAACACCGCCTCGCACTGGTGGGACGGGTCCGAGGTGTACGGCGCCGACGAGCAGACCGCGCGCTTCCTGCGCGAGGCCGAGGGTCGCGCCGAACTCCGCCTGGAGGACGGTCACTTGCCGAACGGCGGCAACGGCGGGATCCCACTGACGGGCTTCAACGACAGCTGGTGGATGGGCCTCAGCGCCATGCACACGCTGTTCGCGCGGGAGCACAACGCGGTGTGTGCCGCGCTGCGCGCCGAGTATCCGAGGATGAGCGAGGAGCGGATCTACCAGAGGGCCCGCCTGATCGTCTCGGCGCTGATCGCGAAGATCCACACCGTGGAGTGGACGCCTGCGATCCTCGCCACCGAGGCGATCGACATCGCCCTGCACACCAACTGGCAGGGCCCGCCCAGGAATTGGCTGAACCAGCTCGGACTGTGGCTGTTCGAGTCGCACTCACTGACCGGCATTCCGAAGACCCTGCCGGACCACCACACCGCGCCGTACTCCCTCACCGAGGACTTCGTCACCGTCTACCGCATGCACCCGTTGATCCCGGACGACTTCGAGCTGCGCGAGCACCAACTCGGGCAGCGTCTGGAGACGGTGGGCTTCCTGGACATCCAGGGCGGCGCGGCCGAGACGCGGATCCGCAAGACGGGGCTCGCGAACGCCCTGTACTCGTTCGGTGTCGCCCATCCCGGAGCGATCACGCTGCACAACTTCCCGCGCTCCCTGCAGCAGTTCGAGCGGGAGGGCGAGATCATCGACCTGTCGGTGGTGGACCTGGTCCGGACCCGGCGGCGCGGGGTCCCGCGCTACAACGACTTCCGGGAAGGGCTGCACAAGCCGCGCCTGCGGTCCTTCGAGGAGCTGACGGAGAACGCCGAGACGCTGGCGCGGCTGAAGGACGTGTACCGCTCGGTCGACGAGATCGACACCGTCGTAGGGCTGTTCGGGGAGAATCCGCCGACGGGGTTCGGCTTCAGCGACACCGCGTTCCGGGTGTTCATCCTGATGGCGAGCCGGCGTCTGCAGTCCGACCGCTTCCTCACCGTCGACTACCGGCCCGAGGTCTACACGCCGCTGGGCATCGACTGGGTGGAGCGGGGCGGCCTGAACTCCGTGATCCTGCGGCACTGCCCGGAGCTTGCGGCACTGCTGCCGTGCGGGGCCAGCGCGTTCGCGCCCTGGCGGGCGGTACGACCGGCGAGTGGCTCTTGAACAAGGCAGTGACTCCTGAACAAGGCAGTGGCTCTTCCTGAACCAGCCAGGTGGAAGCGGGTGAGTTGACAGGTTCGGCGGCCGGCGTCAGAGTCCCGGCTGATGGAGATCAACGATCTGACACCGGCCGAGCGCGCCGTATGGGAGGCCTTTCCCAAAGGCACTGCTGTGGACTTCCGTGGTGCGCAGGACGAGAGTGCTGCCGAGGGCGCCGACTGGGGACCCCAACGGACCGTCCGCGCCACGGTGTTGCGGGCTCTGCTGCTCGACGGCCCGACGGAGAGCGGTGAGGTGGCGGCCCTCAAGGTGGCGGGCGCGCGGATCACCGGTGTGCTGGATCTGCGGTACGCGACGGTGGACAGCATCGTGCGTCTCAGTCACTGCCACTTCGAGGACGTGCCCGATCTGTCCGGCGCCCAGCTGAAGTACCTCAATCTGACCGGGTCCCAGCTGCCCGGTCTGGCGTCCGCGCGGGTTCGGGTCGACGGTGGGCTGCGGCTGATGGGCTGCCGGTTCGGGGGGCCGGTACGGCTCGGCGGGGCCCAGATCGCCGGGGCACTGTATCTGGAGGGGACCGAGGTCACCGCGCCGGAGGGGACCGAGGATCCGGTCCTCCAGCTCCACCAGGTGACCGTCGGGGAGGACCTGTGCGCGACACGGCTGCGCACGCGCGGTGAGATCCGGCTGAACGGCGCCACGATCAGCGGCTCGCTCCGGCTGGAGAACGCCGAGCTCCGTCATCCCGAGGGCTTCGTCCTGAGCGCCGAGGCCCTCGAAGTGGGCGCCAACGTCCTGGGCAGACGCCTGAGCACGCGAGGCCGCATAGACCTGCGGGGCGCCCGCATTCCCGGTCGGCTCGACCTGCTGTACAGCAGCCTGTCCAATCCCGGCGGCACCGCGATGCGGGCGAGCAGCTGTGTCATCGGCGAGGTGTGGCTGCGCGGGGGCACCCCGATGGAAGGCAGGCTCAACCTGCGCCGCTCGCAGGTGGAGCACCTCAACCTGGATCCGGAGATGCTCCCGGACCAGGTCCGCCTCCTCGACCTCACCTACACGTCCCTGACACCGCACGTGTCGCCCGAGCTTCGGCTGCCCATGCTGGAGCGGGACGAGGACACGTTCGACCCGCACGGATACGAGCAGTTGACCGCCGCCTACCGCCGTACCGGCGACGAGGACGGCGCCCGCCTGGTCCAGCTGGCCAAACAGCGCCGCCACCGCACCACGCTCCCCTGGTACGGCCGCCTGTGGGGCCATGTCCAGGACGCCACCGTCGGCTATGGCTTCCGCCCGATGCGCGCGCTGGGCTGGCTGCTGTCCCTGCTCGCCGTCGGCTCCGTCGCGTTCGCGCTGCACACGCCGCCGCCCCTGAAGGCGGACGAGGCACCGCAGTTCAACCCGGTCTTCTACACGCTCGACCTGTTGCTGCCGGTGATCTCCTTCGGGCAGGAACCCGCCTTCGCGCCGAAGGGCGGGCAGCAGGCCCTGGCGTACGTCCTCGTCCTCACCGGCTGGATCCTCGCCACGACGGTCATCGCCGGCGTGACACGGACCGTCAGTCGGCAGTAGGCCACCGCGGTCCCGCCGTCACCGCGGTCACTACTGCGCGATGTGCTGCGCGGCCAGCCGCACAGGCGCGTTCTGGGCGCCGTAACCCCGGTAGCCGTCCCGCTGCACCAGCTCGAAGAATACGCGGCCGACCGTCACGGTGTAGCAGTGCCGGAACTCCCCCTGCGCGTCGCGGTCGTAGAGGATGCCCAGCTCGCGATACGTCTCCAGCTCGCCGTCCGCGAACTCGTACCGTGCGGCCAGGTCGTCGTAGTAGTTGGCGGGGATCGGCAGCAGCCGGCCGCCGGACTCCCGGAAGCGGCGGGCCGCGGCGACCACGTCGTCCGTGGCGAGCGCGATGTGCTGGGCGTGCACGGTGTCGTCCGTGGGAGCCGCGCCGACGCTCAGGGCGATACGGACGCTGCCGTCGGCGTTGGTGACGGCGCGGCTGCGCATCAGTCCGTACGGGTCGGCGACGTCGACGCTCTCCTGGGGGTGCAGGCCGAGGACGCTGTGGTGGAAGAGGGTCGCCTCGTCGAAGTGGTGCCAGGGCTGGACGAGGGCGAGGTGGTCGATGCGGGTCACTCCCGGGGCCCCCGTGCCCTGCTCGGCGACTGCCGTGCCCTGCTCGGCGTGCCCTGTGCCCTGCTCGGCATTGGCTGTGCCGGTGAAGTCGGCGCGCCAGTTCGGCAGTTCGGGCCGGTCCGTCGCGCAGAAGAAGAGTTCCGTGCCGTCGGGGGCCGCGACCGCGTCCAGCGGGGCGTCCTCCGGAGCGCGGCGGCGGGGCAGGACCGGGGCCAGGAGGGCCTCGGCGCGGTGGGCGGCGCCGGTCGGGTCGGGGGACTCCAGGCCGATCGCGGCGAGGCCGGTGCCGTCCCGGCGTGCCGAGCCCTGGGTGTTGACCAGGATCCGGGCCTCGCCCTGCTGCCAGAGGTGGACCGGCTTGCTGCGGTGCCGTGCGGTGCGGGTGAAGCCGAGGGCGCCCAGGACGGCCGAGACCGGTCCGGCGTCCGGCGTGACGAGTTCGGCGAAGGCGACGCCGGTGGGGACGACGGGCGCGGGCGGCGTGGTCCGGCCGACCTCCTCCTGGAGGACCAGCAGGGAACGCTGGGCGTCCACGGCGGTCGGGCCGGCCTCGGCCTGGCGGAAGACGTCGTTGAAGACCTCCAGGGACAGCGGGCCGTCGTATCCCGTGTGCAGGACGTGGCGTACCAGCCCGGCGACGTCGAAGCCGCCCTGGCCGGGGAAGCAGCGGTAGTGGCGGCTCCACTGCAGGACGTCCATGGCGAGCAGCGGGGCGTCGGCGAGCTGGAGGAAGAAGATCTTCTCGCCGGGGATGTCCTCGATCCCTTCGAGGTCCTTGGGGTCGGAGGTGCGCGAGAGGATGTGGAAGCTGTCCAGGCAGGTGCCGAGCGCGGGGTGGCCGGCGGCCTCGACGATGCGCCAGGCGTGGTCGTACGTGTTGACGTGCCGTCCCCAGGCGAGCGCCTCGTAGGCGACACGGATGCCGAAGTCCTGCGCGAGGGCGGCAAGTTGCCCCAACTGTTCGGCGGCGAGCGCGTCGTCGTCCACCGCGCGCGGGTGCACGCTGGAGCAGACGAGGACGGTGTCGGCGCCCAGCCGCCGCATCAGCTCGAACTTGTGCCGGGCGCGACGCAGGTTGCGGGCGAACTCGTCGGCGGGCACGGCCTCGATGTCCCGCATCGGCTGGTAGAGGTCGATGGTCAGACCGAGGTCGGCGCAGCGGGCGCGGATCTCCTCGGGGGTGAGGGGGCTGGCCAGCAGGTCGTTCTCGAAGATCTCCACACCGTCGAAGCCGGCCCGGGAGGCGGCCGTGAGCTTCTCGGTGAGGGATCCGCTGAGGGAGACGGTGGCGATGGACGTACGCATGCCGGTACCTCTTCTCCTGGCTCTTCCTGTTCGCCTGGCTCTTCCTGTTGGCCTGGCTCTTCCTGGCTATTACTGGCTCGGGGTTCCCACGGCGTCCGCCAGCTCGGCGATGTCCGCGAGCATGCGCGCGCTGTCGGGCTCGCGTCCGGTGAACAGGCGGAAGGCGTCGGCGGCCTGGAAGACGGCCATGCCGCCGCCGTCGAGGGTGGCGCACCCGAGCGAGCGTGCCGTGCGCAGCAGTTCCGTCTCCAGCGGGCGGTAGACGACCTCGGCGACCCACAGCCCCGGGTGCAGCAGCTCCGCCGGCAGGGGCAGACCGGGGTGGGCGGCCATGCCGGTGGGGGTGGCGTGCACGAGGCCGTCGGCGTGGGTCAGCAGCGCGGGCAGCGCGTCGAGGGCGGCGCCGGCCGCGCGGCCCGCGCCGAAGTGCCGGTTCAGGGCGGCGGCGAGATCGGCGGCACGGTCGGCCAGCGCGTCGACCACGGTGACGCGCTCGGCGCCGAGCGTCAGCATGGCGTGCGCGACGGCCGCTCCCGCGCCCCCGGCCCCGAGCTGCACGACCCGCTCCAGCGGTACGTCGGGCAGACCCCGCGCGAAGGAGGCGGCGAAGCCGGTGACGTCCGTGTTGTGGCCGACGGACCGGCCGTCCTCGAAGACGACGGTGTTGACCGCGCCGAGCGCCTCGGCCTGCGGGGCGAGCGCGTCCAGGTGCTCGATGACGAGCTGCTTGCACGGGTGCGTGATGTTGAGCCCGTCGAAGCCCAGGTCGCGTGCCGCCCGCAGCAGGTCGCCCACCGCCTCCGGCGGGACGCCGAGCCCTTCGATGTCGATGAGCCGGTACAGATAGCGCAGGCCCAGCCGGTCGGCCTCCCTCTCGTGCAGCGCGGGGCTGAGCGACGGACCGATGCCGGAGCCGATCAGCCCGACGAGATACGAGTCCTTGGCGTCCTTGGCCACCGGGGGACCTCCTGAGCCGCTACTAATGTACGAACTGGTGAGTTAGTAATAGCAGCCGAACCGGAGCTTGGGAAGACCTGGCCCGGCACGCGCAGCGATCGGGCTTCTAGAATCACCGGCACGCGGGTGGGCCACCGGGGCGCGCTCACCCCTCGCCGAAGGAAGCCGATGACCAGCGTCGAAGAGCCGGCACGCAGCAACGGGCGGATCCGTGACGCCGCCCGCACCCAGGCCGAGATCCTCGACGTCGCGACGCAGGAGTTCGCCCGCGCCGGTTACGACGGCGCCCGCGTGGACGAGATCGCCGCCCGCACCCGGACCACGAAGCGGATGATCTACTACTACTTCGGCGGCAAGGAACAGCTGTTCACGGCCGTTCTGGAGCGGGCGTACGGCGTGATCCGGGAGGCCGAGCAGGAACTCGACGTCGAGCATCTGGACCCGGTCGCGGCCATCCGCCGGCTGGCCGAGGTGACCTTCGACCACCACGAGCAGCACCCGGACTTCATCCGCCTGGTCAGCATCGAGAACATCCACGGGGCCGAGCACATCGCCGCCTCCGAGAAGCTCGGCAAGATCGGCTCACCGGCCCTGGACGTGATCCGCCGGATCCTGGAGTCGGGACAGCAGTCCGGCCTGTTCACGGCCGACGTCGACGCCGTCGACCTGCACGCGATGATCAGCTCGTTCTGCTTCTTCCGGGTCTCCAACCGGCACACCTTCGGCGCCCTGTTCGGCCGTGACCTGGTGGATCCGGCCCAGCGCGAGCACTACCGGGCGATGCTCGGCGACATGGTGATCGCGTATCTGACGGCGGAGCGCGCGGCCGACTGAGGCGACGGGGCGAAGCAGCGGACCGAAGTCGTACGGCAGCACCTCTTGACACCCGGGAAACGTCGGCGCAACATCCGTAGCCACCGCTACTAACTACCCAGTGGGTTAATTAGCCGGGATCCGGCACATCCCCCTTCCCTGGTAGTCCCTCGTTTCCGCTCACTCCGCTTACGTTGGAGCCCCCTCGAAGGAGCACGCCGTGTCCGTCCCCGTCCCCCAGGCCCCGCCCGGGCAACCGAAGAAAGCCGCGACCGCCGCCTGGATCGGCAGCGCCCTCGAGTACTACGACTTCTTCATCTACGGCAGCGCCGCCGCGCTGATCTTCCCCGAGGTCTTCTTCGACGAGTCCGACCCGGCGACCGCCACCCTGCTGTCGCTGGCCACGTTCGGTGTGGCGTACGCGGCCCGGCCGGTCGGCGCGCTGTTCCTCGGTCACTTCGGGGACCGGCTGGGGCGTAAGAAGATCATGGTCTTCACGCTGATCCTGATGGGCGTGTCGACGTTCCTCATCGGCTGTCTGCCCACCCGCGACCAGGTCGGCACCCTCGCGCCCGTGCTGCTGGTGCTGTGCCGGGTGCTCCAGGGCATCTCGGCGGCCGGCGAGCAGGCCAGCGCCAACTCGATGACCCTGGAACACGCGCCACCGCACCGGCGCGGCTTCTTCACCAGCTTCACGCTGAGCGGCACCCAGGGCGGGCAGCTGCTGGCCACCCTGGTCTTCATCCCGATCGCCGCGCTGCCGGATGAGCAGCTGCTGTCGTGGGGCTGGCGGGTGCCGTTCTGGATGAGCATCGCAGTCGCCGTCGTCGGCTATGTCATCCGCCGCAAGCTGGAGGAGACGCCCGCCTTCGAGCAGCAGGCCGCCGCCGAGGGCGTCGTCAAGCTGCCGCTCGCGGTGCTGATGCGGGACCACTGGGCGGATGTGCTGCGGGTGGTCGCCGGCGCGCTGGTCGCCTCGGTCAGCACGATCTTCACGGTGTGGGCGCTGTCCTACGCCACCAGCGACTCGGTCGGGATGAGCAGGTCCTCCATGCTGTGGGTGGGCGCCCTCGCCAACCTGGTCGCGCTCGCCGCGATCCCGCTGTGGGCCACGCTGTCGGACCGCATCGGCCGCCGCCCGGTGTTTCTGATCGGCGCGGCCGGCAGTGCGGTGACGATGTTCCTCTACCTGTGGGCGATCTCGACCGGCTCCTACCCGCTGACCCTGCTGCTCGGCGTCATCGCCTTCGGAGTGGTCTACAGCGCCGCGAACGGTGTCTGGCCCTCCTTCTACGGCGAGATGTTCTCCACCCGGGTCCGGCTGTCCGGCATGGCGATCGGCACCCAGATCGGCTTCGCGGTCGCCGGTTTCGCGGTCACGTTCGCCGCGCAGATCGCCGGTCCGGACGGCGACGACTGGTCCGCGGTGGCGCTCTTCACGGCGGCCCTGTGCGTACCGCCGGTCGTGGCCGCGCTCTCGGCCCGCGAGACGGCGAAGGTTCCGACGGAGCTGCTGGGCGAGCGCGAGCCGCGGAAGGCGGCCCAGCCGGAGAAGGTCACCGCCTGAGCCTGCGCCGACCGCGCGCCGCCCTTGCGTGAACTCCCTGGTCCCCGGACGCCGTGACGGCTCCGGGGACCAGGGCTGTCCGCTGGACCAGTGGTGTCACCCCGACACCAGCAGATCCGTCCAGCTCTCGGCCACCCGCTCCAGGGAGAAGCCCTCCCGCACCTGCGTGCGGGCCAGCTCGCCCGCGGACCGCCAGCCCTCCTCCCCGAGCGCGGCGATCGCCTCCGCCATCGCCTCGGGGTTGTCGTGAATCCACCGCCGGTCGTAGATCTCGTCCGCGCCGGGCCACGGCAGCAGCGACGGTACGGCGCCGGAGGCCATCCCCTCGGCGGGCGCCAGGTGGAAGCTCTCGTCGTCGCTGGTGGACAGCACGTGCCCGACCCGCCGCAGCCAGCCCGCCACATCCGGGCCGAACGCGTCGAAGACGACGGCACCCTCCAGCAGCGGCGAGGTCTGCATGCGGCGCAGCACGGCGTCGTAGTGCTCACGTTCCTCGGGCTTGTTCCAGATCCACCAGTACTCCCAGGGCGGCTTGGACTTGACCGACAGATGCCAGCGCCGGTCGCGGGCGCGCAGCGCCTCCAGCACGTCGAGGCCGAGGTCGAGACGTTTGCGGCTGGGCGCGATGCCGATCATGCCGAGGCGGTGGTGGGCGCCCGGTGCCTTGGGGCGGTCCAGCTGGTCGGTGTCCACCCAGTTGGGGACGACGACGACCTTGGACGCGGGCCAGCCGGTGTGCTCGCGGGTGCGGCGGGCGTAGTACGGGCTGACGCACACCACCCGGTCGACGGCGTCGATGTCGACCTGCCGGGGCCACCCGGCGTCCAGCTCGAAGCGGTGCAGCCGTACGACGAGCCGGCTGCCGCGCCGCTTGTGGCGGCTGTACCAGACGGCCGCCGGACCGCACCACTCGACGATCACCACGTCCGCCCAGTCGGCGAGTTCACGGCTGGCGTCCGGGTCGTGGCGGGACAGCGCCGGCCAGGCGTCGACCCGTACCTCCAGGCCGGGCAGCGAGCGGAAGTGGTCGAGGAGCCGGGTGAGGAACTTCAGGTCGTGCCCGGCGACTCCTACCCGCAAGGGCCGTTGACGGGCCGTCACCGCGGTGGGCGGGGCGGGGAAGGCGCGGTCCAGGTGGGCCCGCCAGCGGTCGGCCGCGCCGTCCAGGGTGTGGTGGCGGGCGGCCTCGCGGCAGCGGTCGGCCGCCAGGCGCCGGGCTTCCGGCTCGCGCGCGACCCTCGCCACGGTTTCCGCGGCGTCGTCGAGTCCGGCGCGTCCGGGCACGAACAGCGGATAGTCGCTGCCGAGCAGCGCCTCGTGGGCGGGGGTGCGGTTGAGGACCACGGGCAGACCCATGGTGCCGAACTCCAGGACCTTGGTGGACAGTTCGAGGCTGGAGTCGAGCACCGGGTCCCGCCAGCCGAGGCCCACGTCGCAGTCCGCGGCGATGCGCATGGCCTCCTCACGGGGCTGTCCGCCGTGGTGGAGGACGCCGGGGGTGCCGGCCAGCGCACGCGCCATCTCCGCCTGGAAGTCCGGGTGGCCCGGGTCGTCGTGGATCTTGTCGCCGACGGTGTGCAGTTCGGCGGCGACGCCTCGCCGGGCGAGCAGCTCAGGCAGCCGGGTCATGGGCAGGGTGTTCCAGCGCGGTGCGAACTTGCCGGTGTAGACGAGCCGCAGAGGGTCGTGCGGGGCGTCCCTCTCGGGCATCGGGAAGCCCGGCTCGGGCACGGCGGGCGGGCTCAGCACGCACTTGCCGTATGCCTCGGGCACCCAGGTCTCCAGGAAGCAGCGCAACTCCTCGGTCTGGCACAGGAGTCGCTGCGAGGCCTCGGCGATACGGCCGAGTTCCGCGCGGGCCGTCTCGGTCATCTCGGCCGCGGACTGCGGGATGTCGGTGAGATAGGCCCAGATCCGCCCGTCGAACATGCCGTCGGTCACGACCCGCGCGACCAGCCGCCGGCCGCGCAGTACCAGCAGGTCGCAGGGGTCCTCCTCGTCGAGCCGGGTGAGCACCTGCGAGGCCTGCACCGGCGACATGGGCCGGTCGGCCGGTCCCGGCAGCAGCCGCTCCTCGTGCGGGCGCACCAGGGTGACCCGGGGCAGCTCGGCCAGCGGATCGGTCAACCGGGCGGTGCGTATGGGGGACTTGAGGAGCAGCCGGGTGTCGCAGCCCGCCCGGGACAGCGCCTGCACCGTCGACTGGGCCCACACGGCGGAGCCGTCGATGAGGTTGAGGTCGACGTCGCCGTAGACGAGCGCCCGCAGCGTACGAGTCATGACGGCTCCTTCCCGCGCACGGCGAACAGTCGGTGTCCTTGCCCCGCCCAACTGCCGGGATCGGTGCCGGACATGTGCAGCGACCGGCGTACCAGCAGCGGACGCAGCGACGGTACGAAGACGTAGTCGTCAGCGGTCGGCGTATGGCCCACCGCGTCGGCGCCGGACCACTCCTGGGCGCACATCAGGTCCAGCAGCAGGGTGTCCGGCCGCTCCTCGGTGAGGTCCGTCCAGTCGGCGACCCAGGACGCCAGGGGCTGCCCCCGGCGCACGGTCACTCCGGCGGCGGTGAGTTCGTCCAGCCCCGCCTCATCGGGTACGACGACCTCGACCGGGCGGTGCAGCTGGCCGAGCACCTGCCCGACGAGCCGGGCGACATCGGTACGGTCCCGGGGTGCGGCCAGCACGGCGACGCGCCGCTCGTCCAGCGGATCGGGGGCTCCGGCGAGTTGCGCCAGCTGCGACAGCCGTACCCGTGTGCTGTCCTCCCGGAACACCTCGCGCAGCCGTTCCCTGCCCTGAGCGGCCGGGTCCAGCCGGGCGAGCCGTACGCCGGTGTCGGTGTCGATGACCGCGTCCCAGGCGAGCCGGGCGAGGCCGGGCGCGGCGGAGGCGGGACCGTCCCGCCACAGCACGGCCGAACGGCCCAGCACCCGTTGCTCGGCCAGGAGTTCGGCGAGGGTGCGGTCCAGGTCGGGGGCGAGGCCGGTGCCGGTGAGCCACCAGGGTCCGTCTCCCGTGCAGGCGCTCAGCTGCACGACGAGCACGTCGGGGTCGGTGCGCTGCACGAGCAGCCGTCCGTCATGGGGCAGCAGCCGGTTGACGACCGCGTCCGCCGCGAAGTCCTCGGCGGTGGCGGCCGTCAGGATCCCGGTGACGACGAGACGGTCGCGGGGCTCAGAGGTCAGGGCGCGGTGGGCCAGGTGGAACCGGTCGTCGACAGGCGCGTCCGGCTCGGTCCGGGCCTGCGGCGCGTTCGCGGGCGCCTGCCCTGCGGTGCGGCGCCGCCCGCGCCACAGTCCGTACAGCTCCCCCGGCAGTCGGGCCGCGCCCCGCTTCGGCGAGCGCGCCGCCGACACCAGCGCCTTTCCGACCCGCAGCGAGGTCGAGCCCTCCAGCATGGCCACCCGCGCCTGCAGCACATCGACCCGGTCACGGGCGGCACGCAGCCCGGCGGCCAGCTGCTCCTTCTCCCGTACGGCGGCGGCGAGCCGCTCGGCGAGCCCGTCCTGCCCGGCGGCGGCACGCGTGTGCTCCGCCTCCTCTACGGTCCGCTCCAGGTCCAGCACCCGGGCGCGCAGGGACCGGGAGGCGAGGTCGGCGAAGACGTACTCGTCGGCGATCCGCAGGGCCGTGGCGTAGCCGTCGGACGGCACGGGCCGGCCGAAGAAGTCGTGCGGCGGCAGGAGCTCGTCGGTGCGGGCGATGACCGCGCCGGCGTGCAGATGGACGTAGTCGAGCGGTGCCGCGCGCAGGACCTGGCAGCGCTGGGCCACCAGGTGGTCGAGGAGCCGGTGGTAGGGGAGTTCGGAGCCGCCGTGGCCGAACACGATCAGCCCGCGCGCACCGGGCCGCATCCGCGCCAGCACCGCGTGAACGGCGTCCTCGCCGCCGTGCAGCTCGGCTCGGGGTCCGTACGACAGGAGGGCCAGCTCCCCCTCGGTGACGGGTCGTTCCTCGTCGCCGCGCAGGGCGACACCGGGGGGCAGGTGCAGGTACGGCTCCAGACTCAGCGCGCCTCGGGTCGCGTCCACCACCGTCGTGACGCCGTCGAGGTGCGGATGGAGCAGGTCGGTCAGGCGCATCAGCGGGTCCTCGTGAAGACGTGGAAGCCGACCCGGTTCTCCCGGAAGCCGTACGGCCTGAAGAGGGTGTGCCGCAGGCCGAGCGGCTCTAGTTCGGCGCGGTAGGCGGCGATCGGGCGGTGCACGATGTAGTCGCCGCGGGTCGTGCGATCGGCGGTGTCTTCGTCGGTGACGATCAGGCGGCCGGCAACGCGGATGAGGGAGGCCATGTTGCGCAGACCGGCCGCCCACGCCTGGTCGTCCAGTACATGGAACAGGACGTCCACGCAGACAACGATGTCGTACGGCCACGGACTGCGCCACTCGTCGAGCCCGGCGACGGCGTAACGCGGACCGCCGCCCTCGGCTCGGGCGTGCGCCACGGCGGTCGGACTGGCGTCGAAGGCGTCCACCCGATGGCCGCAGCGGGCCAGGGCACGGGCGAAGTACCCCTTGCCGCAGCCGGCGTCGAGCACGAAGAGCGGGGCGGCGGGGCTGGACAGGTCACCGACGAGGGTGAGCAGGGTGCCGAGCCGCTGGGCGTAGAAGATCTCGTTGCCCGAACGGTCCAGTCCGATGTGCCCGCCGGAGGCGAGCTCGTCGTGGTCGGCGTGCCGGGCGTCCCAGTACGTCCGCATGTCGTCGTGCGGGCGTGCTCCGTCGCGTGGGCGTGCTCCGTCATGTGGGCGTACTCCGTCGTATGGGCGTACTCCGTCGTATGGGCGCATGTCGTCGTGCGTGCGCGTGTCGTCAGCCATGGCGCTCCAGCCACGTCGTGAGCACCCGGGCGATGCGGGTGCCCGCCCGGCCGTCCCAGAGCGGGGGCCCCTCACTCGCCGCCGCTCCCCCGCCGTCCAGCACCTTGCGCAGCGCGGGCACCAACTCCCCGTGTGTGACAAGGCGGTTGGTGCCATGGGTGACGGTGACCGGGCGCTCGGTCGTCGTGCGCAGGGTCAGGCACGGGACACCCAGGACGGTCGTCTCCTCCTGCACGCCTCCCGAGTCGGTGATCACCGCGGCGGCTCCCCGCACGAGGCTCATGAACTCGACGTAGCCGAGCGGGTCGAGGAGATGGATGCCGGGTGCGTCCGCGAGTCCCGCCGCGCTCAGCGCCGCCTGGCCGCGCGGGTGCAGCGGTACGGCCAGGTCGAGATGGCGGGCGGCCTCCGTCAGGACGCGGGCGGCGGCCGCGGCGGCCTCCGGGTCGTCCACGTTGGCGGGCCGGTGCAGGGTGACGACGCCGTAGCGCTCGGGCAGCCGATGGGCCGTTCGGGCGGTCGCCGGGTCGAAGTGGTCCAGATGGGTGAGCAGGGTGTCGATCATCGGGTTGCCGACGAAGTGCACCCGCTCGCCGGCGATGCCCTCGCGGGCGAGGTGGCCGACGGCCTCGGGGCTCGTGACGAACAGCAGCTCCGCCAGCTGGTCGACCAGCCGACGGTTGGTCTCCTCCGGCATCGCCATGTCGAAGCTGCGCAGTCCGGCCTCGACGTGCGCCACGGGGACGCCCAGCCGGGAGGCGACGAGCGCGGCGGCCAGTGTCGAGTTCACGTCGCCGTACACCGTGACCAGCGCGGGTGAGCGGGCGGTCAGCTCGGCCTCCAGGGCCACCAGCAGGTCGGCGATCTGGCGGGCGTGGCTGCCGGAGCCGACACCGAGGTCGGTGTCGGGTTCGGGCAGGCCGAGTTGCCGGAAGAAGATGTCCGACATCCGCTCGTCGTAGTGCTGCCCGGTGTGCACGAGCACCTGGTCGCAGCCCGCCGCGCCGAGCGCGGCGACGACCGGCGCGGCCTTGACGAAGTTCGGCCGGGTGCCGACCACGTGGAGTACGCAGCCGTTCAATGGTTGCCTCCGTGTTGATGGCTCGGTCGCCTGCGGGGTGCTTCAGCCGGTGTCGAGACGGCGATCGTGCTCGACCCTTCGGGCCTCCGCGCGTTCGCCGTCTCGACACCGGCGCACCCCTTCGGCTCCCTCGCGGCCGGTGTCGTCGGACCAGTGAGGTTGGTGGGCCGTGGCCGACGTTGCGGCCTACCTTGGCGATATGTCTGGTTATGTTCGCTATGTTCCTCGGGTCCTCAGTCTGGCCGCCTCCGTGGCGCTTGGCGAGCTGCGTCAGGATCCGGCGCGGGCGGCGCTGCTTGCCGTGCGGCTGGTGCCGGGGCGTGCTCGGCGTGGGTTGCGGCCGCTCGAACGGCGGCTGGCCGGGCGTGCCATGGCCCTGGGGCCGGCCGCGGCGCCCGCCGCAGTGCGGGTGCCCGCGCCCGCCGGGCGGTCGTTCTCTCCGGTGCCGGGGCGGGTGCTCCATCTGGTCACCAGCGGGCTGCCGTTCCGGCACGCCGGTTACACCGTGCGCACGCAGAAGCTCGCCGAGGCCCAGCTGGCGGCCGGCCTCGATCCGCATGTCGTGACCCGGATCGGCTTTCCCGTGACCCAGGGGGTGCTGGACGCCCGCCCGTCACAGCGCGTGAACGGCATCCCGCAGCACCGGCTGCTGCCGCTGCGGCTGCCGTACGGGCAGGCCGCGCTGCTGGCCCGCAACGCCGAACTGGCCGCCCGGCTGGTGGAGCGGCTGCGGCCCGCGGTGCTGCATGCGGCGTCCGACCACGGCAACGGGCGCGTGGCGCTCGCCCTGCGGGAGACATACGGGCTGCCGGTGGTCTACGAGGTGCGGGGCTTCCTGGAGGAGACGTGGCTGACGCAGGCGCCGGGCCGCAGCCGGGACGACGAGACGTATCGGACCCGACGCGCCCTGGAGACGACCTGCATGCGTGAGGCCGACCTGGTGCTGACGCTGGGTGAGGCGATGAAGGCCGAGATCGTGGACCGCGGCGTGCCCGAGGAGCGGGTCCTGATCGCGCCCAACGCCGTCGACGACGACTTCCTGGCCCCACTGCCGGACGGGGCACCCGTGCGCGCCCGGCTCGGCATCGCGCCGGACGAGTTGGTCGTGGGCACGGTCAGCAGCCTCACCCCGCTCGAGGGCATCGGCACATTGCTCCATGCGGGTGAAGAGCTGATCCGGCGTGGTGTCCCGCTGCGGCTGTTGATCGTCGGCGACGGGCCGGAGCGCCCCGCGCTGGAGCGACTGGCCGCCCGGCTGGGCCTCGCCGACGGGGTCGTCCTGTTCACCGGCCGGGTTCCGCACGCTCAAGTGCGGCAATTCCACGCCGTGTTGGACGTGTTCGCGGTGCCGCGCACCGACGAGCGCGTCTGCCATCTGGTGACTCCCCTCAAGCCGGTCGAGGCGATGGCGAGCGGTGTTCCGGTGGCTGCGAGTGATGTCACCGCACTGAGAGAACTGGTCGAACCGGAGGTTAACGGAAGGCTAATCAAGCCTGAATCACCATATTCCTGGGCTGATGAGATTGAAATACTCCTTTACAGTCGAAAACGGCGCACTGAGTGGGGAGCAGCCGCCCGCGCGACGGTCGCGCGTGACCGCACCTGGAAGCGCGTCGCCGCCACAACCCGTGAGGCGTACCGCGCTCTGGGCAGCCTTGATGCGAAGCCTTGATGCGGGGTGAGTCCCATGCAGGTCGAACAGGCCGGACCGCTCGGGGAAGAGAGCGAACCGCTCGGGGAAGCAGAACGGCCCGATCACGTGGATCTGGCGGTGATCGGGCTCGGCTACGTAGGACTGCCGCTTGCGCGTGAGGCGGCGTCGGTGGGCCTGAGAGTCGTCGGACTGGACCGCGACCCCCGGGTCGTGGAGGCGCTCAACACCGGGCACTCCCATGTCGACGACGTCTCCGACGAGGACGTCCGCCGGATGCGGGCGGCCGGGTTCGGCGCGTACACGGACGAGGCATGTCTGGCCCGTGCGCAGAACGTGGTGATCTGTGTGCCGACGCCGCTCGGCAAGGACGGCGGGCCCGACCTGGCCGCGGTCACCTCCGCCGTGCGGACGGTGGCGGGCCGGCTGCGGCCCGGACAGCTGGTCGTGCTGGAGTCGACCACCTATCCGGGAACCACCGAGGAGGTCGTACGGCCGCTCCTGGAGGAGTCGGGGCTGCGCGTCGGAGTGGACGTCTCGCTGGCGTTCTCGCCCGAGCGCATCGACCCCGGCAACACCGCGCACGGGCTGCGCACCACGCCGAAGGTGGTCGGCGGCTGCACACCGTCCTGTGCGGCGCGCGCGGTGGCCTTCTACGGCAAGCTCGTCGACACCGTCGTCCAGGCGAAAGGCACCCGCGAGGCCGAGATGGCCAAGCTGCTGGAGAACACCTACCGGCATGTGAACATCGCCCTGGTCAATGAACTCGCCGTGATCAGCCACGAGTTGCACGTCGACCTGTGGGACGCGATCCGCTGCGCCGGCACGAAGCCGTTCGGCTTCCAGGCGTTCCGCCCCAGTCCTGGGGTCGGCGGGCACTGCATTCCCATCGACCCCAACTACCTGTCGTACAAGGTGCGTTCCTCGCTCGGCTACGAATTCCGTTTCGTGGAGCTCGCCCAGGAGATCAACCGGCGGATGCCGGAGTACGTGGTGCGTCGCGCCCAGGATCTCCTCAACACCGCCGGCCGTCCGCTGCACGGCTCGCGGGTGCTGCTGCTCGGGGTCACCTACAAGCCGGACGTGGCCGACCAGCGGGAGTCGCCAGCGCTGCCGGTGGCGCGGCTGCTGCGGGAGCGGCAGGCCGAGGTCTCGTTCCACGACCCGCATGTGCGGGTGTGGTCCGTGGACGGGGCGAGCGTCCCGCGCGTGGACGACGTCATGGCGGCGGCGCGCGAGCACGACCTGACGATCCTGCTCCAGGACCACTCCGCCTACGACCTGCCGGCCCTGGGCGACACGGCCCGGATGCTGTTCGACACACGGGGGCGGATCTTCCGGCCCGGCGTCGAGGTGCTGTGACCGTCGCCTGATGCCCGGGCTGTCGTTCACAGGTGGCTGTCACCGTCCGCGACTGTCGGTGACGGTCATGGCCAGTGACCGCCGTTCTCGGGACCGTCGAAAAAAGGTGCTCTGATGCGGATACTCGTCGTCACCGTCGTCCACCATCCCGAGGACGCGCGGATCCTGCACCGGGAGATCGCCGCCCTGCGGGAGCGCGGCCACCGGGTCGTGTACGCGGCGCCGTTCGCCGCCCGGCAGATGACACCGCGACCGAACGTCGAAGGCGTGGATCTGCCCCGGGCCGCCGGCCGGGACCGCCGTGCAGCCTTGCGCGCGGCCCGCACCCTGATCGCCGCGCGGGGGCCCAAGGTGGACGTCGTGCTGCTGCACGACCCGGAGTTGCTGCTCGCGCTGCCCGGCACCCTGCGCCGTTGGCGACGCGGGGGACGCGCGCCCGTCACCGTGTGGGACGTGCACGAGGACACGGCGGCGGCGCTGGTGATGAAACGGTGGGTGCCACGGCCCCTGCGGCCGCCATTGCGATTGGCCGTACGGGCGGTGGAGCGCCTGGCCGAACGGCACCTGCGGCTGCTGCTCGCCGAGGACGCCTACCAGCAGCGCTTCCGCCACCCCCACCCCGTGGTGCGGAACCTCGCGACTGTGCCGCCCGAGGCCCCCGACCCGCCGGGCGACGACCGGGTCGTCTACCTCGGGCACCTGTCGCGGGCACGCGGCGCTCTGGAACTCATCGAAACGGCACGGCTGCTGGGTCCGGACGTCCACGTCGACGTCATCGGCGCGGCGGACCCCGAGGTGCGGGGCGCGCTCACCGAGGCCGACCGGGACGGCGTACTGCGCTGGCACGGCTACCTGCCCAACGACCGCGCCCTCGGCCTGCTCTCCGGCGCCCTGGCCGGCCTGTCCCTCCTGCACGACCAGCCCAACTACCGTCACTCACGGCCCACCAAGGTCGTGGAGTACATGGCCCACGGCGTCCCCGTCATCACCACGCCCACCCCCCTCGCGACCGACCTCGTCGAAACGTACGGCTGCGGCCTCGTCGTCCCCTACAGGGATCCCGCTTCGGCGGCAGCGGCCGTACGGCGCCTGCGCGCCGACCCGGAGCTGCGGCTGGGCACGGCCACCCGGGGGTGGGAGGCAGCGCTGTCGGACCTCAACTGGGCCGACCACGCCACCGAGTTCGTGATGTGCCTGGAGGCCTGGGTGAAGGAGGCGTCCGTGCCTCCGACGCCCGCTACGAGTTCGACCAACCCCTCCGGCACAGCACCAGCCGGTACCCGTCCGGGTCCTCGACCGTGACGCCCCACTCGTTCCAGTAGGGGTTGGGCGACAGGACCCGCTTGCCGCCGTGCTGTTCCAGCCGGGCCACCACGTCGTCCGGCACGGGGCCGTCCACGTGGATGACGAGGAGATCCTCCTCGGTCGGCCGGGGTTCGACGGGGTGGGCCGGCTCGTGGACGAGTTCCAGGTGCCAGTCCGCGTCCGGCCACCCCACCATCAACAGCTCGTGCCCGCCGGGCTCCCCGCCGCCGGCCGTCCGCCATACGACCCCGAGCCCCAGCCCCTCGACCCAGAACCGCTCGGCCGCCGCGAGGTCCCTGGACGGGCGGGCGATGCGGATGTGGCTGCGGGTGTCGAGCGCCATGGCGATCTCTCCTTGTCACGTCCGGGACCTTGTCACGTCCGGGACCTGGTCACGTCCGGGGCTTGGTGACGTCAGGGCGTCGTGAGGTCCGGGACTTCGGTGAACCACTCGGCAGCCTAGGCGGCCTCTCGCGCCCGGACCATCGGCCATCGGCCCTCCGCCCCCGGGCCTAGGGCCGCTGCCTACGGCGGATACGGGAGGTGACGGAGATTCAGCCCCGGTTGTCCCCCGCGGGGATGCCGTACACCCGCTCCACCCGCAACCGCAGCACGAGCCTCCGGTCCCGGACCATCGCCGCTCGGAAGTCGTCCCAGTCGGGGTGCTCGCCCAGGACGTCCCGGTAGAGCCGGACGAGCTCCTCGGCCGTGGCGTCGTACGGCTCCTTGGCGACCGGTGCCAGGTCCGCCGTGCCCTCGGCGACGACGTAGGCCCGCCGGTCGGGGCTCGTGACGTGGTACGACGCCCGGGGGTCCCGGCGCAGATTGCGGGTCTTGGCGCGGTCGTCGGTGATCGAGACGCGGATGAGGCGTTCGTCGGGGTAGTAGGCGTGGCTGACGTTCGACAGCTGCGGCCGGCCGTCGCGCTTGAGGGTGACCAGCACCCCGCCATGGCCCTCGGAGAGCAACGTGAGCAGTGCGTTGTGTGTGGCGTCCTGGGTGGCGTCCTGAGTCATGTCTCCATCAACCCTGTCGGCCTGCTCGGGCATTCCGGCATCCTCACCGGTCTCCGTAGACACTGTCTACTGGATCATGGTAGACAGTGTCTATGTCTACTCCCGAGCAGGAATCCGATACAGGGCTGCGGGCCCGACTGGTCGACGTCGGTGTGGAGCTCGTGGCGCGGGAGGGCGTGCAGGCGCTCACCCTGCGGGAGATCGCCCGTCGGGCGGGCGTCTCGCACGGCGCGCCGCGCCGCTACTTCCCGACCCATCTGGAGCTGCTCTCGGCGATCGCCCGCCGCGGCTTCGGGGAGTTGGCGGAGCGGACGACCGCTGCTGCGGCGGCGAACACCGACGGTCCGACGACTCCGCGGGAGCAGCTGACCGCACTGGGGCGCGTCTATCTGGAGTTCGCGCTGGGCAACCCCGGCATGTACGAACTGATGTTCCGTCATGACTTGCTGGGGAGCGGTCACTTGGGGCTGCGGGACACCAGCCTCCCCCTCTTCGGCCGACTGGTGGACCTCGTCGGCCAGGTGCGCCCCGGCGCCGACGCCCGTCTCGTCGCGGGGGCGTTGTGGGCCAACCTGCACGGCATCGCCCAGCTGTGGGGCTGGGGAAGCCTCCAACTCGCCACGGGGGCCGACGACTTCGTACCGCTGCTGCGGTCGGCGCTGGACGCCCACCTCGGGGCGGAGAGCGAGTGAACCCGCGCCTCACCCTCGCGAGCAGCATCGTCGGCGCCGTGATCGTCGCGCTCGACGGCACCGTCCTGACCGTCGCCCAGCCCATGCTGCAACGCGACCTGGGCGCCTCCTTCGCTCAGGACCAGTGGACCAGTACCGGCTATCTCATCGCGGTGGCGAGCCTGTTGGTGTTCGCCGGGCGGCTCGGTGACCGGTACGGGCACCACCGGCTCTTCGGGGTCGGGATGCTCGGCTTCGGGGCCGCGTCGGCCGGTATCGCGCTCGCGCCCGGCGTCGGATGGGTGATCGGGCTGCGGGTCGTGCAGGGCGTGTTCGGGGCGCTGCTCCAGCCGGCCACGCTGGGGATGCTGCGGGCCGCGTTCCCGACCGACCGGCTGCGGACCCCGATCGCCGTGCGGACCGCCGCGATCGGGGTGGCGGCCGCTGCCGGACCGGTGGTGGGCGGCGCGCTGGTGGCGGGGCCGGGCTGGCGGGCCGTGTTCCTGCTGAACGTCGCGCCCGCCGTCGTCTTCGGCATCCTCGCCCTCACGGTCCGGCAGCCCCCGCGCACCGCCTCCCCCACCCGGCTCGACCTGCCCGGCGCCCTCCTGCTCGCGGTGACCCTGGCCTGTCTGGTGCACGCCCTCGTCGGGCTGCCGGGATGGGCCTGGACCGCCGCGACCGCAGCCGTCACGGGTGCCCTCTTCGTCCGGCACGAGCGCCGCACCGTGAGCCCGCTGCTGCCGCCGGACGTCATCGGCTCGCCGGCCGTCGGCTCGGCGCTCGGCATGCTGGTGGCCGCGTCGGCGGCGCTGTCCGGCGCGTTGTTCGTCGGCACGTTCCTGTTGCAGGACACGCTCGGCATGGACGCGTTCCACAGCGCCCTGGTCAGCCTGCCGCTGGCCCTGCTGATGGTCCTCGCGGCGGCCACCTGCGCGGTGCTGCTGCGCCGGGCCGGGGCCCGCCGTACGACCACGGCCGCGATGGCCCTCCTCGCACTGGGGATCCTCACCCTCTCCCGCACGGGCGCCACTCCCGCTCTGTGCGCCGGGTTCGCCCTGGTGGGGGCCGGGTTCGGCACGGTGATGGTCGCGGCGACCCATGTCGTCGTACGGGAGGCGGCCGTCGAGTCGGCCGGGGTGGCGGGCGGGCTGCAGCAGACCGCGATGAACGTCGGCCCGGTGCTGGGCGTGGCCGCCGCGACCCCTCTCATGGTGTCCGGCGAGGGCCCCGGGCTGCCGCTGAGCGTCCTCGCCGCCCTCGCCCTGGCCGGTGCGGCGCTGGGCCGGGGGTTGCCGGGGCGGGAGGGCGCGACGATCGACGATCATGGCCAATCGCGGGACCGTACACGCGTTCCTGCGCGACGATGAGTCTGAGGCCGTTCCGGCGGGGTATGCCGGTCCGCACCTCGTCGTTCGTATTCGGAGGAGAGCGATGGCACTGCTGACACAAGAGGTCGACCCGGGTGAGGTCGGGCTGGACGCGAAGGCGCTGGACCGCCTCGACCAGCACTTCGCCCACTACGTCGACGAGGGCCGGATACCCGGCTACCTGGTGGCCGTCGCCCGCGGTGGACGCGTCGCCCACCTCGCCACGCACGGCCACCGGGACGTCGCGGCGGGGCTCCCCGTCGAGGCGGACACGCTGTGGCGGATCTACTCCATGACCAAGCCGGTCACCTCGGTCGCCGCGCTGCTGCTGGTGGAGGAGGGCAAGCTTTCGCTCGACGACCCGGTCGGCCGCCACCTGCCCGCCTTCGCCGAGCCCCGGGTGTACGTCAGCGGATCCGGCGCCGACACGGTGACCCGCCCGGCCGACGGGCCGCTGAGCGTCCGGCATCTGATGACGCACACCGCCGGGCTGACCTTCGCCTTCTACCACTCGCATCCCGTCGACGCCCTCTACCGCGACGCCAACCTGGAGTCGGCGGTGCTGCCCGGCTCCGATCTGGCCAGGACGGTCGACGTGTACGCGAGCCTGCCGCTGCAGTTCGAGCCGGGGACGCAGTGGAACTACTCGGTCGCCTCCAACGTGCTCGGCCGGGTCATCGAGGTCGTGTCCGGGCAGCCGCTCGACGAGTTCTTCGCGGAACGGATCTTCCGGCCGCTCGGGATGACCGACGCCGGGTTCTGCGTGAGCGGCGAACAGAAGGACCGGCTCTCCGAGTTGTACGGCGAGACCGAGGGCGGCGGCATCGAGCCGATCCCCGGCCTCCCGCTGCACGGCCGGCCCCGCTTCCTGTCCGGCAGCGGCGGTATGGCGGCCTCCGCGCACGACGTCCACCGCTTCATGGAGCTGCTGCGCCGCCGCGGCGAACTGGACGGCACCCGTCTGTTGACCCCCGAGACCGTGGACCTGATGACGTCCAACCACCTCCCGGGCGGCGCCGACCTGCGGTCCTTCGGCAGCCGCCCCGCCCATGACGAGCCCGGCAACGACGGCCTCGGCTTCGGCCTCGGCGTCTCGGTGGTGATCGACCCGACCCGTACGAAGGCTCCGGCGGGCCTCGGCACGTACGGCTGGAGCGGAGTGGCGACCACCACGTTCTGGGTCGACCCGGGCCGCGATCTGACGGTGCAGTTCATGACCCAGGTGCGGCCGAAGACCTCGCACACGATGTTCCAGGACCTCAAGCGGCTCGTGCACGAGGCCGTCACGGAAGGCTGACCCGCCGCGGTCACCGGTCCACGCGCAGCGTGAACTCCACTGCCTCCAGGGCGAGTTCGCGCAGCCACTCCTCCGAGCGGGCCGCCGTCTCGGCGGCGCGGTTCAGGCCCGCCGGCAGGGTGCCGTCCAGGATGTGCCGGACGCCGAGAGCGAGGGGGCGGGAGACACAGCGGGCCATGGCGCTCTCCTCCTCGTCGCCCACCAGGTCCAGCAGGTAACTGCCGGACCAGCTCTGCCCGCCCCCGCCGCGCACGTCGAGCGACACGGCGAGGACGACCCGGTCCCGGTCGGCGTCCGTGGTGGGGTAGGCCGCCGCCAACTCCCCTGCCAGGGCGGCGATTCGGGCGTCGTCGCCGGTCTTCAGCTCCTCGAAGACGGCGTCCCAGGCCTGCAGCCAGCCCTCCAGGCGCAGGGTGCCCCGCACGAAGGTCTGCGGTTTCCACGCGGGCGGCAGCCCGTACTGCTCGACGAACGGGACGCTGTCGCGGTTGGGGTAGACCTCGAACGCCTCCCCGTCGACGACATGCCGCCGTGTCACCTCCCACGGCCGCTCGGCGACGGTCTCGGCACCGTCCTTGAGGTAACGGGCCGGTGCGCGCAGGGCGTTGAGAACACCGGCGGGCGCCCAGCTGAAGCGGTACCTGAAGTCGTTCGGGACGGCGGGGACACCTCCGCAGTACGAGGTGAGGCTGTACGAGGCGGCCGTGTCGTCACCGACGGCCGTCCGGGCGCGGCCGACCAGGCAGTGCGCGAAGAGGTGGTCGATGCCCGGGTCGAGGCCGGCCTCGGTGAGGACCACGAGCCCGGCCGCCTCGGCCGCGGGCACCTGTCCGAGGACGGCGTCCGACACATAGCTGGAGCAGGCGAAGTGAGCCTGTTCCCGGATGCAGGCCGCGAGGAGCCCGGCGTGCTCCGGGGCGGGCAGCATCGATACGACCACGTCGCCCGGCGCCAGTTCGGCCGTGAGCGCGGAGAGGGTGTACGCGCGGGGCTCGGCGCGTCCGGTGAGGCCCAGCCTGTTCAGGGCGTCGGCGGCGCGGTCCGCGGTGCGGTGCCACAGCCGTACGCGGTCGGCCGTGTCGCACAGCCGGGCCAGACCGCTGCCGGTGGACAGTCCGGCGCCGACCCAGTGGACGGTGCCGCTCGCGGGCACCCGTGCGGAGCTGTCAGCCATGGCGGTACTCCCCTTCTGCTTCTGCGATGCCGAGTTCGCGGGCGGCCTGGTGGTACCGGTCCCGACAGCGCCCCCAGGGTCCGCCCGTCTCGAAGTCCAGCAGCTGGGGCAGCAGCGCCGCCGAGAAGTCGGTGCTGGACTCGCGGGGCAGCAGGGAGGGCAGGTTGTCGATGGCGATCAGGTCGAGCGGGGGTTCCTTGCGCAGCCGGCGCACGGGGTCGGTCCAGTCGGTGGTGCGGTCGTAGACCGGCAGGACGTTCAGGGGGGAGCCGACGTCGACGGTGACGTCGCAGAGAGTGCGCAGCCGTCGGGCGGGGTCGTCGAGGTCCTGCTCGCGCAGGAAGGGCGGGATCGGGGTGGTGGCGAGGACGGCGTTGACGAGGACGTCGTGCGCGAGGAGGGCCGGGCGGTCAAGGTCGCGGGTCTCGGCGAGGTCCCAGGGCGTGGCCGCCTCGACCCCGGCGGTCATGAAGGCGAGGCGCGCGCCCCGTCCGCTGCGGCCCAGGGCGCCGATCACGAGGGCGGTGAACTCCTCGTCGTCGTGGGCGGGTTGGAGGGTGGCGTCCAGCTCCTCCTTCGACGTCGGCGTGAGCGGCGCGACGAGCTTCCCCCGATGCTGGAGGACGGCGAGGGCGGCTCCGAGATAGCCGGCCCAGAAGCCGAACGCGGCGAGGCGGCGGCCGTCGTCGTCCACCAGGTACTCCAGGTCGAGCAGGACGCCGCCGCCCTGGGCGAACCGGCGGAGCAGGTCCTCGGCGCCGGGCTGCTGCTTGTAGGCGTGGCCGAAGTAGATGTGCCGGTGGGTGAGCTCGCCGGGCCGGACGGGGAGTTCCTTCAGCCCGATGACCACGACCTGTTCTGGCGCCGACACCCAGGAGCCCGCGGGCGCGACACGGCAGCCGGCGGCGTCGTACTCCTCGATGGGGAAGATCCGCTGCGGGGACTCCTCGACGGTCAGCGTCACCCCGCTCTCGACGAGCCGCCGGGCGTCGGCCGGCACGATCGGAGTGCGTCGTTCGGTGGAACGGACCTCGTGGCGCAGCCACAGATGGAGATCGGTCATACGCGGTTGGCCTCCGGGCGCGGGGCGTCGGCCATGAACCGGCCGGCGCTCAAGGGGCTGACGTCCACGAAGGGTACGCGGCCGAGGTACAGGTCACGGATGACCTCGCCGACGGCCGGCCCCTGCAGAAAGCCATGGCCGGAGAACCCGGTCGCATACAGAAAGCGGGATACGGAAGTCGCCTCGCCGATCAGCGCGTTGTGGTCCGGTGTGACCTCGTACAGGCCCGCCCAGCCTCCCGTGCGGCGCAGGTCGAGCAGGGCGGGGGCGCGGTGCTCCATGGCCTCGGTCAGGCGGGGGATCCAGCGGTCGTGGGTGTCGGTGGCGAACCCGGGGCGCTCGTCGGGGTCGGACATGCCGAGGAGGAGACCGGGGCCCTCGGTGTGGAAGTAGAGGCTGGTGGTGAAGTCGATCGTCATGGGCAGCTGCGGCGGCAGTCCGGCGACCGGTTCGGTGACCGCGATCTGGCGGCGCAGCGGCACCACGGGCAGGTCCACGCCGACCATCGCCCCGATCGTGCGCGACCAGGGACCGGCCGCGCAGATCACCGTGTCGGTGGCGATGCGCCCGATGGTGGTGGTCACGGCGGTGATCCGGTCGCCGTGCACGTCGACGCCGGTGACGTCGTTGTGGCGTAAGAGCCGCGCCCCGTACTCACGGGCTGCGGCCGCGTATCCGTGGACGACGGACTCGGGGGTGCAGTGGCCGTCGTCCGGCGAGAACGCGGCCGCCAGCAGTCCGTCGGTGGTGATCAGCGGGGAGAGCCGCTGCGCCTCGGCGGGGTCGATCATGCGGCTCGGCACGCCGAGGGCGTTCTGCAGCCGGACGCCCGCCTCGAAGCGGGCGACCTCCTCCAGCGTGGAGAGCAGGAACAGATAGCCGACCCGGTGCAGCCCGATGTCGTACCCGGTCTCGTCCTCGAACCGGCCGAACGCCTCCAGGCTGCGTGCCCCGAGCTGGATGTTGAGCTCGTCGGAGAACTGCGCCCGCACGCCCCCGGCCGCCTTGGACGTGGACCCGGACGCCAGTTCGTCCCGCTCGACGAGGACGACGTCCCGTATCCCGGCACGGGCGAGGTGATAGGCGATGCTGGTCCCCATCACACCGCCGCCGATGACGACGACACTCGCACGCATGTTCACGGGCCCACCTTCCTGGAAGTCGTCGGTCGTTCCCTCTTCCTGTCCGGATGGGCCTCGCGGCAATCAGGACAGGTGCGCGACCGCGTCCAGATGGGGCAGGTGGTGGTCGAGGCGCTCACGCTTGGTGCGCAGGTAGGTGATGTTGTTCTCGCACGGCGGGATCAGCAGCGGGACCTGCTCGGCGATCTCGATGCCGTGCCGCAGCAAAGCGTCGCGCTTGCGCGGGTTGTTCGACATGAGGCGGACGCTGTTCACGCCGAGGTCGTGCAGGATCCCGGCGGCGACGCCGTAGTCACGGGCGTCCACGGGCAGGCCGAGCGCGAGGTTGGCCTCGACGGTGTCCAGGCCCTCCGCCTGCAGCGCCATCGCCCGCAGCTTGCCGAGCAGACCGATGCCGCGGCCCTCGTGGCCCCGCAGGTAGACGACGATGCCACTGCCCTCGGCGACCACCGCGCGCAGTGCGGAGGCCAGCTGGTCGCCGCACTCGCAGTGCTGGGAGCCGAAGGCGTCGCCCGTCAGGCACTCGGAGTGCAGTCGGGTGAGGACGTTCTCCGCGCCTATCTCCCCGTACACCAGGGCCACTTGCTCGTCACCGCGGTCGTGGTCCATGTAGCCGATCGCGCGGAATTCCCCGTACACGGTGGGCAAGGGGGCATTCACCACGCGTTCCACGCCGGAACGCTGCGTCCGCTGTGCGGACTTCTTGCCGAGGACGCCAATTTTATCTGTCATGATTCTTCAGTTCCTAAGCAGAGACGAAAGGCCGGAAAAGATGAGTGATTCGCAGACGCGGCCGGCGGCACACTCGCTGGTGCCGGCGGACACCTCCGACGATGTACGGACGCGGGGCGCGGGTGTCTCACGACAGGTCGCGGTCCTGCCCGTCGGAAGCTTCGAGCAGCACGGCCCGTACCTTCCGCTGGCGACCGACACGCTCGTGGCCTGCGCCATCGCGCGTGAGATAGCCGCCGCACACCCGGTGCACCTCCTTCCGCCGGTGACGATCTCCTGCTCGCACGAACACGCGGCCTGGCCGGGGACCGTCAGCATCTCCTCCGTGACCCTTCATGCGGTGATACGGGACATAGCGGCTTCGCTCCGCCGGTCCGGTGTCGACGCTCTGGTGCTGGTCAACGGGCACGGCGGAAATTACGTACTGGGCAATGTCGTTCAGGAGTCCTCCGCGCAGGGCGAGCGAATGGCGCTGTTCCCGGCCCCGGAGGACTGGGAGGAGGCGCGGGAGCGGGCGAGGGTGGAGACCTCGCTGCTCACCGACATGCACGCGGGGGAAATTGAGACCTCCATCCTTCTGCACACTCATCCCGAATTGATCCGACCCGGTTATGAGACTTCCGATTTCGTTGCGGACGACCGCCGTCAGCTGCTCACCCTCGGTATGTCCGCCTATACCGATTCGGGTGTCATAGGCCGCCCTTCGCTGGGTTCCGCGGAAAAGGGGAAGCGCCTGCTGGCGAGCCTCGCGGATTCCTTCGGCGCGTATGTGTCACTGCTGACCTCCGCGGACGATTCCGTACGGGACACGGGAGACGCACGAAAATAGCGGCTGGGCTCCGGGTCCGCCACGGCTGCGGCGGAGCCGGAGCGCGTGCGCAGGCCGGTGTACCAGCGGGCGACGAGGACGAGGGCGCCGGGCAGGGCGGCCACGAAACTGAGGACGCCGTACACGACGGCGACGGCCAGACCGGTGTCGGCGCCAAGCCCGGCGGCGCCGAACGCCCAGGCGGTGGCGCCCTCGCGGGGACCGAACCCGCCGACGTTCAGGGGCACGCCCATGGCGAGCAGGGCCAGGACGGCGAGCGGCAGCAGGGCGGCCACGGAGGCGGTGGAGCCGGCGATCCGCGCGGCGAGCACGAACATCGCGATGTGACCGGCGAGGACGACGCCGGAGGACACGGCGACGCCGGGACCGTTGCGGCGGGACAGCAGGGCCTCGCGGGCCTCGCCGAGGGTGGTGCGCACGGCCGTCGGCTTTGTCCGGTCACGGCGGGACGGCGCACGGTTCATGCGCAGGGCGGCCACGACGGCGAGTGTGCCCACGGCGGCGAACAGGATGAGCGGCGTGAGGTCGCGGGCCTCGTTCAGCACCGGGGACGGCATGGTCAGCAGCACGACGGCACCGACGGCGGCGAGTGCGACCTGGCCGGCCGCGCGTTCGAGCACGACCGCACGGACGCCGCGGCCCATGTCACCGGCGCTCTGCCCGTGCCGCACGGCCCGGTGCACATCGCCGAGGACGCCGCCCGGGAGGGCGGCGTTGAGGAACAGGGCGCGATAGTAGTCGGCGACGGCCGGCCCGAGCGGCAGCCGGATCCGCAGCCCGCGTGCCACCAACTGCCAGCGCCACGCGCTGAACACGGTGGTGACGAGCCCGATTCCGAGCGCCGCGATGAGCGCCGTCGCGTCGATCCGCCGCAGCCCGTCGAGGAAGACGCCGGTACCGAGGCGCCAGAACAGCGCGACGAGGATGGCGACGCCGACGACCGTGCCCAGGTGGGTGCGGACGGCCGGGGTGTTGAGACGGGCCAGGCGGGTGCGCAGGCGGGGGCGGACCGGGCCGGCCGTGGGCTTGGTGTCGACTCGGGTGGCAGGGCCCGCCTCCGGGACCACGACGGCCCCGCTCACGGCCAGGGCCTGCACTCGCCGTTCTCGCGTCTTGGCGCCCCGTCGCGTGACGTGCGCCCCCGCCACCGTCCCCACGCTCATGACGCTCCGCCCGTCGGTCGCACCAGCGCCAGCAGGTCGCTGTGGTGGACCACGACACTCAACTCGCCCGCCTGGCAGGCGGCGAGGCGGTCCTGCAGATAGCGGTCGGCGCGCTCGCGCAGGTCGGGGCGCTGCTCGACCGCCGCGCCGACCCAGCCGCGCAGCCACTGCGCGGTGAGCGCGGACTCGTCGGGGCCGAGCCGCCAGGGGCTCGGGTGCACCTGGACGGTCGCGCCGTGCTCGGAGAAGGCCTCCGCCGCCGCGGTGATCGCGTCCGGGCCCAGCATCCCCGAGCGCCGCTGGTGGGCGTTGAACGCCTCGGCGATCTCCTGGTCCAGCGGGTCGGACGGCGTGAGTTCGACGCGGCCGGCGACGGACAGCGTCAGCAGCGCCGGGCAGCCCGCGCCCGCGCAGGCGGCGGCGAGGGTGTCGACCTCCTCGCGGGTGAGGACGTCGAGCAGTGCGGAGGCGGTCACCAGCGAGGCACCGGCGAGGCCGTCCGGGGTGAGGCGGCCGACGTCGCCGCGGCGCGTCTCGACCGTGACGCGGCTGCCGTCCGCGGAGGAGCGCGGGGAGGCCACGGCGGCGAAGTGCAGGAGATAGGGGTCGCGGTCGTGCAGGACCCAGTGCTGGGCGCCGTCCAGGTGGGGCGCGAGCCAGCGGCCCATGGAGCCGGTGCCGCATCCCACGTCGTGGATCACCACTCCGGACCGTCCGGGCCGGTTGGCGAGCCGGATCCGCAGCGGGTCGAGCAAGTCGTGCGCCCGCGCGGCGGCGTCGGCGCCTTCCCGCAGCTCCAGCCACTCCGGGGCGTAGCGGGGCGGGTCGTCCGGCCCGGCGTCCCTGAGCCGTACGGTCTCGCGCTCGCCGGGACCGGGGCTGGGCCCCGCCCCGAGGATCACTGCGTCGGGGTCGGCCGCCGCCGGTGCGGACACGCCGCCCGGGGCGTCCTCCGCCGAAACGATCCCGCTCTGCGGTGCGGGATCGCGCGGTCCCGGCTGGGCCGGAATCGCCCCTCCGCTCTGCGCCGTTGCCGTGTCCCTCATGCGACCCTCCGGGGTTCGTTCGGCAGTCGGCCCAGTACCGAGGCCAGGCTGCGGGCCGTGCCGGCCCAGCCGTTCAGGGCGGCCCGGCGTCCCCGGGCAGCCGCCTTCAGTCGGCGTCGTACGTCCGCCTCGCCGAACCAGCCGCGCAGCTCGGCGGCGATCGCGGCGGGGTTCTCCGGCGGGACGAGGATGCCGGGGACACCGCCGTCGGGGGCCCGGCCGACCGCCTCCGGCAGTCCGCCGACGTCCGTCGCGAGCACCGGGATGCCGCGCCCGAGAGCTTCCGTCACCGCCATGCCGTACGTCTCGGCGTAGGAGGTGAGCACCATGAGGTCGGCGGCGTTGTAGCTGGCGTCGAGTTCGGCGCCGGCCTGCGGGCCCGCGAGGACCAGCCGGTCCCCGAGCCCGTGCTCGGCTATCAGGGACCGCAGTTCGGCCACGTACTCGGGGTCCTGGTTCAGCGGGCCCACGCAGACGCAGCTCCACGGCAGCTCGGTCACCGACGCCAGCGCCTCGACCAGCCGGTGCTGTCCCTTGCGGGGTGTCACGGCGGCCACGCACAGCAGGCGGGACACGCCGTCCGTGCCGGAGGCCAGCGGCGCGATGTCGGCGCCGGGGGCGGCGACATGGACGCGCTCCGGCGCGAGGCCGTGGTGGGAGACGAGGCGGCGGACGGCCCAGTCGCTGGTGGCGATCACCGCGGGAACGGCCCGCAGCACCGTGCGTTCCCGGGCGTCCAGCTCCGCGGCGACGGCGGGGTCCAGGCCCGTCTCGTCGCCGAGCGGCAGATGGACGAGGACCGCGAGGTTGAGCCGTTCCGCTTCCGGGACGATGATCTCGGGCACCCCGCAGGCGACCAGCCCGTCCAGCAGGACGACGGTCCCGTCGGGGAACTCCCCCAGCGTGCGGACGAGTTCGGCGCGCGCCGCCGCCCCGGGGCTGGGCCAGCTGCCGTCCACCGCGTGCTTGTGCACCTGCCAGCCGAAGCCGGGCAGATCCAGACTCACCCGCCGGTCATAGGCGTTGCCGCCGCTCGGCGCGGACGCGTCGTCGACACCGCCCGGCATCACGAAGTGCACGGAGCGCAGGGACATGGGGATGATCTCGGCGTTCTTCAGGGCGGAGTGCTGCACGGGCACATAGCCGAGCGCCACCTGCTCCGACTTCTCCGGAGCCTTTTCCACGGCGACGGCCTTCTCCAGGGTCACGTCGGTCACAGCGCACGCTCATAGCTCGCCCATGCGACATGCGACTCGTGCAGCGTCACGGTGAGACCCGCGAGGCCCTTGGCGCCCTCGCCCAGCGCACCCTTCTCGATCCGCTCGGCGAGCCGGTCGGCGATGACCTTGGCCAGGAACTCGGTGGAGGTGTTGATCCCGGCGAAGTCGGGTTCGTTGTCGAGGTTTCTGTAGTTCAGCTCGCCCACGACGGCGCCCAGTTCCCTGGTGGCCAGTCCGATGTCGACGACGATGTTGTCGGCGTCCAGCTGCTCGCGCCGGAACGTGGCGTCCACCAGGAACGTCGCTCCATGCAGACGCTGCGCGGGTCCGAAGACGTCGCCGCGGAAGCTGTGGGCGATCATGATGTGATCGCGGACGGTGATGCTGAACAACGGACGACCCTCCAGGTGCGGTGCGCTCCTCATCCCCGCCGATCGGCTGCCGGGGATGCCGTGTAGTACGGCTCTTCGCTTCCCGTTGTTCAGCCGTCTCTCACTCTTTTCTCAGGTCAGGCGCTCTTGTCGTCCCCGATTGAACGAGTCCGTCAGCACGTGTCCGGGTCCGGTCAGGGCGTGTCCGTGTACCTGACCCGGTGACAGAGCGCCGGAATCTCCCCGGAGGCGAGCTTCGGCATCACCTCGGGCAGCTCCGCGAAAGCGCTCTCCCCCGTGACGAGCGCGTCGAGAGCCGGGTCGGCGAGCAGGTCGAGGGCGAGGGCGAGCCGGTCGGCGTACGTACGGCTGGCACCGCGGGCCGGGGAGACGGTGCCGACCTGGCTGCTGCGGATGACGAGCCGCCGGGAGTGGAAGGCCTCGCCCAGCGGCAGAGCCACCTTCCGGTCGCCGTACCAGCTGAGTTCGACGACCGTGCCCTCGGGGCGCAGCAGTTCGAGCGACCGGGCGAGGCCCTGCTCGGTGGCGCTGGCGTGGACCACCAGGTCACGGTCGCCGAGCGCCTCGTCGGGCGTGGCGAAGGCGACACCGAGGGCCTCGGCGACCTCGGCCCGGCGCGGATCGGCGTCGACCAACTGGAGCCGCACACCCGGGAAGCGGGCCAGCAGTGCGGCCACCGAGCAGCCGACCATGCCGCCGCCGACCACCGCGATCCGGTCGCCGACCAGGGGTGCGGCGTCCCAGAGCGCGTTGACGGCGGTCTCGACGGTGCCGGCGAGGACGGCCCGTTCGGCGGGCACGGTGTCGGGTACGACGGTGACGGCGCTCGCGGGGACGACGTACCGCGTCTGATGCGGGTACAGGCAGAAGACCGTACGGCCGACCAGTGCGGTCGGCCCCTCCTCGACCATCCCGACGCTGAGATAGCCGTACTTCACCGGGGCGGGGAAATCGCCCTCCTGGAACGGCGCCCGCATGGCCGCGTGCTGGCTCTGCGGGACCCCGCCCCGGAACACGAGTGTCTCCGTGCCACGGCTGACTCCGGAGTACAGCGACCGCACCAGCACATCGTCCTCGCCCGGCTCCGGAAGGGCGACCTCCCGGATCTCTCCCTCACCCGGAGAGGTGAGCCAGAACGCACGTGCGGTGCGGTTCATGGGAATCCTCCTGAACGATCTGCGGGCTGTTCACGTACCGAGGTATGCACAGGTCGCGCACAGTACGCGGCCTTGATCGACTCTGTCACCTGGCCGGAGGAATGTGCGGTGGCCCTGAACAACACTTACGACGCGAGGCTGGTCCAGCAGGAGACCGCTGTGGGAGCGGGCGTGCAGATCCTGTTGCTGGCCCTGCTCGGTTCGGCGATCGGCATGGGGCCGGCGGGCTGGCTGACCGGCCTCGTCTTCGCCGTCGCCACCTGGGCGCTGCTCTCGCTCGCCCTGCACCGATCCCGGCTCCGCTCCTTCGGGCCGGCGAACCGGGTCACCCTCGGCCGCGCGACGCTGGTCGGCGGCGTCACGGCGCTGGTCGCGGACTCCTTCCAGAGTTCTCCGCCGGTGACGTTGTTCGTCGGCCTGACTGCGGTCGCCCTGATCCTCGACGGCGTGGACGGCAAGGTGGCCCGCCGTACGGGTACGTCGACCGCCCTGGGCGCACGTTTCGACATGGAGGTGGACGCGTTCCTGATCCTGGTGTTGAGCGTGTACGTCTCGATGTCGCTGGGTCCGTGGGTGCTCCTCATCGGCGCCATGCGCTACGGCTTCGTCGCCGCCGCCCGTGTCTGGCCATGGCTGAACGCCGCGCTACCGCCGAGCACGGCCCGCAAGACGGTCGCCGCGATGCAGGGTGTGTTCCTGCTCATGGCCGCGTCCGGCCTCTTCCCGTACCTGGCGACGTTCGCGGTCACGGCGACGGCGCTGGCGGCGCTGGTCTGGTCGTTCGGCCGGGACATCCTGTGGCTGTACCGCAACCGTCCGTCGCGCGTACGGCGGACGCAGGTGGCGGAGGTGCGGGAGCTGGTGGCGTCCTGAGGGGGCGGTCTTCGGGCGGCCCCGGGTATGCCGTGGACGGCAGTCAGCCGTCGAGCGGCATCCGATACACCGTCGCTTCCCTCACCGTGAACCCCAGTCGTTCGTACAGCCTGTTCGCCGAGGCCCGGTCCGCCCGCGAGGTCAGATCGACGGTCCGCGCCCCGGCCTCCCGGACAAGCCGGACCGCCTCACGCATCAGCAGCCGGCCGAAGGCGGCCACGCGTTCCGCGCCCGCCTCCCGGGCGATCTCCCCCTGAACATCCATGCCGGGGACCTTACCGACGCGGCAGCACCCCGATGGCCGCCACCGGTACGGCCGCCAGCACCAGCCACGGCACGGCGGCGGGCAGGCCGGTGTCGAGGAGGGTTCCCGTGGCCGAGCTGCCGAGCAGGACGATCAGGCCGGAGACCGAGGACAACGCGCCGGTGTAGAGGCCGAGTCGGCCCTCCTCCGCGAGGTCGGGCACCCAGGCGCGGGCGACCGGGGCGACGAGCATCTGGCCGAGGGTGAGGAGGACGACGAAGCCGGCCGCGGGCAACAGCCCCGCCGTACCGGTCCGGTCGGCGGGCCGGGCAGCCGCCACCACCGCGAACCCCGCCGCGATCAGCAGCAGTCCGGCGATCATGGACCGGCGCAGGGTGAGCCGCTCCCCCACCCACCGGGTGACGGGCAGCTGGGCGACCACCACCAGCAGCGAGGACAGGGCGAACAGCCAGGCCAGCGCGGCCTGGGAGCCCGTGGCGCGCTCCACCTCGTCGGGGAGGGCGAGATAGAGCTGGTTGTAGGCGAGCAGGTAGGCGCCGTAGGCGCAGCACAGCGCGAGGAAGCGGCGGTTGCGCAGCACCTTCCCCATGCCGCCGCGCAGCCGTACACCCCCTCGCCCGGGTATGTGCTGCGGCAGCAGCCACGCGTGCCCGGCGAGGACGAGGACGAAGATGCCGGCGCCGGCGAGGCAGACCGTACGGAAGTCCACCGCCAGCAGCAGCGCGCCGAGCAGCGGCCCGATGAACGCGCCTGCCTGTCCGGCCACCGTCAGCAGCGCGAGGACGCGGGTCCGGGAGCCGCCGCCCGACTCCTCCCACACCACGGCCTGCCGGGCGACCTCGGACTCGACGGCGGGTGAGAACAGCGCGGCGGCGAACCCGATCAGCAGCACGGCCCCGATGACCGCCCACGTCTGTCGCGCGTACCCGAGCCAGGCGAACCCGGCGATCCGCAGCACACAGCCGGTGAGCACGACGGGCCGGATGCCGTACCGGTCGGCCAGCGCCCCGCCCACCACGAACAGCCCCTGCTGGCTGAACGTCCGCAGCCCCAGCACGAACCCGACCATCCAGCCCGCCATCCCCACGGCCTGCCCCAGATGCTCGGCGAGGAAGGGCAGGACGGCGAAGAAGCCGATGTTGAAGGCGAGTTGGGTGAGGATGAGGAGGCGCAGAAGAGGGGAGAGCCGGGGTCGGTCCGGCGGCTTGCGTAGGCCACGCGACAGCAGCGAGGTCATCCGGCCCCCACCAACTCCTTGGCGGGTGGCCGCTGTTCGGGCACCGGCACGACAGGCTCGCCCCGGTCCCTTCGCCGCCGCCCGCCCCGCAGGCCTCCGGCCACCGTCACCGCCAGCGCACCCAGCAGGGCGAGTACGGCGGCGGGGGCGAGGACCGCCCAGGGGGCGCGCTCGGCGTAGGGCTGGTTCTCGGCGAGGAGCAGGCCCCACTCCGGGGAGGGCGGCTGGGCGCCCAGGCCGAGGAAGGCCAGCGAGGCGAGGGCGAGGGCGACGCCGGGCAGGCGGAGCAGGGCGTGGCGAGTGACGGGCGGCACGACGGCGGGCAGCAGTTCGTGGCGCAGCAGGTACCAGGGGCCGGCGCCCAGGGCGCGGGTGGCGGTGAGGTGGAGGGCGGCGCGTTCCTGCCGTAGCAGCGCCGAGGTGTGGGCGGCCAGTGGGGCCCACGCCACGGCGGCAACGGCGAGTGCGGGCGTGGCGGTTCCGCTGCCGACGACCGCGGTGACGAGCAGGGCGACGAGGACCGGCGGCAGCGCGGTGACGGTGTCGACGAGCGGGCCGGACAGCCGGGGCAGCAGGCCGAGCGCCACTCCGGTGAGCAGGGTGACGGCGGTGATCGCGCCGGCGAGTAGCAGCGTGTCGAGGGCGCCGTGGGAGACGCGGGCGAGGATGTCCCTGCCGAGGGCGTCGGTGCCGAACGGGTGCCCCGGCGAAGGGGCTGCGAGTCGCTCGGCGGTGTCGAGGGCCAGTGGGTCACGGGGCAGGCCGAGGGCGACGACGCCGACGAGCAGGCCGCCGTAGGCGAGCGGCAGGAACCTGCGTGCGGGCGGAGGCGGCCGGTGCAGGGACGGCAGCGCGCCGTCGCGCAGGGCCGGGCCGATCAGCAGGCGGGCGAGGAGGTGGGCCAGTCCGGCGGCGGCCGCTGCGAGCAGGACCAGGGCGAGGGTGCCGGCCTGGAGGACGGGAAGGTCCTGCGCGACGGCGGCCTGGAGGGTGGTGCGGCCGAGGCCGGGGATGTCGAAGATCTGCTCGACGGCGACCGATCCGCCGGTCAGGCCCACGACGAACAGGCCGGTGTTGGGGAGCAGCCCGGGCAGGCAGCGGCGCAGGGCCTGGCGGGCGACGCTGCGGCCGGGGAGTCCGCGTGCGGTGGCGGCCAGCGCCCAGGGCTCGGCGAAGGCGCCGGGCAGCAGGTCGTCGAGGAGCCTGCCGAGCACGGCGCCGGCGGGCAGGCCGAGGGCGAGGGCCGGGAGGATCGTCCACTGGGGGCCGTACCAGCCGAGGGCGGGCAGCCAGCCCAACTGCACGCCGACGACGGTCGCGAGGACGGACGCGGTGAGGAACTCGGGGAGCGCGGCGAGGACGGCGGAACCGCTGCCTCCGGCACGCCGCCCGTCGAGCCGCCGGTGGGCGCCGAGCCACAGAGTGCGGGCGCAGATCAGCGCGGCGGTGACGGCGGCGACCAGGAGGGCCACCGCCATCAGCAGGAGGGACGCGCCGAGGGCCTGGAGCACGGCGGGGGTGACCTCGCTGCCGGAGATCCACGACCGGCCGGCGTCCCCACGCCCCAGCCCGCCCAGCCAGTCACCGAGGAGACGGAACGGGCCCGCGTCCAGGCCGAGCTGGCCGCGGATGTCCGCCAGCACCTCGGGCGTGGGGTCGCGGTCCGCCGACCGGGCCTTGAGCACGGTGAGCGCCGGGTCGGTGCGCGACAGCCAGGGCAGTACGCCGATGGCGCACACCAGGGCGGCCGCGATCCCCGCACGCCACAGGAGCGTGACTGTCTGGCGTCGCACGGGTCAGCGCCGGGTGCCGATGCCGACGAGGGTGCGCTCGTAGGGGTCGAGGAGCTCGCCACGGACATCGGTACCGACGCCGGTGATGATGCGCTGGTGGACCAGCGGTACGACGGCGTCGGTGCCGAGGATCTCGGCCTCGGCCGCCATGGCCGCGTCCTGTCGCTCGGCGGTGCCGGCGAGGTCCGCGGCCTTGGCCACGGCCCGGTCGACGTCCTTGTCGCAGAGCAGGGCCAGGTTGTAACTGCCGTCGCACGTGTAGTCGCTGGCGAGGACACCGACGGGGTCGCCGGTGTCGACCAGGCTGTTGCGGGCGCCGACGAACGCGTCGAACTTGCCGTCCAGCGCGTCGCTCTCCAGCCGCGAGTACTCGCGCACCTCCAGCGTGACCTCGAACCCTGCCTTCTCCAGCTGCTGCTTCAGCACCTGGGCGACTTCCGGGAGTTCGGGGCGGTTGTCGTAGGTGGCGAGGTTGATCGGGGTCTTGTCGGGCTTGCCGGCCTTCGCCCGCCCGACCGGCTCGGTCCGCTTGCCGGCGGCCCAGGTGACGGCGGGCCCGTAGATGCCTGCGCCGGCGTCGGCGTATCCCTCGTAGACGCCCTTGGCGAACGCGGAGGTGTCGACGGCCTGCCGGGCGGCGGCCCGCAGAGCGGCGTCCTTGAAGGGGCCCTTCTTCGTGTTGAGAAGCAGGCTCGTGGTGCGGGTGGTGGCGGTCGCCTCGCGGCCGGCCTTGTCGAGGGTGGCGGCCTGGGCGACGGGGATCGCCTCGGCGAGGTCGACCTGGTCGGTGCGCAGGGCGCTCGCGCGGGCGGTGCCGTCGGCGACGAACTTGACGTCGATACCGGCGGCCTGGGCGCGGCCGCCCCAGTAGTCGTCGTAGCGGTCGAGGGTGGCGGCCGTGGAGCCGAGCACCTTGGTGAGCTCGAAGGGCCCGGTGGCATGGCCGACCGGGTCGGCCTTGGTCTGCTTGTCCTTGTTGCCGTAGGCCTTGCCGGAGAGGATGGCGAGGGAGGGGCTGGACAGACGCAGCGGCAGGACGGCGTCGGGGGCCTCGGTGGTGATCCGTACGCCCTTGCTGCCCTCGGCCTTCGCGGTGAGGGTGACGCCGGAGAGGGCCGCGGGGACGGGCTTGGCCTGCGTGGCGTGGGTGAGGGCCGCCGCGACCGCGGCGGGGGTGACCGCGGAGCCGTCCTGGAAGGTGGCCTCGCGCAGGGTGAACAGCCAGGTGCGGTCGTTCTCCTGACGCCAGGAGGCGGCGAGGGCGGGGGCGGCGGCGCCGTTGGCGTCCAGCGCGGTCAGGCCTTCGGTGACGCCGAGACGGCTGAGGATGGTGGCGTCGGCGCCGTACGGCGAGAGGTTCTCGGCGGGCGGGAAGGCGAGGGCCACTCGCAGGCGGGAGCCGTCCCGGGCGTCGCCCGCGGCGTCGGAACCGCCGCTGGAGGCGAAGCACCCGGCCAGGACGGGGGCCAGGACGAGGGCGAGGAGCGGGCGTATTCGGCGTGGCACGGGTCTATCGCTCCATCGGTATCTCGAAGTGGACGACGCCGTTCCCGCCGTCCGTGTCCTCGCGCTCGTCGTGCACGATCTTGCCGAGCGAACGCCAGAAGGCCTCGGCGCCCGGCACATTGGGGTCGGTGTGCAGATAGACGGCGCGGTAGCCGCCGTCCGCCGCCGCGAAGGCGAGCAGTTCGCCGGCGAGCCGCCGGGCCAGGCCGCGCCTGCGGTGCTCGGCCCGGACGTAGACGCGACGCAGCTGCGCGGTCTCGCCGGACGGGTAACGCTCGGCGAGCTCGCGCGGGTTCGGCGGGTGGGCCGGGCCGCGGGAGTCGAGGGCGGCGGTGGCGACCACATCCCCGTCGCGCGGGTCGAGCGCGACGAGGAGGGTGTGGCGGGGCGAGGCGAGATAGGCGGCGGCCGGGTCGACGATGTCCGCGTGCCAGCGGGGCACGTAGCCGGTGCCGAAGTCGCGGTAGACGGTGTCGAGCATCAGGGCTCGCGCACCGTCGAGGTCGTCCGGGCCTGCCGCCCTGATGCTGTATTCATGCACTTGCACATCATATGCATCAAGCCCGCAAGCCCTTTCCGTCCACCTCGCCCTGCCGCACAACCCCCTTGCGGGGCAGGCGATTCAACAGTGGCCGAAGATCACCTCCAATTTATCACATGACATCCATTTTCAAAAAGGGGCGCCGGCGCCTACCGCTTCTGCTCCACCCGCACCCAGTCCACCTCGGCCTGCACTCCCCCACCCGCGATCCGGTCCACGCTCGACTGCGGCAGCCCCCAGTACGGAGTGGTCACCTGGTTCCAGCCGGCCGGGTAGGCCCCGCCCAGAGCGAGGTTCAGGATCACGTACTGGTTGTGGTCGTAGACCCACTGCCCCCGCGTCGCCTCCAGCTTGTTGCGGGTCGTCTCCTGGACCACGCGGTCGTCGACGTAGAAGCGCATGCCTGTCGGGGTCCACTCGACGGCGTAGGTGTGCCACTGGTCGACCGTGCCGCCGTTCGGGAAGACCTGGCGGGCGCCGATGTTGCCGTCGGCCGAGTAGCCGGGGCCGTGCAAGGCGGTGCTGGTCCAGTCCCGGTAGCCGACGTTCTCCATGATGTCGGTCTCACCGGACGCGGGCCATGAGACAGAGGGGTCGTCGACGTTGCTGCCGAGCAGCCAGAAGGCGGGCCAGAAGCCGTCGCCGACGGGGAGCTTCATGCGGGCGCCGACCCGGCCGTACGTGAAGTCGAACTTCGTGTTGGTGTCGATGCGGCCGGACGTGAAGTCGTACGTGCCGCCGCCGGCCCGTGTGCAGCCCTTGCAGTACTGGGCACGCAGGATCAGATTCCCGCTCTCGGTGCGGATGTTGTCCGCCGAGTCCACGTACGCCTGCGACTCGCCGTTGACCGAACCCATCTCGGTTCCGGTGCGGACGACGCGCCACTTGGAGCGGTCGAGGGCGGCGCCGGTGAAGTCGTCGAAGAAGGTCGTCCGGTACGTCCCCGGCTGCTCGGCCGGGAGCGCCGGGTAGGCGGCGTCGGCGCTGCCGCCCGTGCCCCAGACCTGGAACTCGTACAGGGAGTAGCCGAACTGGGCCGTCGCGGGGGCCGGGTTGTGGAAGCTGCGGCGTTCCTTGCCGAGCACGCGGACGTAGCGGCCGGTCGCCGGGGAGGAGAGGGTGATCGTGTCGTGCAGGCCCACCGCCTGGGCCGGGGACTGCACGTTCGCGCGGCGGGCGGCGACTTCGACCGCGGAGGGCTGGTGGACCGTACGCCAGGTGCGGTTGTCGTCGGAGACCTGGAGCTGGTAGTCGACGGCGTAGGCAGCCTCCCAGTAGAGGTCCACGGACGAGATCGTCGACGGGGCACCCAGGTCGACGGAGATCCAGCGGTTCGCGTTCCAGTCACTGGACCAGCGGGTGGCGTCGGCCTTGAGATCCCCCGGCCACCCTCCGTCCGTCACGAAGGCCGGCGAATTGCCCGCGTGCTGGTAGTAGTTGGTGTACGCGGGGTGGTTCAGGGCCAGGTTGGTGCGGGTGGTGGACGCGGGGGCCGGCTCACCGCCGTAGACCTTGAATGAGTACAGCGAGTAGCCGTAGGGCGTGGCGCGTTCGAGGCCGCGCATGCGGACGTAGCGGCCGGTCACCTCCTGTGGGTAGGTGTGCGCGGTGACCGTGCCGTCGGCGCCGGCGGTCTCCGTGTAGAAGGAGGTCCAGTCCGTGCCGTTCTTCGAGACCTCCAGGACGTATCTCTTGCCGTAAGCCGCCTCCCAGTCGAGGACCACCCGGTCGACGCGGATCGTCGCGCCGAGGTCCACGCGGATCCAGGCGTCTTCGGCGAAGTTGCTGGACCACCTGGTCGCTCCGTTGCCGTCGAAGGCGAGGCCGGGTGCGGTGCCGGCGTTCTCACTGCCGGACGCGGTGACGGCGTTCGGGTTGGCGGTGTGGGCCTCGGCCGCGCGGTCGGTGTCCCACGCGGCCGCCGCGGCGGTGCGCTCTGCGGGCGGCGCGGCGAACGCCGAGCCGGTGCCGAGCACGGCGAGGGCGGTGAGCGCGGTCAGAAGGGTCCGTGGAGTGCGGATACGCGTACGGGTACGGGATGGCATGCGGCTCTCCTTGGGGGATGTGAGGGGGTCCTCGCAGGGTGCGCATTCCGTGCTGTGATGCCTTCGTGCCGTCGCGGTCGGGCGACCCGTCACACCTGTCCCGGTGGCTACGGGTCGTCGCATCACGTCTTAGTTTAGAGCGTGAGTTAAGCCCCGGAAGGCAGGCGCGTCAAGGGCTTTGACGCACTCTCAGAACTTCCGCCGCAGCTCTTGACTCACACGTTCCACAGTTGAACCATTCAGCGGCAAGAGAGCGCTCCCCGCACCTCATGACGTTCACTTCCTGAACCAGGAGAGCCGCCTGATGCTTCCTTCCTCCTCGTCCTCCGGGCCGTCCTCGATGGGTCGCCGGGCCCTGATCGGCGCCGCGATCGCCTCGGCACCGGCCGTGCTCGGCCTGTCGACCGAGGCCTCCGCACAGACCTCCACGCAAGCCTCCGCCCAAGCTGCCGCGCCGACTTCGGCGTCCCCGTCGGCGCGGCAGAAGCCACGCGCCCTGCCGGGCGGCGGCGACCTCGGCCCGAACGTCCTCGTCTTCGACCCGTCGACCCCGGGCATCCAGGCCCGGCTGGACGAGGTGTTCCGGCAACAGGAGTCGGCGCAGTTCGGCACCGGCCGCTACGCCCTGCTCTTCAAGCCCGGCACCTACCACGGCCTCAACGCCCAGCTCGGCTTCTACACCTCGATCGCGGGCCTGGGTCTGTCCCCCGACGACACGACCATCAACGGGGACGTCACCGTCGACGCCGGCTGGTTCAACGGCAACGCCACGCAGAACTTCTGGCGTTCGGCGGAGAACCTGGCCCTGGTTCCGGTCAACGGCACCAACCGGTGGGCGGTCGCCCAGGCGGCGCCGTTCCGCCGCATGCACATACGCGGCGGCCTCAACCTCTCCCCCACCGGCTACGGCTGGGCGAGCGGCGGCTACATCGCGGACAGCCGGATCGACGGCCAGGTCGGACCGTACTCGCAGCAGCAGTGGTACACCCGCGACAGCGCGATCGGCAGCTGGCTCAACGGCGTGTGGAACATGGTGTTCTCCGGCGTCGAGGGCGCTCCCGCGCAGAGCTTCCCCAACCCGCCGTACACCACGCTCGACACGACTCCCGTGTCCCGCGAGAAGCCGTTCCTGTACGTCCAGGGAAACGACTTCCGGGTCTTCCTGCCGGAGAAGCGCACGAACGCCCGCGGCGTCACCTGGGGCAACGGCACGCCGAGAGGCACCTCGCTGCCGCTGACGCAGTTCTACGTCGCGCGGCCCGGTGTCACTGCGGCCACCCTCAACGAGGCCCTCGCCCAGGGACTGCACCTCCTGCTCACCCCGGGGGTTTACCACCTCGACCGGCCGATCCAGGTCAACCGGCCGAACACGGTCGTCCTGGGCCTCGGTTACGCGACCCTGATCCCCGACAACGGCGCCACGGCCGTGCAGGTCGCCGACGTCGACGGAGTCCGGCTGGCCGGTTTCCTGGTCGACGCCGGCCCCGTCAACTCGGCGACGCTGGTGGAGGTCGGGCCGCGGGGCGCGTCCAGGGACCACTCCGCCAACCCGATCACGGTCCAGGACGTCTTCGTCCGCATCGGCGGGGCCGGCGCCGGGAAGGCCACCACCAGCATGGTGATCAACAGCCGGCACACGATCGTCGACCACACGTGGGTGTGGCGGGCCGACCACGGCGAGGGAGTCGGCTGGGAGACCAACCGCGCCGACTACGGCGTCGTGGTCAACGGCGACGACGTCCTGGCGACCGGCCTGTTCGTCGAGCACTTCAACAAGTACGACGTGCAGTGGTTCGGCCAGCGCGGCCGCACGATCTTCTTCCAGAACGAGAAGGCGTACGACGCCCCGAACCAGGCCGCCATCCAGAACGGCTCGATCAAGGGCTACGCCGCCTACCGGGTTGGTGACGGCGTGACGTCGCACGAGGGCTGGGGACTGGGCAGCTACTGCTACTACAACGTCAACCCCTCGATCGTGCAGCACCACGGCTTCGCCGCCCCCGTGCGGTCCGGAGTGCGCTTCCACAACCTGCTCGTGGTCTCGCTCGGCGGCAATGGGCAGTACGAGTGCGTCATCAACGACACGGGGGCGCCGACGTCGGGGACGTCGACGGTGCCTTCGACCGTGGTGTCGTATCCATGAGGTGAGGCAGGCCGGACGAGGGCCCCGTCCGTCGAGGACGGGGCCCTGTCGCCCTACTGCGACACCGCAGCGACCGGCGCCGGCGCATACCCGGTGGGCCGCGCCGTGAACGTGCCGCGTCCCTGGGTCCGGCTGCGCAACCGCGTCGCGTAGCCGAACAGTTCGGCCAGCGGCACGGTCGCCGTCACGACCGCCGCGCCCGCCCGGGTGACGGAGCCCGAGACCCGGCCGCGCCGGGCCGCCAGGTCACCGAGCACCGAGCCGACCGCGTCCTCCGGCACGGTGACCGTGACCTCGACGACCGGCTCCAGGAGGACCATCGCGCAAGCGCGCAGGGCATCGCGGAGGCCGAGTCGGCCGGCCGTACGGAAGGCCGTGTCGGAGGAGTCCTTCACATGGGTCGACCCGTCGGTGAGAGTGACGCGCAGGCCGGTCACCGGGTGGCCGCCGAGCGGGCCCTCGGCGAGGGCGTCGCGGCAGCCGGCCTCCACGGCGCGGACGTACTCCTGCGGCACCCGGCCACCGACGACGGTCGAGCGGAACTCGAAGCCGTTGACGCCCTGTTCGGCCGCCGTCACCGGGGCCGTCAGGGGCTCGACATCGAGAACCACGTGCGCGAACTGACCCGCTCCACCGTCCTGTTTGACGTGCCGGAACACGAAACCGGACACCCCTCGGCCGACCGTCTCGCGATACGACACCCGCGGGCGGCCGACGTTGACGTCCAGCCCTAGGTCACGCCGGATCTTCTCCACCGCGACCTCCAGATGCAGTTCGCCCATGCCGGACAGCACCGTCTGGCCGGTTTCAGCGTCGGTCCGCACGACCAACGACGGGTCCTCCTCCGCCAGCCGCGCCAGCGCCGAGGCCAGCCGATCGGTGTCGGTGGACCTGCGGGCCTCGACCGCCACGGACACCACCGGGTCGGCCACGCTCGGCGGTTCCAGGACGAGCGGGGCGTCCGGTGCGCACAGGGTGGAGCCCGGGCGGGCCGACTTCAGGCCGACGACCGCCACGATGTCCCCGGCGACCGCACGGTCGACGTGGGCATGACGGTCGGCCTGGACCCGCAGGATCCGCCCGATGCGCTCGGTGCGCCGCGCCACCGCGTCGAACACCACGCCTCCCTTCTCGATGGTTCCCGAGTACACCCGCAGGTAGGTCAGCCGCCCGGTCGGGGTCGCGCTCACCTTGAACGCCAGCGCCGCGAACGGTGCCGACGGGTCGGCCGGCCGCTCCTCGTCGACGCCGTCGCGCAGACCGCGTACGGCCGGCACGTCGAGCGGTGACGGCAGATACGCCACGACCGCGTCGAGCAACGGCTCGACACCGCGGTTGCGGTAGGCCGAGCCGCACAGCACGACCACGCCCTCACCGCTGCGGGTCAGCTCGCGCAGGGCGACGACCAGCGTCTTTGCGGAGACCGCCGACCGCGCGCAGAACTCCTCCAGCGCACCGGCGTGCAGTTCGGCCACCGTCTCCTCCAGCAGCCGTCGACGCCGGTGCGCCTCGTCCAGGAGTTCCTCCGGCACCGGCCCTTCCGCTGCCGTCTCGGCACCGTCGGCCCACACCAGCGCCCGCATGCGTACGAGGTCCACGACGCCGCGGAATCCGTCCTCCGCGCCGATGGGCAACTGCACGACCAGCGGCGCCGGATGCAGCCGTTCCCTGATCGACGCGACGGCCGTGTCGAGGTCTGCCCCGGCTCGGTCGAGCTTGTTGACGAACGCGATCCTGGGGACGCCGTGCCGGTCGGCCTGCCGCCACACCGATTCGCTCTGCGGCTCGACGCCCGCCACGGCGTCGAAGACAGCGACCGCGCCGTCCAGGACACGCAGCGAACGCTCCACCTCGTCGGCGAAGTCGACGTGCCCGGGGGTGTCGATCAGGTTGATCCGGTGACCGTCCCAGGCACAACTCACCGCAGCCGCGAAGATGGTGATGCCGCGGTCCCGTTCCTGCGAGTCGAAGTCGGTGACGGTCGTGCCGTCGTGGACCTCGCCCCGCTTGTGGGTGGTCCCGGTGGCGTACAGGATGCGCTCGGTGACGGTGGTCTTGCCCGCGTCGACATGGGCGAGGATGCCGAGGTTGCGGACGGCGGCGAGGGTGTTGGCGTTGGTGAGGTCGGTGATGTTCGTGCGCACGGCCTTTGGCCTTTCGGGTGATCCGTAAGCGGAACGGAAAGGGGCAGCGCGATTCCCGGACGATACGTGCACGCACATGGCGCGGAGGCGCGGGCGCACGTCGACATGACCTGTCGCTCCGTCAAATGGAGGGCGTGACAGGTGCGTTGACGTACTGGGGCGCTCTCAGGTGTTCGTCACGGACATCCAGTGCCGGCCGCGCAGCGGGCACCGGACGGACAGGGACACCAGGATCACGTCGTACCGGTTGCACCGGTCGTACCGGCTGTACCGGGAAGGGGAGACGACGACAGCGGTGCGGTCACGCACGGCCCGGCTCCCCTCAACTCGTCACGACGACGCGCCGCCGAGTGGTGGGCGGCGCGTGCTTGTGTGGTGAGTGTAGGGAGCCGGGCGAGGTCGAGGCAGCTGATTTTTCTCCTACTGGTCGCCGTCGATGGTGATGGCCGACGCCGGGCACACCGCGGCTGCCTCGCGGGCGGCGGCCTGGAGGCCCTCGGCGGGGCTCGGTTCGACGAGCGTGACGATGCCGTCCTCGTCTCGCTGGTCGAAGACCTCGGGTGCGATCAGCACGCACTGTCCGGCGCCGCAACAGCGGCCCTGGTCCACGTTCACTTTCACGGCCGTTGCCTTCCTTCCCTGTGCGGGAGCCGTCACCACCGCACGGGCACCGTGCGCAGTCCGCCGACGAGGAGACCTTCGACTCGCTTCAACTCGTCCACCGGTACGTCGAGTTGGAGGGTCGGCAGCTTGCGCAGGAGTACCTCGAGCGTGACCTGGAGCTCGGTGCGTGCCAGGCTCTGGCCCAGGCAGGCGTGCGGTCCGGCGCCGAAGGTGAGATGAGGGTTCGGGGACCGGGACAGCACCATGTCGTCCGCGTCGGCGAAGACCCGCTCGTCACGGTTGGCGGCCGGCATGCTGCACACCACGGTCGTGCCGCTCGGCAGCAGCTCGCCGTCGACCTCGACGTCCTCGGTGAGGTAACGCCGGATGCCGAAGCCGAGGTTGGCGTCGAAGCGCAGCGCCTCGTCGACCGCGGTGCGCACCAGGGCGGGGTCGGCCAGCAGCCGCTCCCAACGGGTGCGGTCGGCGAGCAGCATGGCGACCATCTTGCCGATCATGTTGGCGGTGGTCTCGTGTCCTGCGACCAGGAGCCCCATGGCGGTGCCGAGCAACTCGTCGTCGGTCAGCCCCTGCCCTTCCCCCTCGCTCTCCCTGATCACCATGCTGATCAGGTCGTCGCCGGGTGCGGCGCGTGTCGCCGCGATGTGCGCGGACATGTACTCGGCGAACTCGGCGTACGCCGAGCCGGTCTGATCGCCGGTGTAGCGGCTGACGTTGAGGAAGGCGTCGGACCAGTGCGAGAAGCGGTTCCGGTCCACGGCGGGGACGCCGAGGATGTGGCAGATGACGTGGACGGGCAGGGGGAAGCCGAGGCCGGCCTTGAGGTCCGCGGGCTGTCCGCTGCGGACCATGTCGTCGACGAGGTCTTCGGCGATGCGCGCCATGCGGGGGCGCAGCGCCGTCATGCGCTTGGCGGTGAAGTACTTGCCCACCTGCCGTCGCCACCGAAGGTGCGGCTCCCCGCGGTCGGGCAGGGCGAGGGTGGTGGTTCCGTCGGCGGCGGGACCCCCGGCGCCTTCGGGGGCGATTCGGGCAGCGCCGTCCTCGGCCGTCGGGCGGGTGAAACGGGGGTCGGCCAGCAGGGCTTTGACGTGGTCGTAGCGGGTCAGGTAGGTCGCCTGGTCCCCGCTGGGGAGTTCAACGGTGGCCACCGGGCACCGGCCGCGCAGTTGCTCCCATTCGACCGGGGGCTCCAGGGGGTTGTCGGTGGGAAGAGGCAGCCGCAACAGGTCGTTCTCGCGCATCTGACATCACCTTGGGTGGGGGAGGTGGGTGAGCGACGCGGAAGCGTTCACAGCACGGCACGCTACGCACGTAGTGCATCATGCATCAAGAGTGCATGATGCACTTTCTGTGTATGGCGCAATCTCACCGTAGGGTGGGACCTCCGGGACCTCAGGGACCTCCGGGACCTCAGGGATCTCCGGGGGCCTCCGGGAGCTGCGGACTTGGCCGATGCGGCCCGGGACAGGAGAACGGCGTGGGAAGGCGATCGGCGTGGGAAAGGAGATCGGCGTGGACGCCCGAGAGGCCGCTGAACGCATCGAGCGGGAACTGCTGATCCTCACCCGCCACAAGGAGATGCGGGCACCCCGGGGCCCGCGCGGCGGGGACCCGCTGGACCAGAGCGCCTACGTGATCCTCACCAGGCTCGAGACCCAGGGAGCGATGTCCATCCCGGACTTCGTCGAGGCCTTCGGGCTCGCGGCATCGACGTTCACCCGTCAGACCTCGGCCCTGCTGCGCAACGGGCTGGTGGAGCGGACCCTCGATCCGTCCGGCGGGGTTGCCCGCAAGTTCCGCATCACCCAGGAGGGGCTCAGGCTGCTCGCTCAGCAGCGCGAGGGGATCGTCACCGGCCTGTCGACGGTGGTGGCCGAGTGGCCCCCCGAGCGCCTGGACCGGTTCATCGCCGATCTGCAGCAGTTCAACACCGACATCGAACGCATCACCGGCCGCCCTTGGCCGAGGAGCGCGGGCGGCTGACGACGGCCCTCGGCGGCCTGGCCGGCGCAGTCAGCAGATCGAGCCCCGGTCGGCCGCGGTGGCCCGCAGCAGATCCCGCACCAGGTCGAAAGCGATCTTCTCCGGCTTGCGGAAGCGCAGACAGCCCTTGCCCATGTCCTGTCCGGCCAGCCGTTCCTGGAAGGCGTCACGGACATCACTGCGCATCAGATAGAAGGAGACGTACTGCCGCTGACTCGCGAACGCGATCTCGGCCGCACCGTCGCGCTGGTACGTCGGCATGCCGTAGGCCATGACCTCGCTGAAGCCCTGCAGTTCCGCACGGCACAACTGCCGTAGCCGCGTCAGGGCCGCTCGCCGCTCCATCGGCACCTCGGCCAGATAGCCGTCGACATCTTCCGCCGCGCTCTGCACCATGCGGCGAGGCTAAGCCTGGAGGCGGTAGCGATCAACCGTCCGACAAAACAACCCGTGCGGGTCGAGGTGGCCCTCGACCCGCACGGGTTGCAGATGTTCTGTTCTGTGTCCGAGGGGGGACTTGAACCCCCACGCCCGATAAAGGGCACTAGCACCTCAAGCTAGCGCGTCTGCCATTCCGCCACCCGGACTAGGTGTCTGCCGCCTTGCCGGGGGCCTTCCCGGCGGCGACGTGGACAACAATACCAAGGTTTCGGAGCGCCCTTCACCTGCGTTTCCGTCCACCGGGCGGGGGTCCGGGACCGCACGGCCCGATGCCCTTAAGGTCGCATCATGAGTGACTGGACGGTTACGCAGAGTCCTGCCGCAGGACGTCGCCCGCGTGCGCTGTCGCCCCTCAGGGAGCATCTGCGGGACACGTTCTGGTTCGCCCCGTTGGCTGCGATGGTGGCCGTCTTCGTGGTCTGGCTGGCGGCTCAGGCGCTCGACACAGCCATCGTCGAAGCGCTCCAGAACGACGGCGACTACGAGACGCTCGACGAACTGCTGCGGTTCGCGGACGACGCGAAGGCCGTGGTGAACGCCGTCACCTCGGCGATGATGACCTTCATCGGCGTGGTCTTCAGCATCTCGCTGGTGGCCGTGCAGATGGCGAGCGGGCAGTTCACCCCGCGCGTGGTCCGGCTCTTCGTGCGCAGCCGGATCACCAAGGCGACCTTCGCCATCTTCCTCGCGACCTTCGTGCTGAGCCTGCTCGTGCTGACCTCCTTCGACACCGCCGAGGATGCCCGCGCCGTCACGACGGTGCCTCTGGTGCAGTCGGTGCTCACGCTCTGCATGGTCGCGTTGAGCCTGTTGCTCTTCGTCCTGTACGTGAACACCACTCTTCGGTTGATGCGGATCAGCTACGTGATCGCACGGATCGCCGCGGAGTCCTTCCGGGTGACCGCGTCGATGCCCGTGTCGGCGGACGGACCGGACACGCCCGACCTCGGCACCGCCACCGCTTGGGTGCCGCATGAGGGCCGGGCGGGGGTGCTGCGGGACGTGCACATCACGCGGCTGGTCCGGACTGCTCGCAAGCACGGGGTGACGCTGCGGCTGATCCCTCGGATCGGGGACTTCGTGGTGCCTGGTACGCCGTTGCTGGCGGTGCACGGTGGTGCGGCCCCGCCGCGCCGGGCGCTGCGGTACACGATCTCGGTGGGTGTGGAGCGGACCTACCACCAGGATCTCGGCTTCGGGCTGCGGCAGTTGTCCGACATCGCGCTGCGTGCCCTGTCGCCCGCGATCAACGATCCGACGACCGCCGTCCAGGCGCTGGACCGTGTCGTCCAGTTCCTGGCCGCGCTGAGCCGTCGGCCGCTGGACTCCGCCCTGCACCGGGACCGGCGCGGAGTGGTGCGGCTGGTGCAGCCCGTGCCGGGGTGGACCGAGTTGGTGGATCTCGGGTTCACCGAGGTACGGGGCTGCGCCGTCGGCAGCCCGCAGGTCTCACGGCGCATGCTGGCCGGCCTGGACGACCTCCTCCTGCTCGCACCGCCGGAACGCAGCGAACCGCTCATGCGCCACCGCGAACTCCTCCACCAGGCGGTGGACCGCGCCGAGCAGTTCCCCTCGGACCGCGCGTTCGCCCTGCATCCGGATCGCCAGGGCATCGGCTGACCGGTTGCGGATCAACCAGGGGAGACAGGACCCCCTGTGCCATCGCGTCGGCGACCGACGCCGGGCATCCGTGCGGCGGTCCGCGTGGCGAACCCGGCGTCGGACGCGACGCCCCCTCCTCACGGGCCGAGCTGATACTCCGGGAAGTTCCCGGGCAACCGCTCCCCCGCCGGCCCCTGTGTCACCGCGCGCACCAGCAACTCGCCGCCGACGAACGCCCCGCGCCAGGACGCGCCGAAGCCACCGAACAGCTCGTCACGGTCGCCGCGGGAGCGCGGCTTGCCGTGGCCGACCTTGAACGCGCGGATCTGCGGGGCCAGGCGGTCGTACGTCGCCCGGTCGTCCGTGGACAGCGTGGCGACCAGTGCGCCGTTGGACGCGTTCATCGCCGCCAGCAGCTCCGCCTCGGTGTCGACCAGGACGATGGTGTCGACCGGGCCGAAGGGCTCCGCGTGGTGGAGCGGGGAGGACGGGGGCGGATTGAGCAGCGTGACCGGATGGACGTATGCCGAGGTGTCCTGGCCGGGCAGGAAGCGGGCGTCCGCCGGCCTGCCCCGGTGCAGCGGGACGGCGCCGCGGTCGATCGCCTCGGCCACCTGGTCTTGGAGCTCCTTGGCCTTGGCGGCGTTGATCACCGGCCCGAAGTCCAGCTGTGGGAAGGGGTCGTCGTCCCGTTTCTCCACCGCCAGCGGGTGACCGACCCTGAGCGTGCGCACCGCCGGGAGGTACGCCGCGAGGAACTCGTCGAACAGCTCGCGCTGGACGACGAAGCGCGGGTACGCCGTGCAGCGCTGTTTGCCGTAGTCGAAGAGCTTGGGCACGACCGCCGTGAGCGCGTCCCAGTCCGTGTAGTTCCAGATGCCCCAGGTGTTGAGTCCTTCCTGTTCGAGTACGTGTCGTTTGCCGAGGTCGGCAACGGCCGTGGCCACCGCGGCGCCGGTGTCGCGGCCGCCGACGAAGGAGACGCAGCCGATCTCGGGCGCCCGCACCAGCGCCTCCGACAGCTCGCTCCCGCTGCCGCTGACGAGGGTGACGGGGATTCCCTCGCGGGCGGCCAGCGCGCAGGCCAGGGTGACACAGGCGACACCGCCGTCGGTCGGGGTCTTGGCGATGACCGCGTTGCCTGCCAATGCCTGTACCAACACTGCGTGAACGAGCACGCTCATCGGGTAGTTCCAGCTCGCGATGTTGGACACCGGACCGTCCAGCGGGGCCCGGCCGGCGACCATCGGCTCGATGCCGTCGACGTACCAGCGCACGCCGTCAATGGCCCGGTCGACGTCCGCGCGGGCCAGCCGCCAGGGCTTGCCGATCTCCCAGACGAGCAGCAGGGCGAGCAGGTCCCGGTGTTGGGTCAGGGCGTCGAGCGTGGCAGCGACGCGGGCTCGGCGCTCGTCCAGCGGGATGTGCCGCCAGGCGCGGTGCTGGTCAAGGGACGCGCGCACGGCCTGGTGGGCGGTGGCCCGGTCCAGGCGCGGCGGGCCGGCGATCGGACTGCCGTCGACGGGGCTGGTGGCGGGCAGGGCCCGGCCGTCCGCCTGCCAGGTGGAGTTCCAGAGGTTGAGGACACGGTCGTCCCGGAACGCCTCGGGGGCGACCGCGAGGCAGCGTTGCCAGGCGTCGGTCCAAGAGGTGCCGGATTTGAGGGTGAGGGTTGTTGCCATGGGGGCTCCGCTCTCGGTGCACAGTCGGGGGCGGTCGTTGATGGCTACGGCGGAAGTTAGCGGCGTGCGGCAGCTCCTGAAAGTGACCTCACGCCGACTATGAGTGACGTCACGCCTCGACGCCCAGGCGGTCCAGCACCAGGCGCGCGGTCTCGGTGGGTGTGCTGCCGACTCCCACGCCGACCGCTTCCAGCGCTTCCCGCTTCGCCGCCGCCGTGCCGGACGAGCCGGACACGATCGCGCCCGCGTGCCCCATCGTCTTGCCCTCGGGGGCGGTGAATCCGGCGATGTAGCCGACGACCGGCTTGGTGACGTGGTCGCGGATGTAGGCGGCCGCGCGCTCCTCCGCGTCGCCGCCGATCTCCCCGATGAGGACGATGAGTTCGGTGTCGGGGTCGTCCTGGAAGGCTGCCAGGCAGTCGATGTGGGTGGTGCCGACGACGGGATCGCCGCCGATGCCGACGCACGTCGAGAAGCCGACGTCCCGCAGCTCGTACATCAGTTGGTAGGTGAGCGTGCCGGATTTGGAGACCAGGCCGATGCGGCCGGGCTTGGTGATGTCGGCCGGGATGATGCCCGCGTTCGACTGGCCGGGGGTGATCAGGCCGGGGCAGTTGGGGCCGATGATGCGGGTGCCTTTGGTCTTCGCGTACGAGGTGAAGGCGACGGAGTCGTGGACCGGGATGCCCTCCGTGATCACGACGGCGAGTCCGATCCCGGCGTCGGCGGCCTCGACGACGGCCGCCTTGGTGAAGGCGGGCGGCACGAAGACGACGGTCACGTCGGCGCCGGTCGCGCGCATACCGTCGGCGACCGACCCGAACACGGGGACGGCGCGGTCGTCGAAGTCGACGCTGCGGCCGGCCTTGCGCGGGTTGACGCCGCCGACGACGTTCGTGCCGGCGGCGAGCATGCGCCGGGTGTGCTTCATGCCCTCGCCGCCGGTCATGCCCTGGACGAGGACCTTGCTCTCCTTGGTGAGGTAGATGGCCATGTCGTCACGTCTCCTCAGGCTGTGGTGGCGAGTTGGGCGGCCCGCAGCGCGGCGCCGTCCATGGTGGTGGCCTGCTGGACCAGGGGGTGGGCGCGGTCGTCGAGGATGGCCCGCCCGCGAGTGGCGTTGTTCCCGTCGAGGCGCACGACGAGCGGCTTGGTCAGCTGGACGGTGTCCAGCGCCTGCACGATGCCGTCGGCGACGGCGTCGCACGCGGTGATCCCGCCGAAGACGTTGACGAAGACCGACTTCACGGCCGGGTCGGACAGGATGACCGACAGTCCGTCGGCCATGATCTGGGCCGATGCGCCGCCACCGATGTCGAGGAAGTTGGCGGGGCGGGCGCCGCAGCCCGCGACGACGTCGAGGGTCGACATGACGAGGCCGGCGCCGTTGCCGATGATGCCGACCTCGCCGTCGAGCTTGACGTAGTTGAGGCCCTTTGCGGCCGCCGTGGCCTCCAGCGCGTCGTCGTGCTCCACGTCGTCGGCGCCCCAACGTGCCTGTCGGAAGCGGGCGTTGTCGTCGAGGGTGACCTTGCCGTCGAGGGCGAGGATCTGGCCCTGCCCGGTACGGGCCAGCGGGTTCACCTCGACCAGGACGGCGTCCTCGCGGACCAGTACCTCCCAGAGTCGGATGAGGACGTCGACGGTCTGCGGTGGCAGTCCGGCTGCTTCCGTGATCTCGGCGGCCTTCGCGGAGGTGACGCCCTCGGCGGGGTCGACGGGGATGCGGGCCACGGCTTCCGGACGACTGGCGGCCACCTCCTCGATGTCCATGCCGCCTTCGGCCGAGGCGATCGCGAGGAAGCGGCCGGCCGCCCGGTCGAGGACATAGGACACGTAGAACTCGGTCTCGATGTCCACGGGTTGGGCGAGCATCACCTTGCCGACTGTGTGGCCCTTGATGTCCATGCCGAGGATCTGGCGTGCCGTCAGCTCGGCAGCGGCGGGATCCGCGGCGAGCTTCACACCGCCCGCCTTGCCCCGGCCACCGGTCTTCACCTGCGCCTTGACCACGACCCGGCCACCGAGCCGACGGGCGATCTCGCGGGCTTCCTTGGGTGAGTCGGTCACCTCTGCCCGCGGCACCAAGATGCCGTGTTCCTCGAAGAGTTCCCTTGCCTGGTGTTCGTACAGGTCCATTCCGGCTCCTGACTCAAAAGTGCCGCACGCCCCCTGGACACCACCCACTGGATGCGGGATAACAAGGTTCATACAGTATTCGTCGACTGTATGCAATGTACCGCGAGAGCCGTTCCACCCCCTACGAAGGGACAGGACTTCGCCATGCCCGACGACACCCAGGACGTCATTTCCGGTGGTCATCTCGTTGCCAAGGCGCTGAAGGCCGAGGGGGTCGACCGCATCTACACCTTGTGCGGCGGCCACATCATCGACATCTACGACGGCTGCGTCGACGAGGGCATCGAGGTCGTCGACGTCCGTCACGAGCAGGTCGCCGCCCATGCCGCCGACGGCTACGCCCGCATCACCGGCAAGCCCGGCTGCGCGGTCGTCACCGCTGGTCCCGGCACCACCGACGCCGTCACCGGCGTCGCCAACGCCTTCCGCGCCGAGTCCCCGCTGCTGCTCATCGGCGGCCAGGGCGCCCTCACCCAGCACAAGATGGGGTCCCTCCAGGACCTGCCGCACGTCGACATGATGACGCCGATCACCAAGTTCGCGGCGGCCGTGCCCGACACGGCGCGCGCGGCGGACATGGTGTCGATGGCGTTCCGCGAGTGCTACCACGGCGCACCCGGACCCTCCTTCCTGGAGATCCCGCGCGACGTCCTCGACGCCAAGGTGCCGGTGAGCAAGGCGCGCGTGCCCAAGGAAGGCGCCTACCGTGCCTCGACCCGCTCGGCCGGCGACCCCGAAGCCATCGAGAAGCTCGCCGACCTGCTGGTCCACGCCGAGAAGCCGGCCATCCTGCTGGGCAGCCAGGTGTGGACGACCCGCGGCACCGAGGCGGCGATCGAACTCGTCCGCACCCTCAACATCCCCGCCTACATGAACGGCGCCGGCCGCGGCACCCTCCCGCCCGGCGACCCGCACCACTTCCAGCTGTCGCGGCGGTACGCCTTCTCAGGCGCCGATGTCATCGTCATCGTCGGCACGCCCTTCGACTTCCGCATGGGCTACGGCAAGCGGCTGTCACCGGACGCGACCGTCGTGCAGATCGACCTCGACTACCGCACCGTCGGCAAGAACCGCGACATCGACCTCGGGATCGTGGGCGACGCCGGGCTGGTGCTGAAGTCGGTCACCGAGGCCGCCTCCGGGCGCGTCAACGGGGGCGCGTCGAAGCGCAAGGAGTGGCTCGACGAGCTGCGCGCGGCCGAGCAGACCGCCCTGGAGAAGCGGCTGCCCAGCCTGAAGTCGGACGCCTCGCCGATCCACCCGTACCGGCTCGTCAGCGAGATCAACGACTTCCTCACCGAGGACTCGATCTACATCGGCGACGGCGGCGACATCGTCACCTTCTCCGGGCAGGTCGTGCAGCCCAAGTCACCCGGTCACTGGATGGACCCGGGACCGCTGGGCACGCTCGGCGTCGGGGTGCCGTTCGTACTCGCGGCCAAGCAGGCCCGGCCCGACAAGGAGGTCGTCGCGCTTTTCGGCGACGGCGCGTTCTCCCTCACCGGCTGGGACTTCGAGACGCTCGTCCGCTACAACCTCCCCTTCGTCGGCATCGTCGGCAACAACTCCTCCATGAACCAGATCCGCTACGGCCAGGCCCAGAAGTACGGCCTGGAACGCGAGCGGGTCGGCAACACCCTCGGCGACGTCCATTACGACAAGTTCGCGCAGATGCTGGGCGGTTACGGCGAGGAGGTCCGTGACCCCGCCGACATCGGCCCCGCGCTGCTGCGCGCCCGCGAGTCCGGGAAGCCCTCACTGATCAACGTCTGGGTCGACCCCGACGCGTACGCCCCCGGAACCATGAACCAGACCATGTACAAGTGAGGTGGCCTCCATGACTGGAACGCCGACCAAGGCGCTCGAAGGCATCCGCGTCCTGGACATGACCCACGTCCAGTCCGGGCCCTCCGCGACCCAGCTGCTCGCCTGGCTCGGCGCGGACGTCGTCAAGCTGGAGGCGCCGACCGGTGACATCACGCGCAAGCAGCTGCGCGATCTCCCGGACGTCGACTCCCTCTACTTCACGATGCTCAACTGCAACAAGCGGAGCATCACCCTCAACACCAAGACCGAGCGCGGCAAGGAGATCCTCACCGAGCTGATCCGGCGCTCCGACGTCATGGTCGAGAACTTCGGACCGGGCGCGGTCGACCGCATGGGCTTCACCTGGGACCGCATCCAGGAGATCAATCCGCGTATCGTCTATGCCTCCATCAAGGGGTTCGGTGACGGTCCGTACACCAACTTCAAGGCGTACGAGGTCGTCGCGCAGGCCATGGGCGGGTCGATGTCGACCACCGGTTTCGAGGACGGGCCGCCGCTGGCGACCGGAGCCCAGATCGGGGACTCGGGGACGGGTGTGCACGCCGTCGCGGGGATTCTCGCGGCACTGTTCCAGCGCGAGAACACCGGGCGTGGGCAGCGGGTCAACGTGGCCATGCAGCACGCTGTACTCAACCTGTGCCGGGTGAAGCTGAGGGACCAGCAACGCCTGACACATGGGCCGCTTGCTGAATATCCGAACGAGGACTTCGGCCGGGAAGTTCCCCGCTCGGGAAACGCGTCCGGCGGCGGTCAGCCCGGCTGGGCGGTCAAGTGCGCACCCGGCGGCCCGAACGACTACGTGTACGTCATCGTGCAGCCGGTCGGCTGGCAGCCGCTCAGCGAGCTCATCGGCCGGCCCGAACTCGCCGACGACCCCGAGTGGGCGACGCCGGAGGCACGGCTGCCCAAGCTCGGCAAGATGTTCCAGCTGATCGAGGAGTGGTCCTCGACCCTGCCCAAGTGGGAGGTGCTGGAGCGGCTGAACGCGCACAACATCCCGTGCGGGCCGATCCTTTCCACCAGGGAGATCATCGAGGACTCCTCGCTGGTCGCCAACGAGATGGTCGTCACCGTCCCGCACCCTGAGCGGGGCGACTTCGTGACCGTCGGCAGCCCGCTGAAGCTCTCCGACTCACCCGTCGAGGTGAGCAGTTCGCCCCTGCTCGGCCAGCACAACGAAGAGGTCTACATCGGCGAGCTCGGCCTCGGCGACGAGGAACTGCGCCTGCTCAAGTCGAACGGAGTGATCTGACGTGATGGCCGAAGACCGCGTCCTGAGGGTGCGGACGCTCCTCGACTCGGTGCGGGGCGAGGGACGTACCGCGCTGACCGCACCCGAGGGCAAGGTGATCGCCGACGCGTACGGGATCGCCGTACCGGGCGAGGAGCTCGCGACGGACGTCGACGAGGCGGTGGCGTACGCGGCGCGCTTCGGCGGGCCGGTGGTGATGAAGATCGTCTCGCCGGACATCCTGCACAAGACCGACGCCGGCGGCGTGATCGTCGGGGTCGAGGGCGCGACGGACGTACGGGCCGCCTTCCACAAGATCATCGACAACGCCCGCGCGTACGACGCGGATGCCCGCATCGAGGGCGTGCAGGTCCAGGAGCTGCTGCCGCAGGGGCAGGAGGTCATCGTGGGCGCGGTCACCGACCCGACGTTCGGGAAGGTCGTCGCCTTCGGGCTCGGCGGAGTGCTGGTGGAGGTCCTCAAGGACGTGACCTTCCGCCTCGCGCCCGTCGACGCCGACGAGGCGCTGTCCATGCTCGACTCGATCCGGGCGGCGGAGATCCTGCGCGGGGTGCGCGGCCAGGCGGCCGTGGACCGGTGGGCGGTCGCCGAACAGATCCGCCGTGTCTCGCAACTCGTGGCGGACTTCCCGGAGATCGCAGAGGTGGACCTCAACCCGGTGATCGCGACCGCGGAGGGGGCGGTCGCGGCCGACATCCGCGTGATTCTCTCCGAAGCCCCCGCGAAACCGCGTCGCCGCTACTCGCGCGAGGAGATCCTCACCTCGATGCGCCGGCTGATGCAGCCGTCGTCGGTCGCCGTCATCGGTGCCTCCAACGAACAGGGCAAGATCGGCAATTCGGTCATGCGCAACCTCATCGACGGTGGTTTCGCCGGGGACATCCATCCGGTGAACCCCAAGGCCGATGACATTCTGGGCCGCAAGGCGTACAAGAGTGTGACGGACGTTCCCGGTGAGGTGGATGTGGCGGTCTTCGCTATCCCCGCCAAGTTCGTGGCCTCGGCCCTGGAGGAGGTGGGACGCAAGGGGATCCCGAACGCCGTGCTGATTCCCTCCGGGTTCGCGGAGACCGGTGAGCACGAACTCCAGGAGGAGATCGTGGCCATCGCCGAGCGGCACGGCGTCCGGCTGCTCGGGCCGAACATCTACGGCTACTACTCGACGTGGCAGGACCTGTGCGCCACGTTCTGCACGCCGTACGACGTCAAGGGCGGAGTGGCGCTGACCTCGCAGTCCGGCGGCATCGGCATGGCCATCCTGGGCTTCGCGCGGACCACGAAGACGGGCGTGTCGGCGATCGTCGGCCTCGGCAACAAGTCGGACCTGGACGAGGACGACCTGCTGACCTGGTTCGGCGAGGACCCGCACACCGAGTGCATCGCGATGCACCTGGAGGACCTCAAGGACGGGCGCGCGTTCGTCGAGGCCGCGCGGGCGACCGTACCGAAGAAGCCGGTCGTGGTTCTGAAGGCGGGCCGCACGGCAGCGGGTGCCAAGGCCGCCGGGTCGCACACCGGAGCCCTCGCCGGCGACGACGCCGTGTACGAGGACATCCTCAAGCAGGCCGGTGTCATCCGGGCACCCGGGCTCAACGACATGCTGGAGTACGCGCGCGGGTTGCCGGTCCTGCCCGCTCCCAAGGGCGACAACGTCGTGATCATCACGGGGGCCGGCGGCAGCGGCGTACTGCTGTCGGACGCGGTGACCGACAACGGGCTGTCCCTGATGGAGATCCCACCGGACCTGGACGAGGCCTTCCGGAAGTTCATCCCGCCCTTCGGGGCGGCGGGCAACCCGGTGGACATCACCGGGGGCGAGCCGCCGTCGACGTACGAGGCGACGATCCGGCTCGGTCTGGAGGATCCGCGCATCCACGCGCTGGTGCTGGGCTACTGGCACACGATCGTCACTCCCCCGATGGTCTTCGCGGAGCTCACCGCGCGCGTGGTGGCCGAATTCCGTGAGCGCGGCATAGAGAAGCCTGTCGTCGCCTCCCTCGCGGGTGATGTGGAGGTCGAGGAGGCCTGCCAGTACCTGTACGAGCGCGGGGTCGTGGCGTACCCGTACACGACCGAGAAGCCGGTGGCGGTGCTCGGCGCCAAGTACCGGTGGGCGCGGGCGGCCGGACTGTTGGGGGGCGGTTCATGAGGTGAGGCAACGGGGGGCCGGCCGACGGTGCGCGTCGGCCGGCCCCGGGACCCGCGCGCGCACGAAAGGCATTGGACAGGGGGCGCTGGCCAGAACTTTCGACGCAAGGGGTGCAACTAACGTGACAACCACCGACGTTCCAAGGGTCGCCGCCTATCGGGAGGTGACCGACAAGAACGGACGCGTCTACCGCTTGGGCGAGTCCGACATCGACATCATGGGTCGCAAGCGCAAGTGGATGGTGATCCTTCCCTGGATCGGCATGATGGGCATCTCCTCCGCCGAGTACGCGTTCGCATCGGCCGAGGACACCCTGCACACCGCGCACCACTGGGCCAGTGCCCATATCTTCTGGATGATGACGGTCTGGGTCTTCTTCCAGGCCGCGGTGGCCTTCCCGGCAGGCAAGCTGCGTGAGTCCGGCAAACTCCCGGCTCGGTTCGCCATGATGCTGGGTGCGGCGGGCACACTGCTGGGCTATCTCTCGCTGGCCTACGCACCACATGTCGTCGTCGCCTACATCGGCTTCAGTATGTTCAGCGGCATGGGTGCCGGCATGGTCTACGCCACCTGCGTCAACATGGTCGGCAAGTGGTATCCGGAACGCAAGGGCGGCAAGACCGGATTCGTCAACGGCGGCTTCGCCTACGGCTCGGTGCCCTTCGTCTTCCTCTTCACCGGATACATGGACCTCACCAACTTCCGCTGGGTGCTGGTCTCGGTCGGCCTCTTCCTCGCCGCGATGGTGGGCGTGGCCGGTTTCTTCTTCAGGGACCCGCCGAAGAACTGGTGGCCCGCGGACATCGACCCGCTCAACCCTCCCAAGGACCCGCGTGCTGCCCGCTCGATGCGGATGAACCCGCCCGCGGTGCGCCAGTACACCCCTCTCGAGGCATGGAAGACCGGCCGGGTGGCGCTGATGTGGTTCTGTCTGGCGTGCACGTCCGGCGTGAACATCTTCGGTATCGCCTTCCAGGTGGACATCGGCGAGGAGGCCGGTTTCGCGGGCGGCATCGTCGCGACGGCCATGTCTTTGAAGGCGGTCGTCAACGGGACCGGCCGCGGCGTGATCGGCTGGCTCTCCGACCTCTACGGCCGCAAGCGGTGCCTGCTCGCCGTGTGCGTCATCCTGGGCCTCGCCCAGTACGGCATCCTCTGGTCGGCCGAGAGCAAGAACCTCCCCCTGTTCCTGATCTTCTCCGCGATCTCCGGCTTCGGCGGCGGCGCAATCTTCCCGATGTTCGCGGCGCTCACCGCCGACTACTTCGGCGAGAACAACAACGCCTCCAACTACGGCATGGTCTACAGCGCCAAGCTCGTCTCGGGCCTGGGCGCGGGCATGGGTGCCGTGGTCGTCAGCGCCTGGGGGCACTCCGGTGCCTTCATCCTGGCCGGCTCCATCTCCCTCTTCGCCGGCTGTGTGGCGTTGTTCCTCAGCCCACCGGGACGCGACAAGGACGAGACCCGCATCGTTGCCAACCCACGACCGCTCGGCGAGGACATGGCCTGACATGACGGCAGATCCGTACGCAGGAAGCAGTTCATCAGCACACTCCGACGCCGCACACCGTCCCTACCGTGAGGTGACCGACGCAGGAGGCCGCGTCTACCGCATCGGCGAGACCGACCGCGACATCCTCGGTCACTCCCGCAAGTTCATGGTGTACCTCCCGTGGATCGCCATGATGGCCATCAGCGTCTTCGAATACGCGTACGGCTCCGCGGAGGACACCCTGTCCCACGCGCACGGCTGGACGCAGAGCAACACCTTCTGGATCCTCAGCGTCTGGGTGTTCTTCCAGGCCGGCATCGCCTTCCCGGCGGGCTGGCTGCGGGAGAAGGGCATCCTGACGGCCCGCACCGCCATGTACATCGGCTCCGGCATGTGCCTGCTGGGGTTCCTCGCCCTGTCGCACCTGGGAAACGTCTGGCTCGCGATCCTCGGATTCGGCGTCATCGGCGGCATCGGCGCCGGCCTGATCTACGCGACCTGCATCAACATGGTCGGCAAGTGGTTCCCCGAGCGGCGCGGCGCCCGGACCGGGTTCGTCAATGGCGGGTTCGCGTACGGATCTCTGCCGTTCATCTTCATCTTCAACTACGGGTTCGACACCGCGAACTATCACCGGGTGCTGGACCTGATCGGCTGCTACATCATGATCGTCGTTCTCGGATCCGCGTTCTTCTTCAAGGACCCCCCGAAGAACTGGTGGCCCGCCGACATCGATCCACTGAGGTACACGGGCGACCGGAAGAACGCGGTGAGCCTGGCCAAGAACCCTCCGGCGGTGAAGCAGTACACGCCCCGGGAGGCCATCAGGACAGGCATGCTCCCACTGATGTGGCTGTCCATCGTCCTGACTGCCGGCGTTTCGATCTTCGGTATCTCCTTCCAGGTCGACTACGCCAAGGAGGTGGGCTTCGGCCCACTCGTCGCGGCCTCGTCGATGGGCGTGATGGCCGTCATCAACGGCATCGGCCGCGGTGTCGTGGGCTGGCTGTCCGACCGCTGGGGACGCAAATCGACCCTGGTGTTCGTGATCGTCGTCCTGGGCCTCGCCCAGTTCGGCGTGATCTGGGCGGGCGACGTCAGAAGCGAGTGGCTGTTCCTGTTCTTCGCCTTCCTCTCCGGGTTCGGCGGCGGCGCGTTCTACCCGCTCTTCGCGGCGCTCACCCCGGACTACTTCGGAGAGAACTACAACGCAACCAACTACGGCCTCGTCTACAGCGGCAAGCTCATCAGCGGCCTGTTCGGCGGCGGCCTCGGCTCCATGGTGGTCGCGGCGTGGGGCTACGACGGCGCGTACGCGCTCGCCGGCGGCGTGTCGATCGTGGCGGCGGGAATCGCGTTGCTGTTGCGGCAGCCCGGCCGCAACCCGGCGCCGGGCCGCACCGCGATGCCGCATCCTGCACGCTGACAGACCGCGAACGACAGGAGGCCCTCCCCGTCCTGGGGAGGGCCTCCTCATGTCGTCATGACGGTCAGCACTTCTCCCGCAGCGAATGGAGATGCTCGCTCGAACGGCGTGCGAACGTGAGGGACTCGGTCGGGTTGTCGTGTTCCGCTTGCCAGTGATGGGCGAATCGCTGACCGCGCAGCTTCGTCACGGCGGAGATGAACCGCTTGTAGTCGATGTCGCCGTCGCCGACGTCGACCATGTCGTAGCCGTACTGGTTGGACGGGTCGCTCACACCGTCCTTGACGTGGAAGAGCGGGTAGCGGTGCGGCTGCTTCAGCACGTAGTCGAGCGGCTCGAAGGGAGCGGCCGAGCCGTCGGGCCGCTTCGAGAAGCGGAACTGGCCCGAGTACGCCCAGAAGATGTCCATCTCCAGGAAGACGAGGTCGGGGTCGGTCTCGGCGAGCAGCACGTCGTAGAGACGGACCTTGGGGTTGTCGGTGGCGAAGGAGAACTCCTCGGAGTGGTTGTGCTGGTAGAACTTCATACCGCGCGCCCTCGCCGCCGCGCCGTAGGTGTTGAACTCCTCGGCGGCGCGCTTCCAGGCGTCGACGGTGGAGCCGTAGCGGAACGGCCCGGAGGCGGTACCTATGTGCTTCAGGCCGAGGGCCTGGGCGTCGTCGAGGACCTTGGTGAGGTTCTGGGCGAAGGTGTAGGCGCCCGGGTCGTCGGAGTAGTAGCCGACGTGGCTGCCGATCGGATTCAGGCCGTGGTTCCGCGCCAGCCGCTTGAGCTGGGCGAGGGTGATCGGGCCGGCCGAGCCCTGGGTGTAGCCGGCGAACTCGACCTCGTCGTAGCCGTACTTCTCCAGTTCCGCGAAGACGGGGGCGAAGCCGAGCGTGGAGACCTTGTCGCGCAGGCTGTAGAGCTGGATGCCGAGGCGGCCGGGCGGGAGAACGGGACGGCCGCGGCCATGCCCGTGACCGCGGTCGGCGGAAGCCGGTGCGGATGCGGTGTCCGGTGCGGCGGTCGCGGGCGCTGCGGCGGCGCCCAGCAGCGCGGCGGCCGTGGTGCCCGCCGCGACGCCGAGCATGCCTCGTCTGGTGAGGCGGTGGGTGAGTTCGGGGTCCGTCTGGGAAATGCGGCTCATGCCTGGAACTCCCTGTGATCGAAGGCCGTTGTCAGTGGTGAGTGCTTCACTTGTGACCAGTCGGAAGAGACGGGTCGACGGGACCGGCGAGTTGGTGTGTGCCGGCCCTGATCCGTCAGCCGAGACCGGCGAGTTGGAGCAGGAGTGACTTCACATCGGTGGCCGCGATGCGGTCGCCGACAGCGCGGGGGGTGGAGCAGATGAGGAGCGGACCGTCGTCGTCGCTCGCAGGAAGGCGGCCGTGGCTGCCGCGAATAGGTGACGGATCCAGAGGGACGACCGCCATGCGGTAACGCATGCCGAGTTTCTTACGGGCCAGCGCGGTAGCCGCCTTGACCTTGACGTAGGGGTCGAGAGGATCCATGAAGAGTTCGACCGGGTCGTAGCCGGGTTTGCGGTGGATCTCGACGAGTCGCGCGAAGTCGGGCGCGCGGGCGTCGTCCAGCCAGTAGTAGTACGTGAACCAGGCGTCCGGCTCCGCGACGGCGACGAGCTCGCCGGAGCGCGGATGGTCGAGATGGTGGGCTTTCTTGCCCTCGTCGTCGAGGAGTTGCTCGATGCCGGGCAGGCCGTCCAGTGCAGCCCGGGTCTCGTCTAGGTCTTCCGGCCGGCGTACGTAGACGTGCGCGATCTGGTGGTCGGCGACGGCGAAGGCGCGTGACGCCATCGGGTCGAGGTACTCCATGCCGTCCTGGGTGTGTACCTCCAGCAGGCCTGCCCGCCGCAGGGTCCGGTTGATGTCCACGGGTCGGTCCGCGCGAGTGATGCCGTATTCGGAGAGTGCGACCACGGTACGGCCCTCCGCTCGGGCGTCGTCCAGGAGCGGGGCCATGGCCCTGTCCAGGTCGGCGGCCGCCTTCAGCGAGCGCGGGTCGTCGGGGCCGAAGCGCTGCAGGTCGTAGTCGAGGTGAGGGAGGTAGCAGAGGGCCAGGTCGGGGTGCCGGGTGCGGAGGATGTGACGGGTCGCGTCGATGATCCAGCGGCTGGAGACGAGGTCGGCGCCGGGGCCCCAGAAGTGGAAGAGCGGGAAGGTACCCAGCTTCTCGGTGAGTTCGTCGTGCAGGGCGGGCGGCCGGGTGTAGCAGTCGGGTTCCTTGCGGCCGTCGGAGTAGTAGATCGGACGGGGGGTGACGGTGATGTCGGTGTCGGCGCCCATCGCGTACCACCAGCAGATGTTGGCGACGGTGTAGCCGGGGTGGGCACGGCGGGCTGCGTCCCAGAGTTTGTCACCGGCGACCAGTCCGTTGTGCTGGCGCCACAGGAGTACGTCGCCGAGGTCGCGGAAGTACCAGCCGTTGCCGACGATGCCGTGCTCCGCCGGGTGGGTGCCGGTCAGGAACGTGGACTGGGCGGCGCAGGTGACAGCGGGCAGGACGGTGCCCAGCGGCGCGTGGGAGCCGGACTGGGCGAGGGTCTTGAGATGGGGCATGTGGTCGAGGAGGCGGGGGGTGAGGCCGACGATGTCGAGGACGAGGAGAGGGGTGGGTCGGCGCGCGACGGTGACGTCCTGCGCCAGGGGTGCTTGACCGGTGGTCGGGACTGCCGGGTCCGGTCGTTCGGAACTTGCGGTTTCCGGTCGCTCGGTCCGCGCAGCCTCCGGTTGCTCGGTCATGGCAGCTCCTTCAGGCCGAGGTCCGTCAACAGGTCGCGGACCAGGGTGAGTTCGGCGGCGATGCCGTCGGCGAGCTGACTGCGGGCACGGGGTCGCAGCTCGGCCGGGAGTGCCTGCCAGGTGTAGGTCTCGACCTCGAGATGGCGGGTGAGCGGGTGCGGTCCGCCGACCAGGCGGGTCAGCGCGGCCTTGAGTACGGGGAGTGTGGAGGTGAGGGGCGCGGCGGGGGCCGCGTGGAGCGGGACATGGAAGTGGGCGCGCCACGGAGAGGCGTCGGGCAGGGCGTCGCTCTTGAGCGCCTCGCCCAGGTCGTCGGTACCGCGCAGGCCGGCGGCGGTGGCGGTGCGGGTCTGGTGCAGGAAGCGGGGCTCGTCGAAGGCGGCGAGTGCCTCGCGAACCTCGGGGAGATGGGGGTGTTCGGCGTGCAGGGCGGCCGAGAGCTGGGACTTGACGACGGGAACGCCGGCTTCGGCGAGCGTGTCCAGCGCGGTGTGCGGGTCTTCGAAGGAGGTGGCGAGGTGACAGGTGTCGACGCAGATGCCGATGCGGTCGTGGCCGATCGCGGTGAGTGGGGCGATCGCATCGCCGGTGGTCTCGACGGTGCAGCCGGGCTCGGGTTCGAGGCCGACGCGGATGTCACGGCCGGTCAACTCCCGCAAGGCATCGAGACGTTGAGCGAGCGTGAGCAGGGCGGTGCGGGCGGCCTCGGCACCGCGCCCGTCATAGACGGTGCGCCAGGCGAGGGGCAGTGTGGAGATGCTGCCTTCAGTGACGTCGTCGGGGAGCAGACCGGCGAGGACCCGGGCCAGGGCGGTGGTGTGGTCGAGGCGCTCGGGGTCGGTCCAGTCCGGCTTGTAGACGCGGTACTTGACCTCTTCGGCACCGAAGCCTTCATACGGGAAGCCGTTGAGGGTGACGACCTCGAGACCGCGTCTGTCGAGTTCCGTCCGCAGACCGCGCAGGGCGGACGGGTCGGTGACGAGGGCGTGTGCGGCGTCCTTGGCGAGCCACAGGCCGATGCCGAGCCGGTCGCGGCCGAGCCGTCGGCGGACGGGTTCGCAGTGGTCGCGGAGTTGGGCAAGGACACCGTCGAGGGTCTCGGCCGGGTGGACGTTGGTGCAGTAGGCGAGGTGGACGGTGGAGCCGTCGGGGTGGCGGAAGCGCATGGGTCACGCCCCCGGGGCCGGGGCGGCGGCCGATTCCCGGGGGTCCTTCGGGGCGCCGCGGAGGATGGAGTTGCCCTCGTGGGTCGTCTCCGGGGTCGTGACGTCCAGGGTGAGACGGCCGCTGAGTCCGTAGAAGGCGACGGGGTTGCGCCACAGCACCTGGTCGACGTCATCCTCGCCGAAGCCTTCGGCGAGCATCAGGTCGGCCACCTTGCGGGTCTTCAAGGGGTCGCTCCTGCCCCAGTCGGCGGCGGAGTTCACCAGCACCTGCTCGGGTCCGTACTCGCGGAGGATCGCGACCATCCGCTCCTCGTCCATCTTGGTGTCGGGATAGACGGAGAAGCCGAGCCAGCAGCCGCTGTCCTTGGCCTCCTTGACCGTGGTCTCGTTGAGGTGGTCGACCAGGACGCGGTCCGGGGGCAGTACGGACTCCCGGACTACGTCGAGGGTGCGACGCAGGCCCGCCAGCTTGTCTCGGTGCGGGGTGTGGACGAGTGCGGGCAGTTCGTGTGCGGCGGCGAGCTGGAGCTGGGCGGCGAGGGCGGTGTCCTCGGCAGGGGTCATCGAGTCGTAGCCGATCTCGCCGACGGCGACGACCTGGTCCTTGACGAGATAGCGGGGCAGTTCGTCGAGGACGGGGACACAGCGCGGGTCGTTCGCCTCCTTGGGGTTGAGGGCGAGCGTGCAGTGGTGGGCGATGCCGTACTGGGCGGCGCGGAAGGGCTCCCAGCCGAGGAGGGAGTCGAAGTAGTCGAGGAAGGAGGCCGGAGAGGTGCGGGGCTGGCCGAGCCAGAAGGAGGGCTCGACGACGGCGCGGACGCCGGCGGCGTGCATGGCCTCGTAGTCGTCGGTGGTGCGCGACGTCATGTGGATGTGGGGGTCGAAGAGGCGCATCAGGACTCCTTGCCGTCGGTGCCGCGGGGGCCGTGGGGGGCCGGCGTTGTGGCCGTGGGATCGGTCAGGGTCAGGACGCGGTCCAGATCCTCGGGGACCGGACGGCCTGCGGCGGTGCGTTCGGCCGCGTAGTCGCCGAGCATGCGGGCGAGTTCCGCATCGTCGCGGGCACGACGGTCCAGTTCGGCGACCGTGTCGACCGGCACACCGGTGAACAGGCACTTCAGGACGGCGTGGCGCCACTGGTGAGCGTCGAGGTGCCGGGCGGCGTAAGGGCCGACGGCGGCGGCGAGGAGGCTCGTGTCGTTGGTGCGCAGGGCGTCCTCGACGAGAGGGAGGGCCTCGGGGCCGGGCACTAGGTGGGGCAGCGCGTGCAGGACGGCGCGGCGTTCGGCGGCGGTGCCCTGGAAGTAGACCCGCGTGAGGGCGTCGGTGTCGGCGCCGGCCGCGTGCAGGATGAGGACGCGGGCGGCATCGGCGTGCTCGGAACCGCAGCGGCGACTGGCCTCGGCGATGCGCAACTCCCAGACGGAGATGGGCCCGTGGGTGCCCGGGTGGGCAGCGGCCTCGTCGAGGGCACGGTGCAGCCAGCCACGGCCGGTGGCGTCGAGGTGGGCGGTGACCTGGCCGCGCAACTCGGCGGGCGGGGTCAGGGCGAGGGCCGTGGCCACGGGACGGGACTGCTGCACGGTGTCGCGCCGGGGTTCCGTGTCGGCCCGGGGGTTCGTGGGCGGTTCCGTGTCGGCCCGGGGGTTCGTGGGCGGGTGGCTCTCGGTGTCCGCGCCCGGGGTCGCCGGGCTGATGCGGGGCTGGGTCATGAGGTGCTCCCTTCAGGGGTGGCGGAGGGATCGCCGTGCGAGGGGACAGGGAGGGGAGATCTGAGGGCCGTGGCCTCGGCGCTGCGGAGGAACGGGAGGGAGAGTTCGGCGAAGTGGGGGCCCGCGTGGGAGTGGCGGGGCAGTTCGACGACGGTCAGGCCTTGGTATCCGGTGGCGGCGAGGGCCGCGAGGACGGGTGGGAAGTCGATCTCGCCGTCGCCGAAGGGGAGGTGTTCATGGATGCCGCGGCGCATGTCCTCGATCTGGACGTGCCGGAGCCAGGGGGCGACGGCGCGTATGCAGTCGGCGGGAGAGAGGGGTTCGAGGCACTGGCAGTGGCCGATGTCGAGGGTGAGGCCAAGGTGGTCCGGGTCGCCGAGGGTGCGGCGGAGTCGGTGGAAGTCGGCGAGGGTGGCGAGGAGGTGGCCGGGTTCGGGTTCGACGGCGAGGGGGACGCCGGCGGTGGTGGCGGCGTCCAGGACCGGGGTGAGTGCCTCGGCGAGACGGTCCCAGGCCGTGTCGGGACCGGTGCCGGCGGGCGTGATGCCGCTGAAGCAGTGGACGGCGTGGGCGCCGAGGTCGGCGGCGACCCGGACGGCGCGGATCAGCAGGTCGACGCGGCGGGCACGGTCGTCCGGGTCGGGGTCCAGCAGGGAGGGGCCGTGCTTGCGGCGCGGGTCGAGCACATAGCGGGCGCCCGTCTCCACGGTGACGTCCAGACCGAGCGCGTCCAGGCGTTGTGCAAGGCGGCGGGTGCGGGCGGCGAGGTCCGGGGCGAGGGGGTCGAGGTGCATGTGGTCGAGCGTCAGGCCGACGCCGTCATAGCCGAGGTCGGCGAGGAGGGCGAGAGCGTCGTCGAGACGGACGTCGGCGAGGCCGTTGGTGCCGTAACCGAAGCGGAGGGGGACGCGAGGGGAGGGCGGTTCGCCGTTGTCCCGCCACGGGTGCGGCCGAGGGCTCATGTGACGCTCACCTTCTTCGCGTACTTCCGTCCGAGCGGAGCGAGCGCGGCGATGGCCACGGCGGTGAGCGCGGATCCGGCGCGGGCCGCGAGCGCCGCCTGGAGCGGGATGGTGGCGCGGACACCGCCGCCGACGGCTCGCTGGGTCAGGGGCGGTGAGGGGTTGAGCACGGCGTGGGTGTAGCGGCGGCCGGCGGTGGCGGCGTAGGCGATGGCCAGGGCGGTGCGCAGGGCTACGTCGAGCGTGAAGCCGGGCCTGTCGGGCGCGAGCGTCCGGCGTCCGGCGGCGATTGCCGTGCCGGCACGGGTGGCGATGCCGGTGCCGGTACCAGTGGTGGTGCCCATGCCGGTGCCAGTGGCGGTGGCGGTGGCCGTCCTTTTGCCGGCGCCCGTCGACCCGGCTCGCCGTGTTCCGCGTGCGCCGCGTGCCACGAGCCCGGTGAGGGTGGCTGTCGCGGCAAGGGCGGCCAGGGGTGGCAGGGACGTGCCGCCCTGGGTCTCCCGGCGGGAGACGGTCGTCACGGCGAGGGTGTGGGTGCCGAGGAGGGCGGCAGAGGGCAGTGCCTGCTGAGGTCGGCCGGTGGTGGCGGCGCCGAGGAGATGGTCGAGACCGCGAGCGGCGGCCATGGCCACGGGGCCGGCAGGCGTGTGCTTCAGGGCGAGGTCGTAGGCCCAGACGGTGGCGGCCAGGGGCGCGGCCACCGCCAGGGCGGGGCGTCCGGCCCTGGCGGCCAGGCCGAGCCCGGCGGCGGTCAGGACGCAGGCCGCGGTGAGGGCGGAGGACGGTCGGATGCGGCCGGAGGGCAGGGGGCGGTGAGGGCGTTCGACGGCATCCTCCGCGCGGTCCGCCCAATCGTTGAGGGCCATGCCGGCCTCGTAGAGGCAGAGGGAGCATCCGATGGCGAGCAGGGTGCGGGGGTTGGGCCGGCCCCCGGCGGCGACGGCGCCGCTGAGCGCGTCGCCGGGGACGGTGAACAGGGCGGGCAGCCGCAGGAGTTCGGCCCAGGCGCGGCTACCGCTCACGGCCGCTCCCCGGAGCGGGCTCACGCGCATCGACGGCCCGTTCGGCGGCCTCCGCGGCGGACTCGCGCGGATCGCCGCCCTGTGGCGCAGCGTCCTCAGCGGACCCACACAGAACGGCGCCTCGCACCGCAGCCTCCTCGGCCGACCCGCACGGACCGCCGCCCCGTGCGGCAGCCACCTCGGCCGAACCCTGGTGCCCGGCGCTCCCTACCGCGGCCTCCTCAACGGACCCGCGCAGTCCAGCACCCCGAGCCGCGGCCCCTTCAACCCGCCTACGCAGACCGGCACTCCGAGCCGCAGCCCCCTCAACGGACCTGCGCAGACCAGCACCCCGAGCCTCAGCCCCCTCAACCGCCCCGTCGTGCCCGGCCCCCAGGGCGGTCTCGTCGGCACCCGCCCGGCGGAGCCGCTCCCCCAGGCCCACCAGTGCTGCGTACTGCTCTCCCAAGCTCGCCGGTCCGTCCCCCATCGGGTCCTTGAAGTAGAAGCCGAGGGCGCCGAGCGGGCCGGTCAGGCCGGCTTCGTGGGCGCGGGTCGTGAGGCGGGCGAGGTCCAGGACCAGGGGGGCTGCGAGGGCCGAGTCGCAGCCCTGCCAGATGGTCTGGAGGATCATGCGGGTGCCCAGGAAGCCGTCGAACGCGATGTGGTCCCAGGCGGTCTTCCAGTCGCCGAGGGCCGGGACGTCGTCGATGTGCACCTCGCCCTCGGGGACGGTGCCGAGGGTGTCGGCGAGGACGCGTTCCTTGCCGGCGTTCTTCGCCGCGGCGGCGGCCGGGTCGGCGAGGGCGGCGCCGTCGCCGCCGCCCAGCAGGTTGGTGCCGGACCAGGCGCGGACGGCGAGCGCCCGCTGCGCGAACATCGGGCCCAGCACGGCCCGCAGCAGGGTCTGTCCGGTCTTGCCGTCCCGGCCGGCGTACGGCAGGCCGCTCCGCTCCGCCTCGCGGGCGGCGACGGGGTGGTGGATGCCCTCGGAGGGGGTGAAGTTGACGTAGGGGCAGCCCGCGCGCAGGGCCGCCAGCGCGTACAAGGTGCTGGCCGGCAGCGGGGCGCCGGGCCCCTGGGACGCGGGTTCGGTGGAGGCGACGTTGACCACCACGGCCCGCTCCAGTTCATGGCGGTGCATGAAGTCGCTTATGTCATCGGCGAAGGCCGTGATCAGTTCCGCCTCGCTCCTGGTGTCGCCCGGGGCGGGGCCTCCGGGCCTGATCTCCCGGTCGGCGGCGGCGAGTTCGGCCGCCACGGCGGTGGCGACGCCGGGTGGGAGGACGCCGCCGGCGGTCAGGGTCTCGGCGCGTTTGGGCAGGGGGCAGTCGAGGGTGTCGTGGCCGCCGAAGACGAGGTCGGACAGGGCGGGCAGGCCGCTGTCGGTGAACGCCGGGGTCTCGCTCACCATGCCGGTGGGCGGGTGCAGTCCCGCGGTGACGGCGGCGCACCCCGTGACGACGGTGGTGGCGACGGAGCCTCGGGCTCCGATCAGCCACACTCCCACACGCGGTCGGGAGAGGGACGCGGACATGGGCAGCCTCCTTGTCGTGCGCGAACCCCGGGGGGAGGGACAAAGACGGCGGGCGGGGGTCCGGCGTCCCCCGCCCGCCGCCGCTCAGCCGCCCGTGGTGGGCAGTTCCTTCAACTGGATGTTGCGGAAGGAGACCTGGTCGTCGGCACCGTGGTTCTGGAGGCCGATGTGACCGTCGGTCAGGCTCCGCTCGGGGTCCTTGTTGGTGAAGTCGTTGATCTTGACTCCGTTGAGGAACACCTGGAGGCGTTCGCCCTGGACCTTGATCTCGTAGGAGTTCCACTGGCCGGGCGGACGCAGGACCTGGTCACGGGCCTGGATGTTCGCCGACTTGAACGAGTAGACGGAGCCCGTGGTGCGCTCGGGCGCGTCCGTGGCGTCGATCTGGATCTCGTAGCCCTTGTTCACCGCGGACCAGGGGTCGTCGGAGGCCGGGAAGCCCACGAAGATCCCGGAGTTGTCGTCGCCCTGCATCTTCCAGTCGAGCTTGAGGGAGTACGACTTCAGGTCCTTGGCCTGGTACCAGAGCAGACCCATGCCGCCATCGGTCTCCAGGGTGCCGTCCTTGACGTTGAACTTGCCGGGGCCGGCCTGCTTCCAGCCTTCCAGGGTCTGGCCGTTGAAGATCTTCCGGTAGTCCTTGCTCGGCTTGCAGTCCGCCTTGACCTGGCCGGTGGCGTACTGCAGACCGCCGAGCAGGTGGGCCCGGAAGGCCTCCTCGGCGTAGGACTCCTTGGTGTGGCCGCCACCGGTGTAGAAGGACCGGCCGCCGCCGTAGCTCTGGCACCAGGCGATCGGGTGGTCGCCCTTCATGTTCCCGCCCTGGTAGGTGGTCTCGTCCAGGGTGGCGAGGACCTTGGCCTGATCACGCGGGTTGGTGCGGTAGTTGTACCACTCGTCGGTGCGCTCCCAGGCGTCGCCGAGGTGCGCGGTCGAGGGGTGGTCGTGGTCCTCGACGCGTACGGTGGCCTTCTGGATGGCTGGGTGCGAGTCGAAGTAGGCGCCGACGAGGCCGCCGTAGAACTCCCACTCGTACTCGGTGTCGGCGGCGGCGTGGATGCCCATGTAACCGCCGCCGTTCTTGACGTAGTTCTCGAACGCCTGCTGCTGCTCGGCGCTCAGCACGTCACCAGTGGTGGACAGGAAAGCCACCGCGTCGTACTTGGCGAGGTTGGTCGTGGTGAACTGCCGGGCCTCCTCGGTCGCGTCGACCGTGATGCCGGCCGGGGCGCCGAGCTCCTTCAGGGCGGCGATGCCGGCCGGGATGGAGTCGTGCCGGAAGCCGGCGGTCTTGGAGAAGACCAGGACCTTCTTGCCGCCCTTGAACGGCTGCTTGGAGAACTCGAAGTCGTCCACGTCGTAGAGCGCGCCCTCGCCGCCCTTGAAGACCAGGTAGATCTCCGTGGTGCCCTTGGGCAGCGACCGCAGCGGCACGTCGACGTTCTGGAAGGTCTCCCAGCCGCCGGTCGGCGGGATGTAGGCCGAGCCGTGCAGCGGTCCGTCGGGGGAGCCGGTGCGCAGTTCGATGAAGCCGCCCGCGCCGCCGGAGGAGGCCCGTACGGTCATCTTCTTCTGCCCGTCGAACCGGTAGGGGCTGAAGGAGATCCAGTCGCCGTCGTCGATGTTGCCGACGGTCTTGCCGCCGTTGGCGCCGGTCTTGTCGATCACCGTCACGCCCGACTGGGCGCCGAAGTGCTCGCCCTGGCGGTGCAGCGGCTGGAGGACGGTGCGGGCGGTGCCGGTGAGCGCCTCCTGGCCGTTCGCGCCGCCGTCGGTGTAGCTGGCGCCGACGACGCCGTAGATGTTGGCGTTGGGGTCGTGGCCGCCGTCACCGGCGGGCGGCGTCAGGGTGCCCTCGCAGCCCATCTCGCTGGTCAGCTCGTGGGCGTGGGAGTCGTGGCCGAGGCTGTAGGCGACCTTGACCTTGGAACAGTCGACGGTCTCCTCGGGGTCGGTGACGGTCACCTTGAACGGCACGGGCTTGCCGAACTCGGCCAGAGCACCGTTGCCCGGGATGTCGATCTTCACCTTGGGCTCGGTGTTGCCGACCACGATCCGGGCGCTGGCGTTGCCGGTGTTGCCCTCGGGGTCCTTGGCGGTGAAGGTGGCGGTGTAGGTGCCGACCTTCTTGTACCGGTGGGTGGGCTTGAGGCCCTCGCCCTTGGTGCCGTCGCCGAAGTCCCAGCTGTAGGTGAGGTCCGGGGAGTCGGCGTCCTTGGCGGTGGCCGTGAAGGCGACCTTCAGTCCGGCCGCTCCGGACGTCTTGTCGGCGCTCACCTCGGCGATCGGCGAGAAGCCGTCCTCGGCGTTCTCGATCCGGTACAGCGCGGAGTGCTCGTCGCCCTGGAACCAGGAGATGCCGTAGTCGAGGACGTAGAGGGCGCCGTCGGGGCCGAACTCCATGTCCATGATCTGGGTGCCGGTCCACGGGAAGTCGTTGATCTTCGCGACGGAGCCGTCCTCGTTCTGCTCGATCCGCTTGATCCAGCGGCGGCCGAACTCACCCGCGAAGAAGTCGCCGTCGTAGGCCTCGGGGAACTTCACCTTGGAGTCGAGGTCGGGGTCGTAGCGGTACACCGGGCCCGCCATCGGGGACTCGGAGCCGCTGCCGAACTCGGGCACGGAGCCGCCGTCGTACGGGATCCACGCGGCCTGCGCGGGTGGCAGGTCGGTGAGGCCGGTGTTGTAGGGCGACGTGTTCTTCGGGGCGGCGCAGTCGAACTTCTCGCCGGAGGTGCCGGTGGCGAAGTCGTAGTCGAGGTAGGCATCGTTGTTCCCCGTGCAGAACGGCCAGCCGAAGTTGGCCGCCTTGGTGACCTTGGCGAACTCGACCTGTCCCGCCGGACCCCGGTTCGGGTCGGCGGCGCCCGCGTCGGGGCCGTAGTCGCCCACGTACACGATGCCGGTCTTGTCGTCGACGCTCATCCGGAACGGGTTGCGGAAGCCCATCGCGTAGATCTCGGGACGGGTCTTCTCGGTGCCCGGGGCGAAGAGGTTGCCCTCCGGGACGGTGTACGAGCCGTCCTCGGCGACCTTGATGCGCAGGAGCTTGCCGCGCAGGTCGTTGGTGTTGCCGGCGCTGCGGCGGGCGTCGAAGGCGGGGTTGCGGCCCTCGCGGTCGTCGATCGGCGTGTAGCCGTCGGAGGCGAAGGGGTTGGTGTCGTCGCCGGTCGACAGATAGAGGTTGCCGGCCGCGTCGAAGTCGATGTCGCCGCCGACGTGGCAGCAGGTGCCGCGAGAGGCCGCGACGTCCAGAACCTTCTTCTCGCTGGCCATGTCGAGTGTGCCGTTGGAGTTGAGCACGAACCGGGAGAGGCGGTTGACGCCGTCGAACTTCTTGAACTCCTCGGCGGTGCCGGTCTCCGGGGCGTCGCCCGCGGGGGTGTCGAGCGGCGGGGCGTAGTAGAGGTAGATCGCCCGGTTGTTCTTGAAGTCCGGGTCGATGCCGACGCCCTGCAGGCCCTCCTCGTCGTGGCTGTAGACGGGGATCTTGCCGGCGACCTTGGTGACGCCGCCCTGGTCGGTGAGGCGCAGTGTGCCGTCGCGTGAGGTGTGCAGCACGCTGCGGTCCGGGAGCACGGCGAGCGACATCGGCTCGCCCATCTCGGGTTCGCCCTTGGCGAGCGGGACCTGCTGGAACTGGCCCTCGGCCGCCGGTTCGTCGTGTTCCGGATGGCCGGGGTGGGCGCCGGCGACGGTCGCCGGGGCGCCGACGGCCAGGAGCAGGCCGGTGAACAGGGCGACGGCGGTGCGAAGTCTGGGGCGCGGGGTGCGGGTGCTGCGGAGTCTGGTTCTGTGCACGAAGTCCCTCCGGGAACGGGTGGGCCGTACGGGGTGGGTGCGAAGACGTGCGGTGCGGGCGCCGGGGTGCGCCGTCACCCCGGAGGTGGCTGTGCCATAAACACTTCTGTGTGCCATGAACACTTCTGCGTGCCGTGAACACTTCTGTGTGCCATGAACACTTCTGCGTGCCGTGAACACTTCAGGGACGGTAACCGCGTCCGGCCGGGGCGAACACCCCTTGCGCCGGACTCGGTTGAACTTTCTCCCGTCAAAGGACAAAGCAGGATCTGCGCAGGTCGGAGGGGGGACCGGCGGTGCTGCCGGTCCCCGTCCCCGGCCAGCGCCGGGTGCGTGGTTCAGTTGTTGAACGCGGCGTCGAAGGACGCGCTGGGCGGCTCGAAGTCGAACGCCTTGAGACGGGTCAGCGCCTCGGGGGCGCCCTGGAGCCGGTCCATGCCGGCGTCCTCCCACTCGACGGAGATCGGGCCTTTGTAGTCGATGGAGCGCAGCATCCGGAAGACGTCCTCCCAGGGGACGTCGCCGTGCCCGGCCGACACGAAGTCCCAGCCGCGGCGCGGGTCGCCCCACGGCAGATGCGAGCCGAGCCGGCCGTTGCGGCCGTCGAGGCGCTTGCGGGCCTCCTTGCAGTCGACGTGGTAGATGCGGTCGCGGAAGTCCCAGAGGAAGCCGACGGGGTCGAGGTCCTGCCACACGAAGTGCGACGGGTCGAAGTTCAGGCCGAAGGCGGGGCGGCCGCCGACAGCCTCCAGGGCTCGCCAGGTCGTCCAGTAGTCGTAGGCGATCTCGCTGGGGTGGACCTCGTGCGCGAACCGGACGCCCTCCTCGTCGAAGACGTCCAGGATGGGGTTCCAGCGGGTCGCGAAGTCCTCGTAGCCGCGTTCGATCATCGACTCGGGCGCGGGCGGGAACATGGCGACCAGGTGCCAGATCGCGGAACCGGTGAAGCCGATCACCGTGTCGACGCCGAAGGCCGCCGCGGCACGCGCAGTGTCCTTCATGCGGGCGGCGGCGCGCTGCCGGACCCCCTCCGGGTCCCCGTCGCCCCACACCTCGCCCGGCAGGATGGCCTGGTGGCGTTCGTCGATGATGGCGTCACAGACGGCCTGCCCGACCAGGTGGTTGGAGATCGCCCAGCACTTGAGGCCGTACTTGTCGAGCAGTGTCTTCCTGGAGTCGATGTAGGACGGGTCCGCGAGGGCCTTGTCGACCTCGAAGTGATCGCCCCAGCAGGCGAGTTCGAGCCCGTCGTAGCCGAAGTCGCGGGCGAGCCGGCAGACCTCCTCCAGCGGCAGGTCGGCCCACTGGCCGGTGAACAGCGTGAACGTACGCGGCATGCGCGTCAGCCTCCTCGGGCCGCTCGGGGTGTGTCAGACCGCGATCGGGGTGTAGACGGCGTTCTTCTCGGCGCTCTCCTCCACCGCCGCCAGCACGCGCTGCACCTGCAGCCCGTCGGCGAAGGAGGGTTCGGGCCGACGGCCCTCGGCGACGGCGTGGACGAGGTCGCTGGCCTGGTGGACGAAGGTGTGCTCGTAGCCGAGGCCGTGGCCCGGGGGCCACCAGGCGTCCAGGTAGGGGTGGTCGGGTTCGGTGACGAGGATGCGGCGGAAGCCGGCGTGCGCGCCCGGTTCCCTGCCGTCGTGGTACGAGAGCTCGTTGAGCCTCTCCAGGTCGAAGGCGATCGAACCGAGCTCGCCGTTGAGTTCGATGCGCAGGGAGTTCTTTCGGCCGGTGGCGTAGCGGGTTGCCTCGAAGGAGGCGAGTGCACCCGATGGGAGACGGCCGGTGAACAGGGCGGCGTCGTCGACGGTGACCTGGCCGGACCCGTTGGCGGAGACGGCGGACAGGCCGCTCGTGGCTCCGCCGGGCAGCGGGCGCTCCCGTACGAAGGTCTCCGTCAGGGCCGACACCCCGGTCAGCCGCTCCCCCGCCAGGTACTGCGCGAGGTCGATGATGTGGGCCCCCAGGTCGCCGAGCGCGCCCGAGCCGGCGAGTTCCTTGCGCAACCGCCAGGTCAGCGGGAACTCAGGGTCGACGAGCCAGTCCTGGAGGTACGTCACGCGCACGTGCCGCAGCGCGCCCAGACGGCCCTCGGCGACCATGCTGCGGGCCAGGGCGGTGGCCGGCACCCGCCGGTAGTTGAAGCCGACCATCGCCACCTGGCCGCGCTCGAAGGCCTCTTCGGCCGCCCGCGCCATCGACGTGGCTTCCTCGACCGTGTTGGCGAGGGGCTTCTCGCACAGGACGTGCTTGCCGGCGGCCAGGGCCGCGAGGGCGATCTCGGCGTGGCTGTCGCCGGGGGTGCAGATGTCGACGAGGTCGACGTCGTCCCGTTCGACGAGGGCACGCCAGTCGGTCTCGACGGACGCCCAGCCGTGCCGGTCGGCCGCCGCCCGCGCGGCGGCCTCGTCCCGGCCGCAGATCACGGCCTGCACCGGGTTCAGCGGCAGGTCGAAGACACGGCCCGCGGTGCGCCAGCCCTGGGAATGTGCGGCGCCCATGAAGGCGTAGCCGACCATTCCGACGCGCAAAGGCGGCTTACCTGCCTCGGTCCCTTCTGACTGCTGCTGCGGCTGTCCCATGTGGGTGTCCTCCTCGTCCTGGTCGGGGTGGCGCACGTGGGGGGTGCGGGGGAACGGATCACTTGAAGCCGGTGGACATGTACTTGTCGACGTTGGCCTTGTCGACGACCGCGGAGTAGAGCGTGATCGAGGCCGGGATCTCGAACTCGGCCATGCCGCCCACGCCCTTGCCTTGGCCGAGCGCGCGGGCCAGGTCGATGGCGGACGCGGCCATGGTCGGCGGGTACAGGACGGTGGCCTTGAGGACGCCGTCGTCCTCCTTGATCGCCTGGAAGGCGGACAGGGCGCCCGCGCCGCCTACCATCAGGAAGTCGTCGCGTCCGGCCTGCTCGATGGCCCGCAGCGCGCCCACGCCCTGGTCGTCGTCGTGGTTCCAGAGCGCGTCGAACTTCGACTGGGCCTGCAGGAGCTGGGCCATCTTGGCCTGTCCGGACTCGACCGTGAACTCGGCGGCCTGGCGGGCCACCTTCTGGATGTTCGGGTAGTTCTTGAGGGCGTCGTCGAAGCCCTGGGTGCGCTGCTTGGTGAGTTCCAGGTTGTCGAGGCCGGCGAGTTCGATGACCTTGGCGCCGGACTTCCCCTTGAGCTTCTCGCCGATGTAGTGGCCGGCGTTGAGGCCCATGCCGTAGTTGTCGCCGCCGATCCAGCAGCGGTACGCCTGCGGGGTGTTGAAGATCCGGTCGAGGTTGATGACCGGGATCCCGGCCCGCATCGCCTTCAGGCCGACCTGGGTGAGCGCCTTGCCGTCGGCGGGCAGCACCACCAGCACGTCGACCTTCTTGTTGATCAGCGTCTCGATCTGGCCGATCTGTGCGGCGGTGTCGTTGGAGCCCTCGGTGATCTCCAGGGTGACGTCGGAGTACTTCTTCGCCCGGCTCTTGGCGTTGTCGTTGATGGCGTTGAGCCAGCCGTGGTCGGCCTGCGGTCCGGCGAAGCCGATGGTGACCTGCTTGCCGGGCTTGTCGTCGGCGGCCGGCTGGTCGTTCGCGGCCGGCTCGTCCTTGGACTCGTTGCTCGTGCAACCCGTGAGAAGGGCACCGGCTCCTATGGCGGCGGATCCGAACAACAGCCCTCTGCGACTGGTGAGCTCTGGCATGGCGGTGAACCCTTTCCTCAGGTCGTGCGAAGCGGAAGCGGTACGACGCTCAGGTCGTGCTTGCGGTACGACGCTCAGGTCGTGCTTGCGGTACGACGCTCAGGTCGTGCTTGCGGTACGGCGCTGGACCAGCACGGCGGCGACGATGATCGCGCCCTTGGCGATCTGCTGGACGTCGCTCTGCAGGTTGTTCAGGGCGAAGATGTTGGTGATCGTGGTGAAGATCAGGACGCCGAGCACGGAGCCGACGATGGTGCCGCGGCCCCCGGTGAGCAGGGTGCCGCCGATGATCGCGGCGGCGATGGCGTCGAGTTCGTAGAGGTTGCCGTTGGTGTTCTGGCCGGAGCCAGACAGGATGATCAGCAGGAAGGCGGCGATGCCGCAGCACAGTCCGGACAGCAGATAGAGGTAGAGCCGCTGACGGCGGACGTCGATGCCTGCGAGCCGGGCCGCCTCCGCGTTGCCGCCGACGGCGACCGTGCGCCGCCCGAACGTCGTACGGTTCAGGACCAGCCAGCCGATGATCGTCACGACCGCGAACACCATGACCAGGGGCGGGATGCCGAGGACGTAGGCGTCGCGCTCGCCGAGGTCGAGTACCGAGGGAATGGTGACGATCTGCGTCTTGCCGTCGGTGATCTGCAACGCCAGTCCGCGCGCCGAGGCCAGCATGGCGAGGGTGGCGATGAACGGGACCATCGCGCCGTACGCGATCAGCATCCCGTTGACGAGCCCGCAGCCCACGCCGACGATCACCGCCGTGAACAGGATGCCGGCGAAGCCGTACTCCTGGGTCGCGACCGTCGTCGCCCACACCGAGGCGAGCGCGACGATCGCGCCGACGGACAGGTCGATGCCGCCGGAGATGATGACGAAGGTCATGCCGACGGTGACGACGCCGATCACGGACGCCTGGGTGAGGACGAGCTGGAGGTTGCGGGTGTCCAGGAACTCGTCCGGCTTGGTGATGCCGCCGATGATGATGAGCACGGCGAGGACGCCGAGCAGGGACAGGGTCCGCACGTCGGCGCGGGCCATCAGGCCCCGCCAGGCGGGCGGTGCTCCGGCCGACTGCACCTTGCCGGTGCTGTCCCGGGGCGGTGAGGCGTGCTGCGTCATGACGCCGGGCTTCCTTCCATGACGAGGTCGAGTACGCGGTGTTCGTCGAGTTCGCGCGCGGGAGCGGTGTGTACGACACGGCCCTCGCGCAGCACCAGGACGCGATCGGCGAGGCCCAGCACTTCGGGCACTTCACTGGAGACCAGGAGCACGGCGAGGCCTTCGTCGGCCAGTCGCCGGATCACGGCGTACAGCTCGGCGCGGGCGCCGACGTCGACGCCGCGGGTGGGTTCGTCGAGCAGCAGGACACGGCAGCCGCGGAGCAGCCAGCGGGCCAGGACGGCCTTTTGCTGGTTGCCGCCGGAGAGCGTGCGCACGGGCACGGACGGGTTGTCGGGCCGCAGCGACAGTTCACGGGTCGCCGCCCTCGCCGCCCCGAGTTCGGCCGTCCGGTCCATCCAGCCGCCGCGCGAGAAGCGGGACATGGACGACACCGACACGTTGCGGGTGACGGACTCCAGCATCAGCAGCGCCTGCGCCTTGCGTTCCTCGGGGGCGAGCCCGAGCCCGGCGCGCACGGCGGCCCGCACGCTTCCGGGTCGCAACGCCCGTCCGTCCACGAGGACTTGACCGGCGGTGGGCTTCCTGGCCCCGTAGATCGTCTCCAGGATCTCCGAGCGCCCCGAGCCCACCAGCCCGGCGAGCCCGACGATCTCCCCGGGCCGCACCGTCAGGTCGAGCTGCTCGAACTCACCCTCCCTGGCGAGTCCCCGCACCTCCAGCAGCGGCTTCCCGGCCGCGGCCACGTCCTTCGCCGGCCGCTCGGGGAAGACGTACTCGACATTGCGCCCCGTCATCATGGCCACGACGTCGCGCGTCGGCGTGGTCTTCGCGGGGAGCCCGCCGGCGACGGCCCGACCGTCCTTCAGCACCGTCACCCGGTCGCCGATCCGGCGGATCTCCTCCAGCCGGTGCGAGATGTAGACGACGGCGACTCCGGCGGCGGTGAGGTCGCCGACGATGCGGAAGAGGTTGTCGACCTCGTCCGGGTCCAGGGCGGCGGACGGCTCGTCCATCACGATCAGCCGTACGTCGTGGGAGAGCGCCCGCGCCATGGAGACGATCTGCTGCTGCGCCGCCGACAACTCCCCGACCAGGCGGGCCGGGTCGATCTCGGGATGCCCGAGTCGCTTGAGCAGCTGGGCTGTCGACGCCCGCGCCGCCTTTCCGCGTACGACGAATCCTGCGGTCGTCGGTTCATGGCCGAGGTGGACGTTCTCGGCCACCGACAGGTGCTCCACCAGGTCGAGTTCCTGGTAGATGGTGGCGATGCCGAGGCGCATCGCGGCGATCGGCGAGCGGAGGGTGACCTCCTCGCCGCCCCAGCGGATGGTGCCGGTGTCGGGCTGGTGGGCGCCGGCCAGGACCTTGATGAGCGTGGACTTGCCGGCGCCGTTCTGGCCGAGCAGACAGTGCACTTCACCGGCCTGGACGTCGAGGTCGACGCCGTCGAGGGCACGGACTCCGGGGAACGACTTGGTGATGCCGGACATGCTGAGCAGGGGTGGTTCTGATGCCATGAGGTCCCCTTGGCGGGCGTGCGGGCCGGTTCAGGGCAGGGCGGAGCTGGGCGCGGTGCTGTGCGGGGCAGAGCAGGGCAGTGCGGGGTGCTGTGCGGGTGAGCCGTACGACGTAGGTGGCTTACGCGGGTGAGAACAGGTGGTCGCTGATGAGCCGGGCCGCGCCGATGACTCCGGCGGTGGGGCCCAACTCGCCCAGGACGATGGGGAGGTTGCCGGTCGCGAGGGGCAGCGACTGGCGGTAGACCTGGGTGCGGATCGCGGCGAGCAGGTTGTGGCCGAGGCCGGTCACCCCGCCGCCGATCACCACCAGGCCGGGGTTGAAGAAGCTGACGAGTCCGGCGATGACCTGGCCGACGCGGTTGCCGCCCTCGCGGATCAGGTCGAGGGCGGTGGAGTCGCCCGCGGCGGCCGCGGCGGCGACGTCGACGGCGGTCAGGGTGCCGTTCGCCTCCAGCCGCGAGGCGAGTTCCTCCGACCGTCCCTGCTGGGCCGCCTCGACGGCGTCCCTGGCGAGGGCCGACCCGCTGAAGTGGGCCTCCAGACAGCCCCGGTTGCCGCAGGCGCAGGGGCGGCCGTCGGGCACGGCCTGGATGTGCCCGATGTCGCCCGCGCTGCCCGTGACGCCCCGGTGGACCTCGCCCCCCGCGACGATGCCGCAGCCGATGCCGGTGCCGATCTTGACGCAGAGGAAGTCGCCCACCGAGCGTGCGACGCCCGCGTGCTGCTCCCCCATCGCCATGAGGTTCACGTCGTTGTCGACCATGACCGGGCAGCCGAGTTCCTGGCTGAGCGCCTCCCGGACGGGGAAGCCGTCCCAGCCCGGCATGATCGGCGGGGCCACCGGTACGCCCTCGGGGAAGCGGACCGGTCCGGGGACGCCGATGCCGGCGCCGTCGTACCCTTCCGCGAGCCCGGAGGCCCTCAACTTCGCCGCCATGGACAGGACTTGCTCGAAGACCGCGACCGGGCCCTCGCGCACGTCCATGGGCTGGTTGACATGGCCGAGGATTTCCAGCTCGGCGTTGGTGACGGCGACGTCGACCGAGGTCGCGCCGATGTCGACACCGAGGAACCGCAGCCCGGGATTGAGCCGGACGTTGTGCGAACGACGCCCACCGCGCGAGGCGGCGAGTCCGTCGGCCACGACCAGCCCGGTCTCCAGCAGGCGGTCCACCTCCACGGCCAGCTTGGACCGTGACAGGTCGATCTGATCACCCAGCTGGGCCCGGGAGTTGGGCCCGCCGTCGCGCAGCAGCCTGAGCAGCTTGGCCTGATGGGCGTTCGCGGGTCGTGCCGTCATACGTCTCACGAGCCCCTCCCCGCCTCAATCGGCCTGTGCGCGCCGGGTTTCGGCCACGTCCGCGGCCTGCTTTCGAGGGGAACGTAGCAGTGGGCGCCGGGGCTGGGAAGAAGTTGCGCAGAGATTGCCATCAACTTTCTCCACTCACAGGACAAAGACGAGATCGGTACGTCCTCTGCCGCCGATCGTCTCGGTGCACCGAGGGTGCGCAAGTGCCGTGCACAGGGCTCCGGTTGGCTACCCTGTCCCTCCAGCAGCGGTGCCTTGGGGGGAGCGCGAATGGCTCAGGGAACCTCGTCCGACGAACCGGCATCGAGGCGGGCCGGGAACAGCGCGGACAGCGCGGACGTCACGCCGTCACCACCTGTGCCCGCCACGGCGCCCGCACCTTTCCCCGCCACTCCCCCGAGGTCCGGACGTTCGTCGCCCGACACCGGGCCCGGCTATGCGATGCGCGTGGCGAACGGGTCGTACGACTGGTACCACAAGGCCGCTATCAGGGCGCGCCGCAACTTCCGGCTCACCGAGACCCTGCTGCTGCTCATCTCCGCGGCGATCCCGGTGTCGGCGGTCATCTCGCCCGGGACCGCCGAGGTGCCCGCAGTCCTGGGCGGCGTCGTCGTGGTGATCACCGGCCTGCGCTCCGTCTTCCACTGGCAGGACGACTATCTGCGCTTCAGCGAGGCCCGCGAGGCGGTCGAGGCGGAGCGCCGCCTCTACTACACCGGCGCCGAGCCGTACGCCGACGCCGGGACCCGGGACCGCAACCTCGCCGCGAGCGTCACCCGCATCGAGCAGCGGGAGATGGGCACGTGGGTGCAGCTCGCGAGTCCGCGCACGGACGCCACGGGGAACAACGCGCAGTACTGAACTCCGCGGCAGCGCTCAGGACTTGGCCCTGTCGTGATACGACCGCCGCGTGTGCTCGGTGTGCTCCCGCATCAGCTGCGTGGCGCCCTGTTCGTCCCGGTCGGTGATCGCGGCGATCATGCCGCGGTGCTCGATCCAGGACTGCTGCCCCCGCTGGCGGGCGACGGGCGTGTAGTACCAGCGCACGCGCCGGTCGACCTGGGCCGCCAGCTCGGCGAGGACCGCGTTGCCCGCGAGCTCCATGATCTTCGCGTGGAAGCGGGCGTTGAGCGCGACGGCGGCGTCCACGTCGTCGGCGGCGACGGCCTTCTCGCCCTCCGCACACAGCTGCTCCAGGGCCGCGATGCCGGCGCTGTCGGCGTGGGCGGCCGCGAGGCGGGCCGCCTCGGCCTCCAGGAGGGTGCGGACGGTGAGGAGCTGGTCGGCCTCCTCCTCCGTCGGCTCGTGCACGAACGCGCCCTGCGCGGGCCGTAGATCGACCCAGCCCTCGGTGTTCAGCCGCTGCAGCGCCTCGCGCACCGGCTGCCGGGACACACCGAGGTGACCTGCCAGTTCACTCTCGACCAGATGCTGGCCGGGCTGGAGGGCGCGGGTCGTGATGAGTTCGAGCAGAGCCTCGTAGACGCGGTCGCGCAGCGGGCCGGGCCGTTCGAGCTTGGGCACCGCACCCTGCGGCAGTCCTGTCGACAACATCGGTCCCCTCCTGGGCGAACACCGGGCGACTGCGTCGCGTAGCCGACCGTCACGGAAAGCCAGTATCAATTGTCTTTCGTCTACAGTCTACGGCGCACAGAGGCCAGGGAACCGGGGAGTTGGCCACATCACACCGGCGTCAGGGGCAGCGCACGACCTGCCCGGCGTACGACAGGTTGCCGCCGAACCCGAAGAGGAGCACCGGATCCCCGGTCGTGATCCGCCCCTGTTCCACGAGCTTGGACAGTGCCAGCGGAATGCTCGCCGCCGAGGTGTTGCCGGACTCGGACACATCCCGCGCGACCACGGCGTTGACCGCGCCGAGCTTCGCGGCGAGGGGCTCGATGATGCGCAGGTTGGCCTGGTGCAGGATGACGCCGGCGAGGTCCTCGGGCGCCAGGCCCGCCCGCTCGCAGGCCCGGCGGGCGATGGCCGGCAGCTGCGTCGTCGCCCAGCGGTAGACGCTCTGGCCCTCCTGCGCGAACCGCGCGGGCTGCCCCTCGATGCGCACCGCGTGCCCCATTTCGGGCACCGAACCCCACAGCACCGGCCCGATGTGGGCCTCTCCGGACGCCTCCACGACGGCCGCGCCGGCCCCGTCGCCGACCAGCACACAGGTCGTGCGGTCGCTCCAGTCGGTCACGTCGGACATCTTGTCGGCGCCGATCACCAGGGCGCGGGTCGCGGCTCCCGCCCGTACGGCGTGGTCGGCGGTGGCCAGGGCGTGGGTGAACCCGGCGCAGACGACGTTGATATCTATCGCGGCGGGCGACGGGATGCCGATGCGGGCCGCGACGCGGGCAGCCATGTTCGGGGAGCGGTCGATGGCGGTGGAGGTGGCGACCAGAACCAGGTCGATGTCGGCGGGCGCGAGGCCCGCTGCCGCGAGCGCCTTGGCGGCGGCGTGCGCGGCCAGCTCGTCGACGGGCTCGTCGGGCCCCGCGATGTGGCGCGTACGGATGCCCACCCGGGATGTGATCCACTCGTCACTGGTGTCGACCATGCCCGCCAGTTCCTCGTTGGTGAGCACCCTGGCGGGCTGATAGTGGCCGACTGCGGCAATGCGCGAGCCGTTCATCGATGGTGGTCCCCTCGAACATCGGGTAGCGGGATTCACCAGTCTGATCAGTGACTCGCGGGTACGGCTGCAGGTGATGCCACAGGAATCGGGCGCCCGTGTTGTCGGCTTCCATCAGACCATCGGACGCCCGAACACTTCTCGAACGCCTACCCGGTGAACAGCTGCGTCGCCTTTTGTACGAGTTCGTAGAGCCCGTACGCGAGCGGTACCCCCACCCACACCCAGGCGAGGGCGATCAGGCCCCGCCGGCTAGGCGGACTGCTGTCGCTGGACATCTGCGGCCTCCTTCGACGCCGGGGCGGAGGTGGGGGACGGGACGTGATGGCGGGGGTGGACGGGGCGGACGAGCTCGTTGGCGACGAAGCCGACGGCGAGCAGCCCGATCATGATGAACAGGGACATCGTGTACAGGGACGAGCCGTCCTTGCCCGCCTCCTCCTGCCGGTCCGCGATCCAGTTGACGATCAGCGGCCCGAGGACGCCGGCCGTGGACCAGGCGGTGAGCAGCCGCCCGTGGATGGCGCCCACCTGGTAGGTGCCGAACAGGTCCTTCAGATAGGCGGGGACCGTCGCGAAGCCGCCGCCGTAGAAGGAGAGGATCACCAGCGCGCACAGGATGAACAGCGGCTTCGACGAGTCGCCGGCCAGCGCGATCAGCCCGTACATCAGCGCACCCACGCCCAGGTAGAGGCGGTAGATGTTCCTGCGTCCGATCAGGTCGGAGGTCGACGACCAGCCGATGCGGCCCGCCATGTTGGCCGCGGACAGCAGGGCGACGAAGCCGGCGGCGGCCGACACCGACACCGGTGTGGAGGTGTTGGCGAAGAAGTCCGTGATCATCGGGGCGGCCTTCTCCAGGATGCCGATGCCCGCGGTCACGTTCATGCAGAGCACGACCCACAGACACCAGAACTGCGGAGTGCGCACCGCGTTGCGGGCGGACACCTGCGGTCCGTCGAAGACGCCGGGCCCGTCCCCGACCGGCTTCTCGGAGCGCGGCACCCTGACCAGCAGCACGCCCAGCAGCATGAACACGGAGTACGACAGCCCGTGCACCAGGAAGGCCATCGCGATCCCGGAGCTGTCGCTGCCGAACGACTCCAGCATCTGCGCCGACCAGGGCGAGGCGATGAGCGCGCCGCCGCCGAAGCCCATGATGGCGATGCCGGTGGCCATGCCGGGCCGGTCCGGGAACCACTTGATCAGCGTCGAGACCGGGGAGATGTAGCCGATGCCGAGGCCGATCCCGCCGACGAAGCCGTAGCCGAAAACGATCAGCCAGTACTGCTCGGTGGCCGCGCCCAGCGCGGAGAGCAGGAAGCCGGACGAGAAGCAGATCAGGGCGACCGTCATCGCCCAGCGCGGTCCGTTGCGCTCCACCAGCGTGCCGCCGAAGGCGGCCGACAGACCGAGCATGACGATGCCGAGCTGGAACGGCAGCGCGCTCTGCGTGCCGCTGAGGCCGAGGGCGGATTCGAGCGGCGGCTTGAACACGCTCCAGGCGTAGGCCTGGCCGATGGACAGATGGACCGACAGAGCAGCGGGCGGAACCAGCCAGCGGCTCCATCCCGGGGGTGCGACCGGTGGACTCATGATCCCGAACGGTAGGGAGCGAGAGGGAACTTGAGAAGGCGGCACGTCGACCGTATGCGGTGAGCGGTATGCAGCAAGCGACGAACGGTCGAACACCGTCCGGAGAGGCACAGGAGCGTGCGGGAACGTGCGCTAACCCTTGCTGACCCCTTATCCATACTGTAGACAATATTCCGTCGACAGGATTTGAGAGTTCCCTCCTGTCGAACCCTTCTCAGCCACCTCCGCGGTACTCCCTCGACCGAACGGAGCGTTCCGAAGTGAAAGTTGCAGTCCTCGGCGCCGGTGCCATCGGCGCCTACGTCGGAGCCGCGCTCCATCGCGCGGGCGCCGACGTGCACCTCATCGCCCGTGGACCGCATTTGGCGGCCATGAGGCAGTACGGAGTGCGGGTGCTCAGTCCGCGCGGCGACTTCACCGCCCGCGCCCACGCGACCGACGACCCGGCCGAAGTCGGCCCGGTCGACTACGTATTTCTGGGCCTGAAGGCCAACTCGTACGCGGCGTGCGGGCCGCTCATCGAGCCCCTTCTGCACGACACCACAGCGGTCGTCGCCGCCCAGAACGGCATCCCCTGGTGGTACTTCCACCGCCACGGCGGCCCCTACGACGGCCACCGCATCGAAAGTGTGGACCCGGACGGCGCGGTCAGTGCGGTGCTCGCGCCCGAACGGGCCGTCGGCTGTGTCGTGTACGCCGCGACCGAGCTCGACGGCCCCGGTGTCGTACGGCACTTGGAAGGCACCCGGTTCTCCGTCGGCGCCCGACCGCAGCGTGTCCAGGCGCTGTCTGGACCTCGGCGAGGCCATGATCGCCGGTGGCCTGAAGTGCCCGGTGGAGCCGGACCTGCGCAACGACATCTGGCTCAAACTGCTCGGCAACATCTCCTTCAACCCGATCAGCGCGCTGGCCCGCGCCACCATGCGGCAGATGTGCCTGCACGGCGGCACCCGCAAGGTCATCGAGATCATGATGACCGAGACGCTCTCGGTCGCCGAGGCCCTCGGCTGCGAGGTCGGCATCTCCATCGAGCGCCGCCTCGCGGGTGCGGAACGGGTCGGCGACCACCGCACCTCCACGCTCCAGGACCTGGAGCGTGGCAAGCCGCTCGAACTCGACGTACTCCTCGCGGCAGTCGTCGAGTTGGCGGAGATCACCGGCGTGGAGGTGCCCACCCTGCGCACCGTGCACGCCATCTCGGACCTGCTCGCGCTGAGGAGCGCCGCATGAGGAGCGCCGTATGAGGAAACGCGACCGTACTCCGAAGACGTACACCCGGCTGACGCACCCGCTCGTCCGGGACTCACGCGACGAGCCGTTCCGGCAGGCGACTTGGGAGGAGGCACTGGACCGGGCGGCCCGCGGCCTTGCGGCGGCGCGCGGCGCGTTCGGCATGTTCTCCTGCGCCCGAGCCACCAACGAGATGAACTACGTCGCCCAGAAGTTCGCCCGGGTCGTGATGGGCACCAACAACGTCGACTCCTGCAACCGCACCTGCCACGCGCCCAGCGTGGCAGGACTGTCGGCGGCCTTCGGCTCGGGCGGGGGCACCTCCTCGTACGAGGAGATCGAGCACACCGACGTCATCGTGATGTGGGGCTCCAACGCCCGCTTCGCGCACCCGATCTTCTTCCAGCACGCGCTCAAGGGCATCAGGAACGGCGCCCGCATGTACGCCGTCGACCCGCGCCGCACCTCCACCGCCGAGTGGGCGGAGAGCTGGCTCGGCCTGAACGTCGGCACCGACATCCCGATGGCGCACGCGATCGGCCGCGAGATCATCCACGCGGGACTGGCCAACGAGGCGTTCATCGAGCGGGCGACCAGCGGCTTCGAGGAGTACAAGACACTCGTCGAGCCGTGGACGCTGTCCCTCGCCGAGAAGGTCACGGGCGTACCGGCCGCCGCCATCCGGGAGCTGGCCCACGCCTACGCCCGCGCCGAGCGCGCCCAGCTGTGCTGGACCCTCGGCATCACCGAGCACCACAACGGCACCGACAACGTCCGCGCGCTGATCAACCTGTCGCTGCTGACCGGGCACGTCGGCCGCTACGGCAGCGGGCTCCAGCCCCTGCGCGGGCAGAACAACGTCCAGGGCGGCGGCGACATGGGAGCCATCCCCAACCGCCTCCCCGGCTTCCAGGACATCCTCGACCCGGACACCCGTCTGAAGTTCGAGTCGGCCTGGGACACCGTGATCCAGCCCCACTACGGCCTGAACCTCACCGAGATGTTCGAGGCGATGGAGGAGGGCACGCTCAAGGCCGTCTACTGCATCGGCGAGAACCCGGCGCAGTCGGAGGCGGACAGCGAGCAGGCCGTACGGCGGATGCGGCAGCTGGACTTCCTCGTCGTCCAGGACATCTTCCTGACGAAGACGGCCGAGCTGGCGGACGTCATCCTCCCGGCCACCGCCGGGTGGGCCGAGACCGACGGCACAACCACCAACAGCGAACGGCGGGTTCAGCGGGTGCGTCGAGCGGTCACCCCGCCCGGCGAGGCACGCGAGGACATCGACATCATCTGCGAGCTGGCGGCACGACTCGGCCACGAGTGGAAGTACGCCGACGCCGAGGCCGTCTGGAACGAGCTCAGGTCGGTGTCGCCGGACCACTACGGGATGACGTACGAACGCCTGGCGGAGCACCAGGGCATCCAGTGGCCGTGCCCGAGCACGGAGCAGCTCGAACCGACCTATCTGCACGGTCGGTTGTGGGAACCGGAGCCGGCCCGGCGCGGGATGCCGGCGCCGTTCGGGATCGTCCAGCACGATCCGCCCGTCGACCTCACCGACGAGGAGTTCCCGATCCGGCTCACCACCGGGCGGCGGCTCGACTCGTACAACACCGGCGTGCAGAGCGGGAGTTTCGCCTCCCCGTTGCGGCGCGGCGAGTTCGTCGAGCTGTGCCCGGAGGACGCCGAGCGGTACGGGGTGGTGGTCGGCGAGGAGGTCCGGGTGAGCTCGCGGCGGGGTTCGGTCGTCGCGCCGGTGTGGATCGACACCGCGCTGCGGCCCGGGCTCGCCTTCATGACCATGCACTTTCCCGACGAGGTGGACACCAACCAGCTGACGATCGAGGCGAACTGCCCGATCGCGGGGACGGCGGAGTTCAAGGCGTCGGCGATCCGGATCGAGAAGCTCCCCGTCGCGACCATCGTGAGGTGACATAAGTGGACCTGCACTTCGGCGACAGCAAACCGACGGACGACGAACGGGCCGCCGTCGACGCCCTGCTCGGCCCACCGGAGTCCTCCTGGGAGGGCGCCGACCGCTCCGACGCGGACCTGAGGTGGGCCAAGGGCGGCCGGGAGGCCCGGGACCGCCGCGAACTGCTGTTGCCGGGGCTGCACGCCATCAACGACCGGATCGGCTGGATCAGCGACGGTGCCCTCGACTACCTGTGCCGGCGGCTGACCGTGCCGCCGGCGGAGGCGTACGGCGTCGCCACCTTCTACGCCATGTTCTCGGTCAAGCCGCGCCCCGCCACCGTGCTCCACGTCTGCACGGACCTCGCGTGCGCGGCCGCCGGGGCGAGCGAGCTGTGCGCCGGGATCGAGGCGCGTCTCGGCCCCGGCAGCGGGGTGAGCGTGGAGCGCAGCCCGTGTCTGGGCCTGTGCGAACGGGCTCCGGCGGCGCTCGCGATCAAGGCCGGGGACCCGGTGCGTACGGCGGTATCGGCGCCGGCGACCGTGCACGACGCCGTCGTCGCCGCGAGCGCTCCGGACTCGGCGCCCGAGGAGCCGCCGGCGGCGCCGGCGGTTCCCCAGGCGGGCGGCGACGAGCTGATCCTGCTGCGCCGCGTCGGAGTCGTGGATCCGTCGTCGCTGGACGACTACCGCGCCCACGGCGGCTACACCGCCCTGCGCCGGGCCTTCGAGCTGGGCCCCGCCGGAGTCATCCGCGAGGTCACCGACTCCGGCCTGGTCGGGCGTGGCGGCGCCGCCTTCCCCACTGGCCGCAAATGGCAGGCCACGGCGTCGCAGCCCGACCATCCCCACTACGTCGTCTGCAACGCCGACGAATCCGAACCGGGCACCTTCAAGGACCGCGTGCTGATGGAGGGCGACCCGTACGCGCTGGTCGAGGCCATGACGATCGCGGCGTACGCCACCGGCGCGCACCAGGGATACCTGTACCTGCGCGGCGAGTACCCACGGGCCCTGCACCGCCTGGAACACGCCCTCGCGCAGGCACGCGCGCGGGGACTGCTCGGGGACGACATCCTCGGCCAGGGGTACGCCTTCGACATCGAGATCCGCCGGGGGGCGGGGGCCTACATCTGCGGCGAGGAGACCGCCCTGTTCAACTCGATCGAGGGCTACCGCGGCGAGCCGCGCTCGAAGCCGCCGTTCCCGGTGGAGAAGGGCCTGTTCGGCAAGCCGACGGTCGAGAACAACGTGGAGACGCTGGTCAACGTCCTGCCGATCCTGACCATGGGCGCACCGGCGTACGCGGCGATCGGGACGGGGAAGTCCACCGGCCCGAAGCTGTTCTGCGTGTCGGGGAGTGTCGCGCGGCCGGGCCTCTACGAGCTCCCCTTCGGCGCGACGCTCGGTGAGCTGCTGGAGCTGGCCGGGGCGCGGGACGGGCTGCGGGCGGTGCTGCTGGGCGGGGCGGCGGGCGGCTTCGTACGGGCCGACGAGCTGGACATCCCGCTGACCTTCGAGGGCACGCGGGAGGCGGGCACGACGCTCGGTTCGGGTGTGGTCATGGCCTTCGACGACACGGTCCCGCTGCCGCGGCTGCTGCTGCGGATCGCCGAGTTCTTCCGCGACGAGTCGTGCGGGCAGTGCGTGCCGTGCCGGGTCGGGACCGTTCGGCAGGAGGAGGCGCTGCACCGGATCGTGGAGCGCACGGGTGCGGCGGCCGCCGATGACATCGCCCTGCTCAGGGAGGTCGGCCGCGCGATGCGGGACGCCTCGATCTGCGGTCTGGGGCAGACCGCGTGGAACGCCGTGGAATCCGCCATCGACCGTCTGGGGGCGTACGAATGACCGCGATACCGCTGGGGATCCCGCGCCGGCTGCTGGAGTTCACGATCGACGGGGAGGCGGTGCGCGCTCCCGAGGGTTCGACGATCCTCGACGCCTGCCGGGCCGCCGGAAAGGACGTGCCGACCCTCTGCCAGGGCGACACGCTCACGCCCAAGAACGCCTGCCGGGTGTGCGTCGTCGAGGTGGAGGGCTCCCGCACCCTGGTCCCGGCCTGCTCCCGCAGGGCCGAGCCCGGCATGGAGGTGCGGACCGACACGGAACGGGCCCGCCACAGCCGTAAGGTCGTCCTCGAACTCCTCGCGTCCTCGGTCGACTTGTCGACGACTCCACAAGTCGCTGAATGGATCAAGGAGTACGAGGCGAAGCCGGACCGCTTCGGCCCGGACGCGGCCCGCCTGGGCGAGGAACCCAGGGTCGACAACGATCTGTACGTGCGTGACTACGACAAGTGCATCCTCTGCTACAAGTGCGTGGACGCGTGCGGCGACCAGTGGCAGAACACCTTCGCGATCTCCGTCGCCGGCCGCGGCTTCGACGCCCGGATCGCGGTCGAGCACGACGCCCCGCTGACCGACTCGGCGTGCGTGTACTGCGGGAACTGCATCGAGGTGTGCCCGACGGGGGCCCTGTCCTTCAAGTCGGAGTTCGACATGCGGGCGGCCGGTACGTGGGACGAGTCGGCGCAGACGGAGACGACCACCGTGTGCGCGTACTGCGGAGTGGGCTGCAACCTCACTCTCCACGTGCAGGACAATGAAATCGTGAAGGTCACCTCACCGCACGACAACCCGGTGACCCACGGCAACCTCTGCATCAAGGGCCGCTTCGGCTACCAGCACGTACAGAACCGGGGCTGAGACACGACATGGGACGAGTCACGGAACGACGCAAGGTGATCCGCATCCGGGACGGGGCCGTCTCCACGCGCCCGGACACCCTCGTCGCCGAGGAACCGCTGGAGATCAGACTGAACGGCAAGCCGCTCGCGATCACCATGCGCACCCCGGGCGACGACTTCGCGCTGGCGGCAGGTTTCCTGGTCAGCGAGGGCGTCCTCGCCGAGCAGGACGATCTGCAGAACATCGTGTACTGCGCGGGCGCCACGGTGGACGGCTCCAACACGTACAACGTGGTGGACGTGAGGACCGCGCCGGGTGTGAAGATCCCGGACATCACGCTGGAGCGGAACGTCTACACGACCTCGTCCTGCGGCCTGTGCGGCAAGGCGAGCCTCGACGCGGTCCGCACGACGGCCCGCTGGCCGATAGCCGACACTCCCCCGGTCCGGGTCGAACCCGAGCTGCTCGCGAGCCTCCCCGACCGGCTCCGCGCGGCCCAGCGGGTCTTCGACCGGACCGGGGGCCTGCACGCGGCGGCCCTGTTCTCGGAGGACGGCGAGCTGCTGGACATCCGCGAGGACGTGGGCCGGCACAACGCGGTCGACAAGCTGGTCGGGCGAGCCCTGCAGAACGGGGACCTGCCGCTGTCCCGGACGGTCCTGCTGGTCTCCGGGCGGGCCAGTTTCGAGCTGGCGCAGAAGGCAGTGATGGCGGGGATCCCGGTGCTCGCGGCGGTCTCGGCGCCCTCGTCGCTCGCGGTGGACCTGGCCGCGGAGACGGGCCTGACGCTGGTGGGCTTCCTGCGGGGCAGCTCCATGAACGTGTACGCGGGCGAACACCGGCTGGCCCTGCGGACCGCGGCCGCCCAGGCCTGACAGGTTCCCCGCGACACGGCGGCGGGGCCCCGACCGGCGGGGAGCGCCCCCTGCGCCGTACAGGGGCCCCGTCTCAGCCCGACCTCGCGCACGGCACTCGCTCAGCTTTGTGTGCCGGAGATCCGGATCAACAGGTCCATGAACCGGTCGCGTTCGGCACGTGACAGCGGGGCGAGGAGCGCGTCATTGGCCTCGCGGGCCGCCTTCTCACAACGCTCCAGCAGGCGCGCACCCGTGTCGGTGAGGGACACCGCGTTCTTGCGGCGGTCGTTCGGGTCCGGCTCGCGCAGGACGAGACCGGCGGATTGCAGGTCGGCTGGCTGCTCGGCCGAGCGGCGGCCCGGGGGCGTTCCCTGGTGGCCGAGGCGCTCGCGGCCGAGGGGATGAAGATGTGGCACCACGTGGTGCTCTCGGACCGGGCCCCGGCGAGCTGCTCGTCCGCTGCGAGGCCGTCGGCGTCACACTGCCCGTGGTCCGCAAGGTCACCGAGGCGGCCGGGCCCGTCCCACTGGGCGGCGAGGTCGCCGGCGAGATCGCGGCCGTGGGTGCCGGGGCCGGCCGCTTCCGCACCGGCGACCGCGTGACCGGCCTGTGCTTCGGACACGGTTACGCCGACTACGCGGTCCTGCGCGAGGACATGGCCTCCCCCATTCCCGACACCGCCACCGCCGTCGACGCGGTCGCCCTCGTCCGCAGCGGCCTGGTGGCGCTCGGCGCGCTGGAGGCCGCCCGGCCGCAGCGAGGGGAGGCGGCACTGATCACCGCGGCGGCGAGCGGGGTCGGACACCTGGCCGTGCAGCTGGCGCGGGTGCGGGGCGCGGGACGGGTCGTGGGCGCCGTCTCCGATCCGGCGAAGGCGGACTTCGTGCGCTCCCTCGGCGCCGACGAGGTGGTCACGTACCGGGACGAGGACTGGGGGGACCCCGTCGACTACGTCCTCGATGCCGTCGGCGGCGACCTGCTGAGCCCCGCCCTCGCGGCACTCACGCCGGGCGGGCGACTCGTGGCCTACAGTTCGGGCGGCGGGACAATTCAGGCATACGACCTTCTTGTAGGCGCCAAGTCCGTCGTCGGATTCCAGATGGCCCGGATCGCCCGGGGCGAGCCGGAGTTGTACGAGCGGTGGCGACGGGAGCTGTGGGAGCTGTTCGAGGAAGGCGCCGTCAAGCCCGCCGTGCACGGGGAGTTCACTCTGGAGGAGGCCCTCGAGGCCCATGTGGCGGTCGAGACGCGGGCCAACCGAGGGAAAGTAGTACTCCTTACGGGAGTGACACGTGCACGGTTCTTGTGATGTGTGCGATAGCCCAACTAACGTCTGTGATTGCGCACTTTGGACGTGGGATGTCCGAATGTTCGGATGCCTGGACGCATGACCAGACGATGAAGGGGCGGGCCGCACCATGCCTTCAAGAGTTCGCGCACGTCTCAGAGCTGCCCTGGTCGCGGCCGTCGCCACCCTGGCGACGGCCGCGACCTTAAGTCCGGCCGAGTCCCAACCGGCCACCAAGACACCGTCGTTCGAGCAACAGGTCCTCTTCAAGGCGTCCCAGGATCCCGGGTACGCCTGCTTCCGCATTCCGGCGATCGTGAAGTCCAAGGACGGCACCCTGCTGGCGTTCGCCGAGGGGCGGGTGCTCAACTGCGGCGACGCCGCGGACATCGACATCGTGCTCAAGCGGTCGACGGACGGCGGCCGCACCTGGGGGCCGCTCCAGGTCGTCACCAAGGGCGGCGGCGACACGCACGGCAACCCGGCACCGATCGTGGACCGCGAGACCGGCCGCATCCTGCTGGCGGAAACGTACAACACGGGCCGCACGGACAGCGGCAGCTGCACCGTGCCGTGTGATCGCACCCCTCATCTGCAGTACAGCGACGACGACGGTGCGACCTGGTCCGCGCCGCGCGATCTGAGCGACCAGATACTGCCGGAGGAGTGGAACTCCTGGTACGCCACCGGCCCCGTGCACGGCATCCAGCTCACCAAGGGCACACACGCCGGCCGGCTCGTCTTCGGCGTCAACACCGAGACCTGGGACGGCAGTCGGGTCAGCGCCAACCACGCCGCGCTCATCGTCAGCGACGACGGCGGCAACACCTGGAAGGTCGGCGCCACCGACTCCTGGCCCATCTCCGCCGATGGCACCTTCCGCCAGAAGCCGTCCGAGGTGACCCTCACCGAGCGCACGGACGGCACGATCCTGATCAGCGGCAGGGAACAGGACGGCACCGATCTCGGCCATCGCAGCCAGACATACAGCAAGGACGGCGGCTCCACCTTCACCGGCCCGTTCCGCGACCTTCCGGACCTCTACACGCCCCAGGTCCAGGGCGCCACGCTCCAACTGGGCAACCGGATGCTGCTGTCCGCCCCCGGCGACCCCGACCGCCGGCGGACCATGATGGTCAGGTCCTCCTACGACGGCGGCGCCACCTGGGACAGCGCGGACCGCGGCAAGGTCGTCACCAAGGACTGGTCGGGCTACTCCGACATGGTGGACGTCAACGCGTCCACGGTGGGCCTGATGTACGAGGGCGGCGCCGTCGACGCGCGCGACGAGATCCGCTTCGCCCGCTTCAACGAGGACTGGCTGGGACCGCGGCGCGGCGCCGATCCGACCACCTTGGACCTCGCCCCGAGCGCACCCCGCGCGACGGTGCTCGGCGGCCCCGAGGTGACGGACGGCGTGCTGGGCAACGCCTTCGAGTTCGACGGCGACAACGACGCCGTACGGCTGCCGTACCGGTCCAGGCTCCCGCTCGGCACCGGTGAGTTCACGGTCTCGCTGTTCTTCCGCTATTCCGCGGCCTCCGGCGAGCAGCCGTTCCTGTGGATGGGCGGGATCGGCAGCACCCAGCCCCAGATCTGGCTGCGCGGCGAGCCGGACAGCGACCGGGTGCGGGGCCTGATCACCACCCGGGAGGGCTTCGGGACGGTGCGCACGGCGTCCGTGTGGGCCGGGGACGCCCACAACGACGGTGAGTGGCACCATCTCGCGCTGCGGCGCGGCGGGGGCCGGCTGACGCTGTTCGTCGACGGCAGGGCCATCAGCACCACGGACGTGGCCGGTTCGGTCAGCCGTAACTCGCCGTTCGGTGTGCATGTCGGGCAGCGCATGGACAGCAGGGCGTTCCTGTCCGGCGCGATCGACGACGTCCACGTGTGGAACCGGGCGCTCGGTGACTCGGAGCTCACGGCTGCGGCACGTGCCCGCACGAGCGGTAAGTCTTCGGCCACCTCCGACACCGTCCTGTGGCTGCCCATGGACCAAGTGCGCTGAGGCCACTAACGTCCCGGGCGTGCCCGACGACGCACGAGCACGGCAGCGCATGGGAACCGGCCTGGGAGTGCTACTGGCCCTGGTTCTCGCGGCCGTGCTGCTCACCGCCCTCCCGGACGACGGCGAACGGGAGGGCGGTGGCGCGTGTGCACCGCACTCGGTCGCGGCCTGGTCGGCCGACGACAGACTCACCGGCGAGTTCTCCCGGTACGGCGACAACCCGTCCCGCACCGACGACTGGACCGGCGGCGACGGTACGCACTCGGTGCGGCTGCCGGACGGTCGCGTGCTGTGGCTGTTCTCGGACACCTACCTCGGCCAGGTGTACTCGCCGCCCAACCCGTTCGGCGAGTCCCACACCTGGCGGGAGGCGACCGCTCCCCTGGTGCGGAACTCGGCGGTCGTCATGCGCGACGGACGCCTGGAGAGCACGCTGGCCACGCCGCTCTTCCCCGACCCCGCCCCGAACCAGTGGCGCTGGCCGGTCGCGGCCCGCGTCGAGCCCCGCTCCCCCGGCTCGTCGGAGCAGGTGCTGCGGGTGCTGCTGTGGGTGCGCACGGCCGGGCAGCCGCCCTGGATCTTCGGTGTGCCCACCGCCACCGAGGTCGCCACGCTCACGCTGCCCGACCTGCGGGTCGAGTCGGTGGTGAAGGTTCTCGACCAGCAGCTGGTGCCGGATCCCTCCCGGCGTGTGCTGTTCGGGACGACGCTGGTCGAGGAGGACGGCTGGACGTACGTCTTCGGCGGCGACGACGGTCAGGCCGCGTCCCGGCCGGCCTCGCAGGCGTACGTGGCGCGCGTGCCCGAGGGCAGGCTCGGCGAGCCGGGTGCCTGGCAGTACTGGAACGGCTCCGAGTGGGCCGGGGCGGGTGCCCGGCCGCGTGCGGTGCTCGGGGACGGGCAGCGCACGGGGGTGGGGAGCGCCTTCTCGGTGGTGCGGGTGCGGGGGACGTACGTCCTGTTCACGATGGCCGCGGGCACGAAGGGGCTGACGACCGTCACGTCGTACTGGGCGTGCTCCCCCGCCGGCCCTTGGCACGGGCCGACGAAGGAATTCAGCCCGGCGCTGCCGCAGGGCGGCCAGGTCGCCGCCTACAACCCGCAGACCCACCCCGAGTTGAGCGACGACGGACGCCTCGTCCTGAGTTACGACGTCAACTGGCTGGAGACGGGCAGCGCTGCGGCGCAGCTCAACCGGAACGTGTCCCTGTACCGACCGCGGTTCGTGACTCTGCGGCTGGCACAGACGCGGTGACCGGGCCGGGTGCGGCGCCCTCGGCTTCGCGGGCCTCGGCGTCGTGGGCGCGGCGCTTGGCGATGACCGCGCACACCATCAGCTGCATCTGGTGGAACAGCATCAGGGGCAGCACCGCCAGCGACGCGTGCGCGCCGAACAGGACGCTCGCCATGGGCAGCCCGGCGGCGAGGGACTTCTTCGAACCGGCGAACTGGATCGCGATGCGGTCCTCGCGGTCGAAGCGCAGCGCCTTGGCGCCGTACCAGGTCAGCAGCAGCATCACGGCCAGCAGCACCGCCTCGACGGCGAGCAGCCCGCCCAGCCGGATCGCGCTCACCTGGTGCCAGATGCCCTGGACCATGCCCGCGCTGAACGCGGTGTAGACGACCAGCAGGATCGAGCCCCGGTCGACGAGCCCGAGGACCTTCTTGTGCCGGGTGACGAAGCCGCCGATCCAGCGGCGCAGCAACTGCCCGGCGACGAACGGCACCAGCAGCTGCAGCACGATCTTGACCACCGAGTCGGCGGAGAAGCCGCGCCCGCTGCCGCCGAGCACGGCCGCCGCGAGCAGTGGGGTGACGACGATGCCCACCAGCGAGGAGAAGGAGCCCGCGCAGATCGCGGCGGGCACGTTGCCACGGGCCATCGAGGTGAAGGCGATCGACGACTGGATGGTCGACGGGACGAGGGTGAGGAAGAGCAGCCCCTGGTAGAGGGGGTGCGTCAGCAGCACCGGGACGAGCCCGCGCGCCGCCAGCCCCAGCAGCGGGAAGACGACGAAGGTGCAGGCCAGGACGGTGACATGGAGTCGCCAGTGCTTCAGGCCGTCCATCGCCTCACGGGTGGACAGCCGGGCGCCGTAGAGGAAGAAGAGGAAGGCGATCGCGGCCGTGGAGGCACCGGACGCCACATCGGAGGCCGTCCCGCGCGCCGGGAAGAGGGCCGCGAGGCCCACGGTCCCGAGCAGCAGCAGGATGTACGGGTCTATCGGCATCCAACGCGGCCATTGCAGGCGTTTCACTGTGCTCCACTACTTCGCTGTCGTACTGGCTGTCGCTTCGCTGAACTTCGGGTTCCCGGCACGGACGTGCCCTCCCCATCGTCCTCCGACGATCAGCGATCGGGAATCCGGCATACCACTCTGACTGTCATCACGTTCCGCGATAACCGCGCTAGGCTCGGCGCATGTACGACCCGTCCCATCTGCGCACGTTCCTCGCGGTGGCGCAGACCCTGAGCTTCACTCAGGCCGCCCGCCGCCTCGGCCTGCGCCAGTCGACCGTCAGCCAGCACGTACGCCGCCTGGAGGACGTCACGGGGCGGCCGCTGTTCACCCGGGACACGCACTCCGTGGAGCTGACCGAGGACGGCGAGGCGATGCTCGGCTTCGCCCGCCGGATCCTGGAGGTGCACGAGCAGGCGACGGCGTTCTTCACGGGCACCCGGCTGCGCGGCCGGCTCCGCTTCGGCGCGTCCGAGGACTTCGTGCTGACCCGCCTCCCTGAGATCCTGGAGAGCTTCCGGTACGACCATCCCGAGGTCGACCTGGAGCTGACGGTCGAGCTCTCCGGCACCCTGCACGAGCAGTTGGAGGCCGGAAAGCTGGACCTGGTGCTCGCCAAGCGGCGCCCCGAGGACCGACGGGGCGACCTGGTGTGGCACGACCGGCTGGTGTGGATCGGCGCGGAACGGCTGCGCCTGGAGCCGGACCGTCCGGTGCCGCTGATCGTCTATCCGCCCCCGGGCATCACCAGGTCGCTCGCGCTGGAGGCGCTGGAACGGCAGGGGCGTGACTGGCGGATCGTGTGCACGAGCGGCAGCCTCAACGGACTGATCGCGGCGGCACGGGCCGGGCTCGGCGTGATGGCGCACTCCCGTGGCCTGATTCCGCCGGGCCTGGTGCGGGTGCCCGAACGATCGGGGCTGCCGGAACTGGGGCGGGTCGACTTCGTGCTGGTGCACGGCCGACGCCGGACGGCGGCTCAGGGGGCCGCGGATGCGTTGGCGGGAGCGATCCTGGCGGGCGGGGACCGGTTGCACCGCCGTTAGGGCGAGGGGCGCTTCAGCGCGGCGGGCGCTGATACGTCAGCTGCTTCACACGCCGCAGAAACACCGACGACTCCACGTGCTGCACGCCTTCCAGCCGCCCGAGTGGCCCGCTCGGATACGCGTACAGGTCTGCCGTGTTCCGCACCACCGCCGTCGCCACGATGCTGCACGGCCCCGCCGTCGCCGCGGCGTGGGCGATCTCGTCGTGGGTGGCGAGGGCCTCGCCCACCGCGGTCAGGGCGGCCGGGGTGGTGGTGATCCACAGGACGGCGCCGACCGGATGGCCGATGGTCTCGGAGTTGTACTCCACGTCGACGTACACCGCGGCCCACACCCTCGCGGGCGGCGGCGCCGGTGCGCTGCGGGACGCGTTCGGGGAGGGCGTCCTGCGCGCCGCATTCGCCGACGGGCTGGACTCGGTGACGGTGGTGGCGGGCTCGACGGCCGCCGTGGCCGGAGTGCTGGTCCTCGCGCTGGTCAGGAGGCCGACCGCGACCAAGGCCGGGGTGACACCTCCGGCCACTCGCACGCTGACAGAGGAGGCGGCGGAGGAGACGGCGGCAGGGACGGCGGAGGAGACGGCGGCTCGCAGGGGATGACATGATCAACAGGGCCCGTACCGGGTAATCGGGTCGTACAGATTCGGTGGAGATTACGGGCCCGAAACTTACTCAACCGTCAGTTTTCTGTCCGACCCTTCCCTATGTGAGCGCATTTTCCGGCCCTGACCAGTGCATACCCGAGCAGCCGTCGATTTCCGGCCCCCTCCCGTCCGAAACGCGGGTGGGGTAGCTTTCACGGCGCTGCGCGGAGCGTCAGCCGAGGCCATTCGGAGCGGGGAGCGGGGTTTGCGCGAGTTCACCAACCCTCCGTTGGCGTTGGCACCGCCGGTGGGCGGCTTGGCCGACGTCGTCTTCCAGCATGCCCAGGAGGACCCGCTCCATGTCGCCCTCGGCCGCAAGGACGACCACGGGAACTGGCGGGACGTCACCGCCGCCGAGTTCCGGGACGAGGTGCTCGCCCTCGCCAAGGGCCTTCTCGCCCGCGGCATCCGGTTCGGCGACCGGGTCGCGATCATGTCCCGTACCCGGTACGAGTGGACACTCTTCGACTTCGCCCTCTGGGCGATCGGCGCCCAGGTGGTGCCGATCTACCCGACCTCCTCGGCCGAGCAGTGCTTCTGGACGCTGTACGACGCCGAGGTGTCGGCGGCGGTCGTGGAGCACGAGGACCACGCGATGACGATCGCCACGGTCATCGACCGGCTGCCGCGGCTGCATCAGCTGTGGCAGCTGGACTCGGGCGCCGTGCAGGAGCTGTACGACGCCGGCGCCCACCTCGACGACGAGGTGGTCCACCGCCACCGGCAGGCGGTCACGCCGGACTCGGTCGCCACGATCATCTACACCTCGGGCACGACCGGCCGCCCCAAGGGCTGTGTCATCTCGCACGGCAACTTCATGTACGAGACGGACACGGTCATCGAGCGCTGGGAGCCGGTGTTCCACTCCAAGAAGGGCGACGAGGCGGCGACCTTGCTGTTCCTGCCGCTCGCGCACGTCTTCGGGCGGATGGTGCAGGTCGCCGCGATCCGCGGCAAGGTCCGCTTCGGCCACCAGCCGCAGATGAACGCGGCCGCGCTGCTGCCGGACCTCGCCGCGTTCAAGCCGACGTTCTTCCTCGCGGTGCCGTACATCTTCGAGAAGGTCTTCAACGCCTCCCGCCGCAAGGCCGAGAAGGAAGGGAAGTCCGGCCCCTTCGAGAAGGCTGTCGAGGTCGCCGTGAAGTACGCGGACGCCGTGGAGGCCAAGGCGTGGGGCATCGGCCCCGGCCCGTCGGCCGGTCTGCGCATGCAGCACCAGCTCTTCGACAAGCTCGTCTACTCCAAGATGCGGGCCGCGATGGGCGGCCGGATCAAGCAGGCGATGACCGGCGGCTCGGCGATGGACCGACGGCTCGGCCTGTTCTTCGCGGGCGCCGGCGTCCACGTCTACGAGGGGTACGGCCTCACCGAGTCCACGGCGGCCGCGACCGCCAACCCGCCCTATCGCACCCGCTACGGCACCGTCGGGCAGCCCATCCCGGGCACGACCGTGCACATCGCGGACGACGGCGAGGTCTGGCTGCACGGCGGCAACGTCTTCCAGGGCTACCTCAACAACCAGAAGGCCACCGACGAGGCCCTGCACGACGGCTGGCTGGCCACCGGTGACCTGGGGTCCCTCGACGAGGACGGCTACCTCACCATCACCGGCCGCAAGAAGGAGATCCTGGTCACGTCCGGCGGCAAGAGTGTCTCGCCGGGCGTGCTGGAGGAGCGTGTCCGCGACCATCCGCTGGTCTCCCAGTGCATCGTCGTCGGCAACGACCGCCCGTACATCGCGGCCCTGATCACCCTCGACCAGGAGGCCGTCGAGCACTGGCTGATGATGCGCGACAAACCCCAGATGACCCCGGCCCAGCTGGTCCGCGACGCCGACCTGGAGACCGAGGTGCGGCGCGCGGTCGTCGCCGCCAACACCCTTGTCTCGCAGGCCGAGTCGATCCGTACGTTCCGTATCCTCGCGCAGCCGTTCACCGAGGAGCACGGACTGCTCACGCCGTCGCTGAAGTTGAAGCGCAAGGCGATCGAGAACGCCTACGCGGGAGAGGTCGACGCGCTGTACCAGGCGTGAGTCCCGCCTTTTTCTCCGGTCCGGAATGCATGGGCGCCCGTGATCGTTGACGATGGTGAGTACCACCTGACGACAACCGTAAGGATCAAGAGCTCGTGAGCAGCAAGGTCCCCCCGATCATCCTCAACAACGGCGTCGAGATGCCCCAGCTGGGCTTCGGCGTCTGGCAGGTGCCGGACGACGAGGCCGAGCAGGCGGTCGCGACGGCACTTGAGGCCGGGTACCGCAGCATCGACACAGCGGCGATCTACGGCAACGAGGAGGGCACCGGCAAGGCCATCGCCGGCTCCGGCCTCCCCCGCGAGGACATCTTCGTCACCACCAAGCTCTGGAACGGCGACCAGGGTTATGACGCCACGCTGCGCGCCTTCGACGTGTCGCTGGAGAAGCTCGGCCTGGACCACGTCGACCTGTACCTCATCCACTGGCCGCTGCCGGCCCGGGGCACCTACGTCGACACCTACAAGGCGTTCGAGAAGCTCCACGCCGACGGCCGCGTCCGCGCGATCGGTGTCTCCAACTTCCTTCCGGAGCACCTTCAGCGCCTGATCGACGAGACGTCGGTCGTCCCCGCGGTCAACCAGATCGAGCTGCACCCGCATCTGCAGCAGCACGCCTCCCGTCAGTTCCACGCCGAGCAGGGCATCGCCACCGAGGCCTGGTCGCCGCTCGGCCAGGGCAAGGGTCTGCTGGAGGTTCCGGCGATCGTCGCCATCGCGCGGAAGCACGACCGCACCCCGGCGCAGGTCGTGCTGCGCTGGCACCTCCAGCTGGGCAACGTCGTGATCCCGAAGTCCGTGACACCATCGCGGATCAAGGAGAACATCGAGGTCTTCGACTTCAGCCTGGACGACGAGGACCTCGCGGCGATCAGCGCGCTGAACGAGGACCGGCGCATCGGCCCGGACCCGGCGACGTTCGACGCCTGACGCCCGTTTCTGTACGGCACTCCGCCCGCCGCTCGCTGTATGAGCGGCGGGCGGACGCGTATGCCTCGCTCCGGTCACCGATCTCGGTCAGTAACGTCACTCACCGCGAACGTCACTCACCGCGCACGTCGGTGTGGACGACCTCGAACTCCTCCAGCCCGATCACGGACACATGCGCCTTGGCCGCGCCCTCGTGCCTGGCCCCCGCCTGACCCGCACGGGAGGCCGCCAGGGACGTCTGGTCGACGAAGACCGCTGCGGCCATTCCTCGCCCGCGCTCCCGGTCGACCATCAGGGACGCCCTGGCGAGCCCGGGGAGCGTCTCCAGCCTGGGCACCACCGTCGACCGGAACGTGTCGGCGAGCAGGTCCGTGTCCATCGGGTCGAACTCCAGCCTGGTGAGCCGCAGTCCGCCGCCCGCCTGTGGCTGCCGGACCTGATGGAAGACCAGCGCCTCGTAGTTGTCGACCGCCACGGTCCCCGCGAACGGCTCCAGCATCGCCGACCGGCGCTCGCGCAACACCTCGTCGCTGTTGCGCCGGGCCCGCTCCGACTCCCACCAGCTCGCGGCGAGCAGCTTCCCGAGGACCCGGTCCACGAAGACACTCGCTCCCCGGTATCCCGGACGGTCCTCCAGCAGGTCGCGCCCCTGGGTGTTCATCGCCCTGATGGCCATGTCGATCTTCGCGGGATCACCGGTCGTGTAGACGGCGCGTACGAACATGACACCTCCCGGAGATCCGGGCATATACGGACTTTTATCTACATCCAGTCTTCTACTGGGGGCATGGCGTCGCAATCAGCCATCAGCCATCAGCCATCACCCATCAGCCAGGACTTTTCCGACGAAGGGCCACCCCCACAGTGCGCACCCGAAGACTGCTCCTCGCCGCGGCCGCCGGAGCCGCGCTGCTCGCCACCGCGGCGCTCCCCGCCGGCGCCCGGCCGGCGGAACCCGAAGAAGCCGGCGTGAGCGCGGCCGACCTGCTCGCGAAGGTGACGTCCTGCTCACAGATCTCGAAGAGCAAATACCGCACCGACCAGACGGCCTCGGCCACCGTGCCCGTCTGCGGCACGAAGCGTGCCGTGTTCTGGACGGCCGACATGGACATCGACTGCGACGGCCGGCGCACCGACAACTGCAACGAGACCACCGACCCCTGGTTCCTCCCGGACACGGCGTTCCACCAGTCCGACGGCAAGCCCCTGCGGTCCGACACCCTGCCGTACGTCGTCGTGCCCAGCCCCAGCGCCACCTGGGACTACCGCACCGCCGGCATCAAGGGCGGCAGCGTGGCAGCGGTCATCCACGACGACCAGGTGCTGTACGCCGTGGTGGGCGACACCGGCCCGCAGCAGATCATCGGCGAGGCCTCCTACTCCGCCGCCGAGGCCCTCGGCATCGACCCCGACCCGGCGGCCGGCGGGGCCGCCTCCGGCGTGACGTACATCCTCTTCAAGAACTCCCAGGTCTCACCCATCGAGAGCCCCGGTGTGGCGGCCTCGCTGGGCGAGAAGCTGGCGAAGGAGTTCGTCGGGGGCGGCTGATACCCGGTGACCGAGCCGAGCGTCAGGTCAGTTGGGCTGTCCGAGCGGCCGTACGACGACGGTGTTGACGTCCACGCCGTCGGGCTGCCGGACGGCCCACACCACCGAGTCGGCGATCTGGTCGGCGGTCAGCAGATGCCCGGGCGGCAGACTGCCGTAGGCGTCCCAGAAAGGCGTCTCCACCCGGCCCGGCGCGATGTGGGTCACGCCGATGCCCCAGTCGGTGACCTGCCGCCGGGTGTTCTCGGCGAGCCCGGTCACCGCCCACTTCGTCGCCCCGTAGATGTTCCCCGGCCCGGGCACGAACCCGGCGACGCTGCCGATGAGGACGATCCGGCCGCGGGTCTCCTTGAGGGCGTCGACGGCGGCGCGGATCAGCAGGGCCGGGCCGAGGACGTTGGTCAGCACCATCTCGGTCCAGCCCGCCGGGTCCCCCTCGGCGACTGAGTCGTGGGTCGCGAAACCGGCGTTGGCGACGACGGTGTCCAGTCGGCCGAACGCCTTGAGCGTGGCCTCGACGGCCGTCCGCACGTCGCCGTAGTCGGCCGCGTTCCCGACGACCGTCAGCAGACCCTCCGGATTCCCGAGCCCCTCCGCGAAGTCACGAAGCCGCGCCTCACCCCTGCCGGTGACGGTGACCCGGTGTCCGGCCTCCAGCAGCTGCCGTGCGACCGCGGCTCCGATGCCGCTGCCACCGCCGGTGATGAGCGCGACGGGTGAGTCGGTCATGGTGATCCCCCTGTGTGTCGTTCCGTGTGACGTTCTGTGTGCAGTTTGGACGCAGAGGAGTCCATCACTTGGAGAGCTCTCGAAGTCAAGGCACCGAGGAGGGGCACGAGTGGCAGGCACTGGCCGTTGTCACTTCGTCCGTACGGCCGTGTACACGGTCTGTGCCGCCAGCAGGAACAGATCCGGCCGGTGATGCACGCTCGCCTTGTCGTCCGGGTCGAGGAGCCGGTCGAGGGTTGCGCGGTCGTCGGCTTCGAGGTGGTCGCCGATGCCGTCGCGGGTGCGGGTCAGGGTGGCGGCGACGTAGGCGCGGGCGCGGTCCGTGGTCGGGGCGGGCAGGTCGAGGAGGAAGGTGCGGGTGCCGCTGGGCCTGAGGCCGGCCGCGGTGAGCAGGGCGGGCCAGTCCTCGGTCTCCACGACGGTGCCGGGCAGGTCCGCGCGCATCGCAGCGAACCACTCCTCCTCCAGCGCGTCGAGGCGCGCCTGCAGCCCGGGCCGCCCGAAGCCGACGTCGCGCGGCAGGTACCGGGCCGACAGACCACCCTCCTGCAGCGCCAGCGTGCCGCCTACGGCGAGGCGGGCGGCGAACGCGGCGAGGGCGGCCCGCTGGTCGCCGAGGTGATGCAGGGTGCGGCCGACCCACAGCAGATCGGCGGGATAGTCCAAGTCGTCGAGCACGTCCGGGAGTTCACCGGCGAGGGTGCCGAAGCGGTCGGCGACACCGAGCCTCTCGGCCCGCGCACCGGCCCGCGCCAGGAGCGGCTCGGAAGCGTCGACGGCGACGACCCGGGCACCGGGGAATTCGTCGGCGAGCAGACAGGCGATGACGCCGGGGCCGCTGCCCGCGTCGACGATCAGCCCCGGTTCGGTCTGCCGCTTGGCCAGCCAGGCCATGGTGTGCTCGTAGAGGGGCGTGAAGAGCTCCGCCTGCGCCTCCAGCTCCGGGCCCATCTCGGCCCAGTCGACGTCGGTGTGGTCGTGGTGGTGGTGACCGGCGTGCCGGTCCGAGTCGTGGTTGTGCGCCATGCTCGTCAGCCTCTCCTTCGGATGAGGCCAGCGTGCGCCGACGCACCGCCGCGGGGCCACTATCGTTGCCGGAACGGCAACAACCAGGAGCAAGGATTTGCGATCCGCCGGGGGTGGACCAGGAGAACGGTCCACCCCCGGCGGACTACGACGCCCTGTAGGGACCCGGGGCTGTACCTATATGCGGCTCCGCTGCGCGGGCGCGACCAGCCACGGACAACCCGCGGCCGAAGTCACCAGCGAACCGTCACAACGCCGGATAGGCGTTCTGCATCAGCTGCTGGAACTGCGCCGAGAACCAGTGCCCCGACAGCGGAGCGTCGGGCAGGGCGCCGGACGGGTTGTTGCCGTTGCGCGGGTTGCCCGTGTAGGTCGGGTCGCACATCCGGTCGAACCCCTTGCCCTCGTCGTTCGGGATCTCCCGGCTGGCGCCGTCGGACTCACCCGGCGGCTTGATCCATACGTACGCGTCGATCCCGGCCGCCGGATTGGCCTGCGGGCGCTCGCCGAGGCCGGCGCCGGACTGGTTGCACCAGTTGCCGACGTGGATCCGGCGGTCGTAGCGGCCGCCGTTGACGTAGGTGTCGACGTCGGTCGTCGCGCCCGGACCGGCGGGCCGTGCGCTGCCGCCCCAGCCGTTCCTCGACGTGTCGATCAGCATGCCGATGCCCGAGTTGAACCCGGTCGTGACCAACTGGTTGCGGAAGCCCTGCGCGAAGGACAGCTCGTCGACGTAGCGGTTCCAGTCGACCCACTTGGACTCGCGGACGGACTTGCCGCCGACGGAGTCGTTGATGGTGAAGTTGTTCTCCTTCAGGGCGCTGTAGTTGGCCGTGTTGGCGATGAAGCCGTGCACGTCGTTGACGGTGGCGCCCTCCGAGGTGGCCGCCTCCTTCATCACGGCGGCGCTGGCGGCGAAGTTGTCGTCCCAGCCGATCCAGCCGTGGTGCCCGGCATCGATGTAGTTGTAGACGTTGGGCGCGTCACCGAGCTTGCCCAGGGCGTAGCCGACGCCTTTCTGGTAGTTCCCGTTGGCCTTCATCACATCGCACTGCGGGGTGGCCGTGGGCCGGCTGCCGGTGTTGGTGACCAGGTTGGGCAGCGAGTCGATCTCGATGGTCGTCACGATCCGCAGCGAGGCGTACTTCGGGTCGGCGAGGATCGCGGCGATCGGGTCGATGTACTCGGTCTTGTACCGGCCGAGCTCCGTCGGGCCGAGCTCACCGTTGGAGGCGAGGGCCGCACAGTCCCGTCCGGGCAGGTTGTAGATCACCAACTGGACGACGAGTTCGCCGGAGCCCTTCTGGGTCAGGGCCTCGTCGAGGTGGTCGCGCAGTCCCATGCCGCCGTTGACGCCGTTGATGGCGGCGATGCGGTCGAGCCAGACGCCGGTCGGCTGGTTCGCGATCCGGCTGCCGCCCGGCTCGGCGGCGGCCTTCGCGGACCACTCCGGGTTCACGTACACCTTGGCGCCGGAGTACGGATTGTCGGCCTTCGGGCCGGTCGGGCCCGGATCGGTCGGGTCGGTGGGATCCGTGGGGCCCGAGCCGTCGTCGACGTTGCAGGTCACGCCGTCGAGGGTGAACGTGGCCGGGACGGCGTTGGTGCCGCTGTAGGAGCCCTGGAAGCCGAAGCTGACCGAACCGCCCGTCGACAGGGTCCCGTTGTAGGTCTCATTGGTGGCGGTCACCGCGGCGCCGCTCTGGCTGATCCTGGCGTTCCAGCCGCTGGTGACCTTCTGGTTACCGGCGTACGACCACTTCACCGACCAATTCGACTTGGCGGCGCCCTGGTTGGTGACCGTCACGGCGGCGGTGAAGCCGGTGTCCCACTGGTTCTGCACCTTGTAGTCGACGGTGCAGGGGACGGCGGCCGTGCCGATTCCGCCGGGGTCCGCGGCGAGCGCGGTCCCCGAGGCCCCGGCGACCAGTGCCAGGGCGGCGAGCATCGCAGTTCTGGTACGAGTCATGAGTGCGGGTTCCTTCTTGGTTGCGGGTGCTGACGGTCCGTCCGTGCAGGGCGCGCAAGAGGCAAGGAGGAGGTGCCGATTGACGGCTGAAAGTACTGAACGCGGGGGGTGTCGCATGAGCGACTCCTCACAGCTCCGGCGCGTCGTGACGGACGCGTCGACTGATGGAAGCGCTCCCACTGGTGTCCATGAAGCTAGCGCCAAGTGTCGCCAATGGACAGGGGAGTTGCTGACTTTTACTCACGGAACGCGTCGAATCTTTTTCGACTCTTCAAGACCCTTGACCCCTTGCACCCCCATCCTCACTATGGGAGCGCTCCCACTGGTTCAAGCCTTGACTTCTCCGAGCCGCAAGGAGGAACCAGCACGTGCATCCCCCACACAGACGCAGAGTCGTACGACGGTTCTGGACGGCCGTCGTGGCGGCCCTGGCGCTTCCCCTGACCATGCTGAGCACGGGGTCGACTCCCGCTCGGGCGGCGGCACTTCAGTGCAGTGTCGACTACCGGACCAATGACTGGGGCTCCGGCTTCACCGCGGACCTGACGATCACCAACCGCGGCACGGACGTCATCGACGGCTGGACCCTGACGTACGGCTATGCGGGCAACCAGAAGCTCGGCAACGGCTGGAACGGCACCTGGTCGCAGTCCGGCCAGTCGGTCACCGTGAAGAACGCCGGCCACAACGGGCGCATCGCCGCCGGAGCCGCGGTCACCACCGGCGCGCAGTTCGCCTACAGCGGCACCAACACCGCCCCCACGAACTTCGCGATCAACGGCACGAGCTGCACCGGCGCCCACCAGCCCCCCATCACCGTGCTGACCAGCCCGACGGCGGGCGCCGTCTACGCGCAGGGCGACGCCGTCCCGCTGGCGGCCACCGCCGCTGCCGCGGACGGCGCGACGATCAGCAAGGTCGAGTTCTACGACAACACGACACTGCTGGGCACGGACACGACGGCGCCCTACTCGCTCTCGGTCTCCAGCTTGACCGTGGGCAGTCATTCGCTCCTCGCGAAGGGGTACGACAGCCTGGGCGCGTCCGCGGACTCCACGCCGGTCGGCATCACGGTCGCCTCGGGTCCCGCAGTGGTGGCCTCACGGACCCAACTCCCCGTCCAGCAGGGCAGGACGGCCTCGTACGACATCAAGCTGTCGACCCGACCGTCGGCCGACGTGACGGTCACCACCGCCCGCACCGGCGGCAATTCGGGTCTGTCGGTGACCGGTGGCGCCTCGCTCACCTTCACGCCCTCGAACTGGAACACCGCACAGCAGGTGACCATCACCGCCGACAGCTCCGGTACCGGCGCGGCGACTTTCGAGTCGACGGCCAACGGCCATGCGAAGGCGTCGGTCACGGTGACCCAGATCGCGGCGGCGAAGGCGTACGACGCCCGCTTCCTGGAGCTGTACGGCAAGATCACCAACCCGGCGAGCGGCTACTTCTCCCCCGAGGGCATCCCCTACCACTCGGTCGAGACGCTGATCGTCGAGGCGCCGGACCACGGCCACGAGACCACGTCCGAGGCCTACAGCTACCTTCTATGGCTGCAGGCGATGTACGGCAAGGTCACGGGCGACTGGTCCAAGTTCAACGGCGCCTGGGAAATCATGGAGAAGTACATGATCCCGACCCACGCCGACCAGCCGACCAACTCCTTCTACAACGCCTCGAAACCGGCGACCTACGCGCCCGAGCACGACACCCCGGACGAGTACCCGGCGAAGCTCGACGCGTCGGTCTCGGTCGGTTCGGATCCGATCGCCGGGGAGCTGAAGAGCGCGTACGGCACGGACGACGTGTACGGCATGCACTGGCTGCAGGACGTCGACAACACCTACGGCTACGGCAACTCGCCGGGCAAGTGCGAGGCGGGGCCGGGCGACACGGGGCCGTCGTACATCAACACCTTCCAGCGCGGTGCGCAGGAGTCGGTGTGGGAGACGGTGCCGCAGCCGACCTGTGATCAGTTCAAGTACGGCGGCAGGAACGGGTACGTGGACCTCTTCACCGGTGACGCGTCGTATGCGAAGCAGTGGAAGTTCACCAACGCCCCGGACGCCGACGCCCGTGCGGTGCAGGCCGCCTACTGGGCCGACAAGTGGGCCGACGAGCAGGGCAAGGGCGGTGACATCTCCGCGACCGTGGCGAAGGCCGCGAAGATGGGCGACTACCTGCGCTACGCGATGTACGACAAGTACTTCAAGAAGGTGGGCAACTGCGTGGGGCCCGCCGCCTGTCCCGCCGGCACCGGCAAGGACGCCTCGCACTATCTGCTCTCCTGGTACTACGCCTGGGGCGGCGCCACCGACACCTCGGCGGGCTGGGCCTGGCGCATCGGCTCCAGCCATGCCCACGGCGGCTACCAGAACCCGATGGCCGCGTATGCGCTCAGCGCGTATGCCGATCTGTTGCCCAAGTCGGCGACGGGGCAGGCGGACTGGGCCAAGTCCCTCGAGCGGCAGGTCGAGTTCTACCGCTGGCTGCAGTCCAGCGAGGGCGCGATCGCGGGCGGGGCGACCAACAGCTGGGCGGGCCGCTACGCGACCCCGCCGAGCGGCAAGCCGACCTTCTACGGCATGTACTACGACCAGCAGCCTGTCTACCACGACCCGCCGTCCAACCAGTGGTTCGGCTTCCAGGCGTGGTCGATGGAGCGGGTCGCCGAGTACTACCAGCAGACGGGGAACGCCGCCGCCAAGACGGTCCTCGACAAGTGGGTCGACTGGGCGCTCTCCCACACCACCGTCAACCCGGACGGCACCTTCAGGTTCCCGTCCACGCTCCAGTGGTCGGGCCAACCCGACACCTGGAACGCGTCAAGTCCCGGCGCCAACACCGGACTTCACGTCACCGTCGCCGACTACACCAACGACGTCGGCGTTGCGGCCGCGTACGCCAAGACCCTGACGTACTACGCCGACCGCTCCGGTGACACGCAGGCCGCGGCCACGGCCAAGGCGCTGCTCGACGGCATGTGGGACAACCACCAGGACGACCTCGGCATCGCCGTCCCGGAGACCCGCGCCGACTACAACCGCTTCGACGACGCGGTCCACGTCCCGAGCGGGTGGAGCGGCACGATGCCGAACGGGGACGCGATCAACTCGTCGTCGACCTTCGATTCGATCCGGTCGTTCTACGAGGACGATCCGGCCTGGTCGAAGATCGAGGCGTATCTCGCGGGCGGGGCGGCGCCGTCGTTCACCTATCACCGGTTCTGGGCTCAGGCGGACATTGCCTTGGCCATGGGCTCGTATGCGGAGCTGCTCGAGTAGCGGTTCGCAGAGCGACTGGGGGGCGCGGGAGTACGGCGACTGCCGACTGGTTGCGGCTGGTCGCGCTGTTCCCCGCGCCCCTTGGGACGCCCGCGTCACCCTCTTCGAAGGCGAACGGGCGGGGGGCCGCAACGGTCCTCAGACGACGTCGAATTCGTTGCCCTCGGGGTCCTGCATGGCGGCGGCGTAGAGCCCCATGTCCGGCTCATCCTTGATCCGCAGCACGGTGGCACCAGCTTTGACCAGCCGCTCCGCCGCAGCCTTGACCCGCTGGGTGCGGACATCCAAGGGGACGTCACAGCTTCCACTTCCGCGACAGGCCTTGGCCCGTGCACGACGTAGCACCCGCCTGGTACGGGCGGCGGCCGGTCACGGTGTGCTGCCGGCCGCCGCCCGCATGGGGCGCCCCGGGGCATTCGCCCTGCTCAGCCTCAGGGCGTGTAGACCGTCGGCCTGGGCGCCGCTGCCATGCCGTTGCCGATGAAGAAGCTCGGGTGCGGCGGCTGGTTGTAAGCGGTGTTCTGCCAGGCCAGACCCGTGCGGTACATCGGGTCGTGGAGCAGGGTCGTGATCTTCGTGGTCGTCGCGTGCGGCGTCGAGTAGATCCTCAGGGCCGTGTTACCGCCCGTGCGCCAGATGACTTCCTCGCGCCAGTCGCCGAGGATGTCGCCGGACAGGACGGGCGTGGCCTTCGTGCCGTTGTTGGAGGAGACTCCGGAGCCGGTGAGCAGGCGGGTGTCGGACGAGGTGCCGTACTTGTCGATGCGGGTGCCGTCGAGGAGTTCGCGGACGGTGTCGCCGTCCCACCAGGACAGGAAGTTGGCCGAGGACGGCTCGCGGCCCTTGGCGGCGCCGGCCTCGTCGCGGACGGAGGTGTCGGAGGCGGACCACATCTCGGCGCCGTCGTTGCCCGCCCAGATGTCCCCGGCGACGCCCCGGCCGTTGTCGCAGCAAGCGGCGAGCTTCCAGTTCACGGTGCCGCCCGCGGGGTCGATGTAGAGCTCGGCCGGCTGTCCGGTCGACTCCGAGACCTTGAAGTACTCCAGGCCCGCGTGCGCGGGGTCGAGGTCGCCCAGGTGCTGTGCGTCTCCGTGGCCCGTCCTCGTGGTCCACAGGCCGTTGCCGTTGTCGTCGACGGCCATCGAACCGTAGACGATCTCGTCCTTGCCGTCGCCGTCGACGTCCCCGACGGACAGGCTGTGCGAGCCCTGGCCGTCGAATCCCTTGCCGCTGTTGGTGGAGGAGTTGGTGTCGAAGGTCCAGCGGCGCGTGAAGCTTCCGCCTCGCCAGTCCCAGGCGGCGATGACCGTACGGGTGTAGTAGCCGCGGGCCATCACGAGGGAGGGGCGGGAGCCGTCCAAGTAGGCGGTGCCGGCGAGGAATCGGTCGACCCGGTTGCCGTAGGAGTCGCCCCAGGACGAGACCGTGCCGCGAGCCGGGACGTAGTCCACCGTGCCCATCGCCTTGCCACTCTGGCCGTTGAACATGGTCAGGTACTCGGGACCGGAGAAGATGTAGCCGGACGCGTTCCGGTGGTCGGCCGACGAGCTGCCGATCACCGTGCCCGTGCCGTCGCGCGTGCCGTCGGCCGTCTTCATGGCGACCTCGGCCTTGCCGTCGCCGTCGTAGTCGTACACCTGGAACTGCGTGTAGTGCGCGCCCGAGCGGATGTTGCGGCCCAGGTCGACGCGCCACAGCCGGGTGCCGTCGAGCTTGATGCCGTCGACGACGGTGTTGCCGGTGTAGCCGGACTGGGAGTTGTCCTTGGCGTTGGTGGGCTGCCACTTGAGGACGATGTCGAGGGCGCCGTCGCCGTCGAGGTCGCCGACGGAGGCGTCGTTGGCCTCGTAGGTGTACGCCACCCCGTCGGGGGTCGTTCCGCCGGCGGGCGGGCTGATCGGGACGTCCTTGTAGCCCGGGCGGAACTGGACGGCGTGCACGGAGTCGCCCTGCTCGACGCCGTTCACGATGGCGCGGACGGTGTAGTCGGCCTGTTCGGGGGCGCCGGAGTGGAAGTAGTTCGTGGAGCCGGTGATCGGCGTCGAGTTGACCTTCGTACCGGCCCGGTAGACGTTGAAGGAGATGTCGTTCGGGTCGGTGCCGAGCCAGCGCCAGCTGACCAGGTTGCCGTCGGCGGTGTGGACGCTGACCACGCCCCGGTCGAGCTTCTCGACCTGGCGGGCGGTGGCGGCCTCGGCCGTTCCGGCGCCGTTCAGGGTGGTGAGCCCGGCGGCGGCCAGGACTGCGGCGGCGAGGGTCGCGGCGAACGCGGCCCGGCGTCTGCGGTGCTTGCGCGGGTGCTGCACGTGACGTACCTCCTCGGGAGGACGGACGGGTTCCGCTCCCTCAGTCGCCGCCGTGCGTGGCGAAGTTGCCGTATCTCTCGGCCAGTTCGGCCACTGTCCGGGCGATCCTCTCGCGCAGTTCGGGCGGCTGGAGCACCTCGATGCCGGTGCCGAGGCGCAGGAACTCGGCGTGGGCGTGGTCGACGGACTCGATGGTGACGGTGACCCTGGTCCAGCCGTCGTTCTCCGTACGGTGGCCGGCCGCGCGGTCGAGGGTCACTCCGGGAGCCAGCCGCACCACCGCCTCCCGGCGGTACAGCCGGTCGTGGAAGTCGCGCTGGTACGCCCTCCAGTACGCGGCCAGGTCGAAGTCGGCGGGGCGAGTGAACTTTTCGCGGACGGGGGTGAGTTGAAGGATCTGGTCGACGCGGAAGGTGCGGGGCCCGGGGCCCGCGACGACGTACCAGCGGCCCGCCTTCAGGACGAGTCCGTACGGCTCCAGGCGGCGCTCCACGTCGGTGGGCTCACGCCAGCGGCGGTACAGGACGTGCAGGACGCGGCTGTTCCAGACCGCGTCGGCCACGGCCGGGAGGTGCGGCGTCTCGTCGGCGTCGGCGTACCAGCCGGGCGCGTCGAGGTGGAAGCGGCCGCTGATCCGGTCGGCGTGGGTGCGCAGTTCCGCGGGCAGGGCGGCGCGGACCTTGAGCTGGGCCGCGGCCAGCACGGAGCCGAGGCCGAGTTGGGCTGCGGGACCTGGCGCGCCGGCGAGGAAGAGTGCCTCGGCCTCGCTGCTGGTCAGGCCGGTGAGGCGGGTGCGGTATCCGTCGAGCAGGCGGTAGCCACCGGCGTGGCCCGCATCGCCGTACAGCGGCACGCCGGCCGCGCCCAGTGCCTCGACGTCCCGGTAGACCGTGCGCACCGACACCTCCAGCTCCTCGGCGAGTTGCGCGGCGGTCATCCGGCCGCGGGTCTGGAGCAGCAGGAGGATCGAGACGAGTCGGCTGGACTTCACTGCCGCAGGATGTCAGTGAAGCGGTCATAGCGTCCTGCCATGGCCCTTACGGAGACCCCCGCCTTCGCCGAGAAACTGCTGACCGTGCCGCCGCCGATCGAGGTGGCCGGGCGGCGGATCAAGCGCTACCACGTCACCGCCGACCCCGCGGGCATCGCGCCCGAGGTGGCGCGGGCGGCGTACGCGATCCTGCCGGAGCTGCTCCCTGAGCCGGACGGCACACCCCCGGCGACGTTCGTCGTACTGCACCGGGGCGGGGACGACGGCGCCTATCTGAACGCCTACAGCTGGGTGTGGGACAACGTCCTGCACTTCAAGGGCGCGTCGGCGGGACAGCCGGTGCTCGGCTGCCCGGACAACGACCCGACGCACTTCATCACGCCCGGCCTCCCGTGGATCGGCTGCGTCTGGGAGCTCCCGCCGGTCCTGCACGAACGGGACGCCTGGGTGCGGCACATGCTCGCGCCCGACGTCCCGGATCTGACGGCCTACTTGGCCGATTCCCTGCCCGCCGGAACCACTGGGGACCGCACATGAGCAGCCCGCACGACTTCGACTTCTTCCACGGCGAGTGGGAGGTCCGCCACCGCCGCCGCACCGACTTCCTCGACCCCGGCAGCGACTGGGAGGAGTTCCCGGCCACCAGCCGCTGCCAACCGCTGTTCGACGGGGCCGCGAACCTCGACGAGATCGACATGCCGCACCTGGGCTCGAAGGGGCTGACGCTGCGGCTCTTCGACCGGGAGACCGAGCAGTGGTCGCTGACCTGGTCCTCCAGCCGCACCGGCAAACTGTTCCCGCCGGTGTTCGGGCGCTTCGATGGCGAACGCGGCGCCTTCTACGGCGATGACGTCCACGACGGCAAGGACGTACGGGTGCGGTTTGTCTGGTCCGGCATCTCGGCCACCACGGCACGCTGGGAGCAGGCGTTCTCCACGGACGGCGGTGCGACCTGGCTGACCAACTGGACCATGGACTTCACTCGGTCTTGCGGAACGCCCGGAGCGTGAACACCGGGTCCGGCCGGGGCCGGTCCTGGTCCGGGAGCTTCGCCAGGCGGGCGGCGAAACCGTCGGCGAGCGCGCCGCCGGGCGGCACGGTGACGAACCAGCCCCGGCGCAGGTCGGCCATCGTGCGGCGAGGGCTGCGGCCCTGGCCGTGACCGGTGAAGCCGGACCCGCCGGCCGGGACCAGGCCGTGGCCCAGTGCGTACGACTCGACGAGCTCCGCCGCGTCCCTGGCCGGGCGGGGCGGGCGGGATGCCATGACGGCGTCGATGTCACTGCCCACGTTGTGCGCGGCGCCCTTGTCGACGGTGGTGACGTAGACCCCGCCGGGCCGCAGCACGCGGGCGCACTCGCCGACGATGGTCCGTACGTCCTGCGCGGACTGCGCGAGGTGCAGCAACCACACGCTGGTGACAGCGTCGAAGCCGTTGCCCGGGAACGGCAGCCTGCGGCTGTCGGCGAGCACGACGGCGCCGGGCAGGCGGGTGGCGGCCTGCCGGGCCATGGCGGGCGCGAGGTCGACGCCGGTCACACGGAGGCCGTCCCGCCCGGCGGCGAGCCGACGCGTCACGATGCCGGTGCCGCAGGCGACGTCGAGCAGCTGCCGGGTCCCGTCCGGCAGCAGGCCCAGCACGGCCTGGGCCGCGGCGGCGGCCCGGGGCTCGCCGCCGCGCGAGGCGTCGTACCGCTCGGCTTCCTTGTCGTAGTCGAGCACGCGCGTCACTGTGCCCCGTGGCCGGGGGCGAGCTCCTCGATCCTGTGGGCGAGCGCGAAGTCCCGCTCGGTCACGCCGCCCACGGTGTGCGTGTTCACGGTGAGGGACACCGTGTTGTAGCCGAGGGTGAGGTCGGAATGGTGGTCGAGCTCCTCCTGGACCTGGGCGATGTGCACGACCATCGCCGTGGCCGCGAAGTGCGAGGCGAGCCGGTAGGAGCGGGCGATGCGGTCGCCGTCCGACGTCCAGCCCGGCAGCTCCGCGAGCCGGTCCTCGATCTCCTTCTGCGACAGCGGTTCGAGGGGCATGGCCTCGCTCCTTCCTGCACGGGAGGGTTCGTCTTCAGCCTGCCACAGCCTGCGCGCGGCGGCCCTGGTCAGACGGTTCCCCCAGGGTCAGCGCCGCACGCCTTCGGCCGCCAGGTCGTCGGCCAGAGCGGCGATCTGCGCCCGGCCCTCGACCCGCTCCAGCCATTCGTGCGGGAGGCCGTGGTCGCCGTGCCGGGCGCCCAGCAGGTTGCCGCAGACGGAGCCGGTGGAGTCGCTGTCGCCCGAGTGGTTGACGGACAGCAGCAGGGCGTCCGGCGCGGCGGGCGCGACGAGGGCGCAGTACACGCCGATCGCGAGCGCCTCCTCGGCGACCCAGCCGGCGCCCAGTGACTCGATCTTCTCCGCCGTCGGAGCGCCCTCCTGGGCCAGGTCGAGGGCCTCCGTGAGCGCGACCGAGGTCTCCTCGTGGCCGGGGTGGCGCGCCAGCAGCCGCAGCGTGCGCAGGACCGCTCCCTCCAGGGATTCGCCCGCGACGAGGTGCGCGACGATCGCGGCCAGGGCGCCCGCCGCGTAGTAGCCGGTGGGGTGACCGTGGGTGATCTGGGCGGCGCGGGCGGCCATGGCGAAGGCGCCGTCGGCGGAATTCAGCAGGCCGAAGGGGGCCGAGCGCATGACCGCGCCGCAGCCCTTGGAGTCGGGGTTGACCTGTCCGGGCGTGCCGTCGAGGGCGAGCCCGGGGTCGGGGGCGTACTCCCCCAGGGCGATCCCCGTCACGCACGCGTTGCCGGGAGCCCGGCGGGCGTACAGCCACTCCTGGGTGATCAGGCCGCCCTCGGGGGCGCCGCTCTGCGGCGGTGCGGCCTGCTCCGGGCCGGGGTGGCGCTGGGTCTCCAGCCAGCGCTCGTAGGCCCGGCGCACGAGGAGGGCCCATCCGCCGCCGATGCCCTTGAGCCGCTCGCGCCGATGGGCCTGGATCAGCGCCTCGACGGTGAAGAGGGTCATCTGCGTGTCGTCACTGACCAGGGCCACGCGGCTGTCACCGGCGAAGACGAGTCCGGTCACTCCGCGCTCGCCGTGCGCCGACCGGATCCGGTCCAGCGAGCTGAATTCGATCGGGTAGCCGAGGGCGTCACCGAGGGCTCCGCCGAGGAGGCAGCCACGCACTCGGGCCCGGTACACGGCCTCGCCCGCCAGGGTCGACGTCCACGGCTCGGTCATTTCACACGCTCCTCGACTACGGTCGTACACATGACCATGGTCCCGCCCGGAGATGCCGCCCCCAGCACCGCCCCCGCCGATCGGGGCGTAGGCCCTCTACTGCGGGCCTGGCGGGAGCAACGGCGCGTCAGCCAGCTGGAGTTGGCGCTGCGGGCGGACTCCTCGGCGCGGCACATCAGCTTCATCGAGACGGGCCGTTCGCGGCCGAGCGAGGAGATGGTGCTGCGGCTGGCCGAGCACCTGGACGTGCCGGTGCGCGAACGCAACGCGCTGCTGCTGGCCGCCGGGTACGCCCCGCGCTATCCGGAGACCCCGCTGTACGACCCGGCGCTGGACGCGCTGCGCGCCGGCATGGAGCGGCTGATCCAGGGCTACGAGCCGTACCCGGCGGTCGTCGTCGACGCGATGTACAACGTCCACGCGGCCAACCGGGGCATCCTGATGCTCCTCGACGGCGTCCCGGAGCGCCTGCTCACGCCCCCGCTGAACGCGATGCGTCTGACGCTGCACCCGGAAGGCCTCGCGCCGCGCATCCGCAACCTCCACGAGTGGCGCGGCCACCTGCTGTCCCAGATGGAGCGCCAGATCGCCCTGCACCGCTCCGAACCGCTGCGCCGGCTGTACGAGGAGGTCGCGGCGTATCCGGCGCCGGAGGAGAGGCCCGGTTCACGGGAGGCGGACCCCGAACCGCTCGAAACCGCCCCGTACTTCGCCCTGCCGATGCAGATCGAGCACGAGGGCCGCGTCCTGTCCTTCATCTCCTCCATCTCCACGTTCAACACCCCCATGGACGTGACCGTCGCCGAGCTGGCCATCGAGACGTTCCTCCCGGCCGACCCGGCGACGGTCAAGTACCTTCAGTCACTGATGTCCTGACGGGCCTGACGGGCCTTCAGGGCCAGGTGCTGGAGCGCCGCGAAACCGGCGACGGTGAGAGCCTGGAGGACCGTCCACACGGCCCCCGTGGTGGAGGGCGACAGCCACAGCGCGAGGGCCACCGGACTCAGCACGCTCCAGGCGAGGTTGGCCTCGATCACGGCACGGACCGGGAGCGCGGCGGGGCGGGCCCGGGAGGCGAGCAGGCCCACGGCGGCGGCGTACACGGTGAGGAAGGCGCCGAGGGCGAGCAGCAGGGTGTCGTCGACCCCGAGCAGCCGTCCCAGCGGACCGGACACGGCGAGGTAGGCGAGCCCGTTCGCCCCGGTCACCACCGCGTCCAGGGCCAGAAGTCGGCGCAGCACGGTCTGCGGGTCGGAGGTCCGGGTGAGCGTGGCGAGCGAGGTGGCGGACATGACGAATCACCCTCCGTCGAGGTCGGGTCGGGATGCAGGTCGACTACAGATGCGCGGGCCCGGATCCCGGGCCGGAGTGCGCCGGCCCGGGATCCGGTGACTCCACCGTCTCGTGTCCGGATCGGGCGGTCGATTACTTGCGGGGTAATGGCAACGCCCCGGGGACGCGGGGAACATGACACACTGCTCGACGTACTTTCGGCGCGTAGGGGAGGCGTGGCGTGAGTGAGCGGCGGCCCGCGCCGACCGTGGGTCAGGTGGTGCTCGGCAGGCGCCTGCAGGAGCTGCGGGAGGCGGCCGGGCTGGGACGTGACGAGGCTGCCCGCGTGCTGCGTGTGGCCGCGGCGACCGTACGGCGGATGGAGACGGCCGAGGTCGCGCTGAAGATCCCGTACGTCCAGGTGCTGCTGGAGACGTACGGCGTCCCGGAGGACGAGGCGGCCGCGTTCGTGTCGCTGGCCGAGGAGGCCAACCAGCCGGGCTGGTGGCAGCGGTTCCACGACGTGCTGCCGGACTGGTTCAGCCTGTACGTGAGCCTGGAGGGCGCCGCCCGTATCGTCCGCTCCTACGAGCCGCACTTCGTCCCCGGCCTGCTGCAGACCGAGGAGTACGCGCGTGCCGTGCTGGAGGCGGGGACGATAGGGCAGACGGGGCCCGAGACCATCGAGCGGCATGTGTCGCTGCGGATGGAACGGCAACGGCTGCTGGAGCGCCCGGACCCGCCCCACATGTGGGTGATCATGGACGAGACGGTGCTGCTGCGCCCGGTGAGCATCCGCGGCGAGGTGATGCGCGACCAGCTGGACAAGCTCCTGGAGTTCGCCGAGCGCGACCGGGTCACGCTCCAGATCGCCGAGTTCGCCTCCGGCCCGCACCCGGGGACGTATGCGCCGTTCACCCTGTTCCGTTTCGCCGAGCCCGAGCTGCCCGACATGGTCTACACGGAGTACCTGACCGGCGCCCTGTATCTGGACTCCCGCAAGGAGGTCGCCGCGCATCTGGAGGTCCTGGACCACATGTCGACGGCCGCCGCGTCGGCCGAGCGCACGAGGAAGATCCTGCGGGAGCACCGCGAGGACTGTTGAGGCAGCCGGCCATAAGGCCGTCGATCCCCGAGGAGAACACACCGCATGACCGGTTCCGAGGCCGTGCCCGCCCGCGTCGACACCAGCCGGCCGCACCCGGCCCGCGTCTACGACTGGTGGCTCGGCGGCAAGGACAACTACCCGGTGGACGAGGAGCTGGCGCAGAAGATCCTCGCCGTGGACGACACGGTCCTGCGCGGGGCGCGCGCCAACCGCCGGTTCATGCACCGTGCCGTGCGCACCGTCGCCGAGGCCGGGATACGTCAGTTCCTGGACATCGGCACGGGCATCCCCACCGAGCCCAATCTGCACCAGGTGGCGCAGGGCGTCGCCGCGGATTCCAAGGTCGTGTACGCGGACAACGACCCGATCGTGCTGCGGCATGCGGAGGCGCTGCTGCACGGGACGGGAGAGGGCAGCACCGACTATGTGCACGCCGACGTCCGTGACGTCGACATGCTGCTGGGCCGGGCCGGCGAGTCCCTGGACTTCGACCGGCCGGTCGCGCTGTCGCTGGTCGCGCTGACCCACTACCTGGGCGCCGACGCCGACGGTGACGACGTGTACGGCCTGCTGGGGAAGTACGTCGCCGCGCTCGCCCCCGGCAGCTACCTGATCCTCTCCCAGGTCACCCCTGACCTCAGCCCGGCGGTCATGGAGAAGGCGGCGAACCACTTCCGGCACAGCGGCACCCCGTTTTTTCCCCGGTCGCTGCCCGAGTTCTCCCGCTTCTTCGACGGTCTGGACCTGCTCGGCCCCGGCATCATCCCGGTCTACGGCTGGCGGCCGGAGGCGGCGGACGTGACGGCCCAGGCGGAGGGCATCGTGCCGGTGTACGCGGGGGTCGCCCGCAAGCCTTAGGGCCTGTCTGACAAATCTCCGTCGTCCGCCCGAAGGGCGGGCTCCGCGGCGTCTGGTGCGTGCGATCGCAAGGGCGCCGGAGCGCCCTCGTGGCGGAGCCACGAGGGCGGTTCGGCAACGCGGCGAGCGGGCGTGCCAAGCGCCGCGGAGCAGGCGGGGATTTGTCAGACAGGCCCTAATCGTCCGGATGCCGTGCGGAGGTGACCCGTACGGCTGCTGTGAAGGGGTGCGCTCCCCCGCCCCGCCCTAGGTTCGGGACCAGAGCCCCGGCCCCCGGGCAAGCAAGGGAGCGCCTGTGACCGACACACGGATACCGCCCGTCCCGCCCGCCGAACCGGGCGCGGCGCTGCTCAAGGCGGGCAGGTGGTTCCGGCCGGGCACGCCCGCACCCGATCTGCACAGTGTCGCGCTGACGGGCGGGCGTGAGGCGGACGCCTTCTACCGGGACCGGTGGAGCCACGACAAGGTCGTGAACTCCACGCACGGCGTGAACTGCACGGGCTCGTGCCGCTGGCAGGTGTACGTCAAGGACGGGATCATCACCTGGGAGACCCAGCAGACCGACTATCCGAGCGTCGGCCCCGACCGCCCCGAGTACGAGCCCCGCGGCTGTCCCCGGGGCGCCGCCTTCTCCTGGTACACCTACTCCCCCACCCGGGTCCGCTACCCCTACATCAGGGGCGTCCTCCTGGAGATGTACCGGGAGGCGAAGCAACGCCTGCGTGATCCGGTCCTGGCCTGGGCGGACGTCGTGAACGACCCCGGGCGCCGCCGCCGTTACCAGCAGGCGCGCGGCAAGGGCGGCCTGGTGCGGGCGAGTTGGGACGAGGCGGTCGAGATCGTCGCCGCCGCGCACGTCCACACCATCAAGGCGTACGGCCCGGACCGCATCGCCGGCTTCTCCCCCATCCCCGCGATGTCGATGGTGTCGCACGCGGCGGGCGCCCGCTTCCACTCCCTCATCGGCGCCCCGATGCTCTCCTTCTACGACTGGTACGCCGATCTGCCCGTCGCCTCCCCGCAGGTCTTCGGCGACCAGACCGACGTACCGGAGTCGGGCGATTGGTGGGACGCCGCGTATCTGATGATGTGGGGCTCGAACGTCCCGGTGACCCGCACACCGGACGCGCACTGGATGGCGGAGGCCCGCTACCGGGGCCAGAAGGTCGTGGTGGTCGCCCCCGACTACGCCGACAACGCCAAGTTCGCCGACGAGTGGCTCCACCCGCACCCCGGCACGGACGGCGCGCTGGCCCTCGCCATGGGGCACGTCGTCCTCAAGGAGTTCTTCGTCGACCGCGAGACACCGTTCTTCGCGGACTATGTACGGCAGTTCACCGACCTGCCCTTCCTGGTCACGCTGGAGGAGCGGGGCGGGGCCTACGTCCCGGCGAAGTTCCTGCGCGCCTCGGATCTGGGCCAGAAGGGCGCGAGTGCCGAGTGGAAGACGGTCGTGCTGGACGCCGCCACGGGCCGCGCGGTCGCCCCGAACGGCTCGCTCGGCTTCCGCTGGTCCGAGTCGGGCATGGGCAAGTGGAACCTCGAACTCGGGGAAATACGCCCGCAGTTGAGCCTGTACGGCAGTGAGGTCGCCGCCGGTGTCGAGGTGCTGCTGCCGCGCTTCGACACCGAGGGCGGGGCACATGGACAGGGGCGCGGGGACGTCGTGAGGCGCGGTGTCCCGGCGACGAAGCTCGGGGGCGCGCGGGGGCCGCTGGTGACGACGGTCTTCGATCTGCTGCTCGCGCAGTACGGGGTGGCGCGGGAGGGGCTGCCCGGCCGTTGGCCCGCGTCGTACGACGACCGTGACGCGCCCGGCACCCCGGCCTGGCAGGAGGCGCACACCTCCGTCCCGGCCGCCAAGTGCATACGCATCGCACGGGAGTTCGCGCGCACCGCCGAGCGGTCGAAGGGCCGCTGCATGATCCTGATGGGCGCCGGCACCAACCACTGGTTCCACTCCGAGACGATCTACCGCGCCTTTCTCGCCCTGCTCCAGCTCACCGGCTGCCAGGGCCGCAACGGCGGCGGCTGGGCACACTACGTGGGCCAGGAGAAGTGCCGTCCGGTGACCGGCTGGGCGACGCTCGCCTCGGCGTCGGACTGGTCGCGGCCGCCGCGCCAGATGATCGGCACGGCGTACTGGTACCTCAACACCGACCAGTGGCGCTACGACCGGTTCACCGCCGACGTGCTCGCGTCACCGCTCGGCACGGGCCGGTTCCGGGGGATGACGGGCGCGGACTGTCTCGCGCTGTCGGCGCGGACGGGGTGGATGCCGTCGTATCCGACGTTCGACCGCAATCCGCTGGAGCTGGGCGAGGTGTTCGGTGATCCGGTGTCGCGGGTGGTCGCCGAACTGCGCGCGGGGACCCTGAAGTTCGCCTGCGAGGACCCGGACGCGCCGGAGAACTGGCCGCGGGTGCTGACGCTGTGGCGGGCCAACCTGCTCGGCTCGTCGGCGAAGGGCGCCGAGTACTTCACACGGCACCTGCTGGGCACGCACTCGTCCCTGCAGGCGGAGGAAGCACCCGAGGACGTACGGCCGCGGGAGGTGACCTGGCACGACGAGGCGCCCGAGGGAAAGCTCGACCTGCTGCTGTCGCTGGACTTCCGGCAGACGTCGTCCACCCTGCTGTCGGACGTCGTCCTGCCCGCCGCGACCTGGTACGAGAAGCACGACCTGTCCAGCACGGACATGCACCCCTTCGTGCACTCCTTCACTCCGGCCGTGGACCCGCCGTGGCAGGCCCGCACCGACTTCGACGCGTTCAAGGCGCTGGCCGAGCGGTTGAGTGAGCTGGCCGTCGGTCATCTGGGGGTGCGCAAGGACCTGGTGGCGACCCCGCTCCAGCACGACACCCCGGGCGAGACGGCCCAGCCGGGCGGGGTCGTCCTGGACTGGCGGCGCGGGGAGTGCGATCCGGTGCCGGGGAAGACCATGCCGAACCTCACCGTCGTGGAGCGCGACTACACGGCGATCGGCGCCAAGTTCGCCGCGCTCGGGCCGCTGACGGAAGAGCTCGGCCTGCCCGCCAAGGGCATCACGCTGAAGCCGGACGAGGAGGTCGAGGACCTCCGGCACCTGAACGGCGTGACATCCGACGGCCGGCCCTTGCTCGACACGGCCGTGAAGGCGGCGAACACCATCCTCGCCCTGTCCGGCACCACCAACGGCCGCCTCGCCACCCAGGGCTTCCGCACCCTCGAGGCCCGCACCGGGCAGGAGATGGCGCACCTGGCGGCCGAGCACGAGGGCAAGCGGGTCACGTACGCGGACACCCAGGCCGCCCCCGTGCCGGTGATCACGTCGCCGGAGTGGTCGGGCAGCGAGTCGGGCGGGCGGCGCTACACCGCCTTCACCCTCAACACCGAGCACCTCAAGCCCTGGCACACCCTCACCGGCCGCCAGCACTTCTTCCTCGACCACGACTGGATCCACGAGCTGGGCGAGGCACTACCCGTCTACCGGCCGCCGCTGGACATGAACAAGCTGTTCGGCGAACCGCGCCTGGGACCGGACGGGCAGAAGGAGGTGACGGTCCGCTACCTCACCCCGCACAACAAGTGGTCGATCCACTCCGAGTACCAGGACAACCTGTTCATGCTGGCGCTCTCCCGGGGCGGCCAGAACATCTGGATGTCCCCGCAGGACGCGGACGCGATCGGCGTCGTCGACAACGACTGGGTGGAGGCGGCCAACCGCAACGGCGTCGTCGTCGCCCGGGCCGTCGTCTCGCACCGGATGCCGGCCGGCACCGTCTACATGCACCACGCGCAGGAACGCACCATCGCCGTCCCGAAGACGGAGGCCACCGGCAAGCGCGGCGGCACCCACAACTCGCTCACCCGGCTGATCCTCAAGCCGTCCCATCTCGTCGGCGGGTACGCCCAGCTCTCCTGGGCGTTCAACTACCTGGGGCCGACGGGCAATCAGCGCGACGAGGTGACGGTGATCCGCCGCCGCAGCCAGGAGGTCGAGTACTGATGCGTCCGATGGCCCAGATCGCGATGGTGATGAACCTCGACAAGTGCATCGGCTGCCACACCTGCTCGGTCACCTGCAAGCAGGCGTGGACCAACCGGCGGGGCATGGAGTACGTCTGGTTCAACAACGTCGAGACCCGCCCCGGCCAGGGCTATCCCCGCCGCTACGAGGACCAGGAGCGGTGGCGCGGCGGCTGGGAGCTGAACCGGCGCGGCGCGCTGAAGCTGAAGGCCGGTGGCCGTTTCCGCAAGCTCGCCGGCATCTTCTCCAACCCCGAACTCCCGGAGATCAAGGACTACTACGAGCCCTGGACGTACGACTACAAGAACCTCACCGACGCCCCGCTCGGCGACGACTACCCGGTCGCCCGGCCCATCTCGCAGCTCGACGGCAAACCGATGAAGATCGAGTGGTCGGCGAACTGGGACGACAACCTCGCCGGCGCCCCGGCCCACGGCGACTTCGACCCGATGGTCGAGCGGGCGCGCACGCAGGCCTCGGACAAGGTGCGGTTCGAGTTCGAGCAGACCTTCATGTTCTATCTGCCGCGGATCTGCGAGCACTGCCTCAACCCGTCCTGTGTGGCGTCCTGTCCGTCGGGGGCGATGTACAAGCGGGCGGAGGACGGCATCGTCCTCGTCGACCAGGACCGGTGCCGGGGCTGGCGGATGTGCGTGACGGGATGCCCGTACAAGAAGGTGTACTTCAACCACGCCACCGGCAAGGCCGAGAAGTGCACGATGTGCTATCCGCGGATCGAGGTCGGTCTGCCGACGGTCTGCTCGGAGACGTGCGTGGGCCGGCTGCGCTATCTCGGGGTGGTGCTGTACGACGCCGACAAGGTGACCGCCGCGGCGTCGGTGCGCAGCGAACGGGATCTGTATGAGGCGCAGTTGGGTGTCTTCCTCGACCCCGAGGACGCCGGGGTGCGGCACGCGTGCGACGCGGCGGGGATCCCGTACGACTGGGTGGAGGCGGCGCGCCGCTCCCCCGTGCACGCGCTGATCAGCAAGTACCGGGTGGCGCTGCCGCTGCATCCGGAGTACCGGACGATGCCGATGGTCTGGTACATCCCGCCGCTCTCCCCGGTGGTGGACGTGCTGACGGAGACCGGGCACGACGGTGAGGACGCGGGGAACCTGTTCGGCGCGATCGACAGCCTGCGCATTCCGCTGGAGTACCTGGCGGAGCTGTTCACGGCCGGCGCCATCGGCCCGGTCCGCGCCTCGCTGGAGAAGCTCGCCGCGATGCGCTCCCACATGCGGGCGATCAACCTCGGCGAGGATCCGGATCCCTCGGTGCCGGCCGCCGTCGGGATGGGGGCGCACGAGATCGAGGAGATGTACCGGCTGCTGGCGATCGCCAAGTACGAGGACCGGTACGTGATTCCGACGGCCGTCGTCGCGGACGCCCGGCACCTGGAGGAGTCCGCGCTGCCGCAGGGGTGCAGCCTCGACTACGACGGCGGGCCCGGGATGGGCGGGGACGGCCCCTTCGGGCAGGACTCGGGCCGCAAACTGCTGCCGCTGGTGTCGGTGGAGAACTTCCACGCCCTGCGCAGACGGCAGACGGCGGACGACCCGGCCGGCCTGCCTCCCACAGCCCCCATGGCCCAAACAGCCGACACAGCCGAGACCAAGGAGGCCTGATGCCGTCCTTCGAGGTGCTGTACCAGGCGGCCGCACTGTGCCTGACCTACCCCGACGACGACTTCCGTGCCCGCCTGCCGCTGCTGCGCGAGGCGGCCCCGCAGCTACGGGAGTTCACCGACCACGCGGCCCTCACGTCCCCGGAGGAACTGGCCGCCCACTACGTCGAGGTCTTCGACTTCAAGAACCGCCACAGCCTGTACCTGAGCTGGTGGCGCGACGGGGACACCCGACGGCGCGGCATGTCACTGCTGCGTTTCAAGGACCTCTACCGCGCTCACGGCCTGGAGTTCACCGGCGAGGAACTGCCCGACTTCCTGCCCGCGGTACTGGAGTTCGCGGCGCGCACCGGCGACACCGACCTCCTGCTGGAACACCGGGACTGCCTGGAGGAGCTCCGCGCCCGGCTCACCGACTTCGGCACACCGTACGCGTCCGTCCTGGACGCCGTGTGCGTCACCCTGCCGACCGCACAACCGGGGGCACGCCCATGACCACACTCCTGTGGGGCGTTCTGCCCTACGTCGTCTTCGCCCTGCTCGTCGCCGGCCTGATCTGGCGCCGCCGCTACGACCGCTTCGGCTGGACCACGCGCTCGTCCCAGGTCTACGAGTCGAGGCTCCTGAACATCGCCTCACCCGCCTTCCACTACGGCATCCTGTTCGTGCTGGTCGGCCATCTGGTGGGCCTGTTCGTCCCGGAGTCCTGGACGGACGCGCTCGGCGTCGGCGAGCGGACGTACCACCTGTTCTCCCTCTACGGCGGCACAGCGGCCGGGGTGCTGACGGTCGCCGGGATCGCCCTGCTGATCTACCGCCGCCGCACGAAGGCACCCGTGTTCCGGGCGACCACGGCCAACGACAAGCTCATGTACGTCGTGCTGGCGGCGGCGATCGTAATGGGCATGGTCGCCAAGCTGTCCCACTCCTCCGGCGACGGCTACAACTACCGCCAGTCCATCGCCCCGTGGGCCCGCAGCCTCTTCACCCTCCAGCCGGACCTGGACCGGATGGCGGGCGTGCCGGTGCTGTACGAGGTGCATGCGGTGATCGGCATGGTGCTCATCGCGCTGGTGCCGTACACCCGGCTGGTCCACATGTTCAGCGCGCCGGTGCAGTACCTGTTCCGGCCGTACCTGGTGTACCGCAGCCGGGACCCCGAGCAGCTGGGGCCCCGGCCGGAGCGGCGGGGCTGGGAGAAGACGGGGTCCTGAGCGGCCCCTAGGCGGCGCCGCCCTTCTGGTCCTTCTCGTCGTCCACGATCTCCGCGTCCACCACGCCGTCGTCGTCCTGCGGTGAGGCCTCTTCGGTGCCCGTGCCGGCGGAGCTCTCACTCGGCGCCTGCTGGGACTGGGCGTACATCGCCTGGCCCATCTGCTGGCTGACCGAGGCGAGTTTCTCGATGCCGGTGCGCAGAGCGTTCGTCTCGGCGTTCTGCTCCAGCTGCTGCTTCAGGTCGGTGATCGCCGACTCGACCTCGGCCTTGGTGTCCGCCGGGACCTTGTCCTCGTTGTCGCGGATGAACTTCTCGGTCTGGTAGACGAGTTGTTCGGCCTGGTTGCGGGTCTCGGCGTCGTCGCGGCGCTTGCGGTCCTCCTCGGCGTACTGCTCGGCCTCCCGCATCATGCGGTCGATGTCGTCCTTCGGGAGGGCCGAGCCGCCCGTCACCGTCATCTTCTGCTCACGGCCGGTCGCCAGGTCCTTCGCGGAGACATGCATGATCCCGTTGGCGTCGATGTCGAAGGCGACCTCGATCTGCGGGACGCCGCGCGGGGCCGGCGGCAGGCCGGTGAGGTCGAAGACGCCGAGCTTCTTGTTGTACGCCGCGATCTCGCGTTCGCCCTGGTAGACCTGGATGCCGACCGAGGGCTGGTTGTCGGTGGCCGTGGTGAAGATCTCCGAACGCCGGGTGGGGATGGTCGTGTTGCGTTCGATGAGCTTCGTCATGATGCCGCCCTTGGTCTCGATGCCGAGGGACAGCGGGGTGACGTCGAGCAGCAGGACGTCCTTGACGTCGCCGCGGATGACACCCGCCTGGAGGGCCGCGCCGACGGCGACGACCTCGTCGGGGTTGACGCCCTTGTGCGGGTCCTTGCCGGTGAGTTCCTTCACGAGCTCGGTCACGGCGGGCATCCGCGTGGAGCCGCCGACGAGGATGACGTGGTCGACCGCCGAGAGCTTGATGCCGGCGTCCTTGACCGCTTGGTGGAAGGGGGTCTTGCAGCGGTCGAGGAGATCCGCGGTGAGCTCCTGGAACTGGGCGCGGGTCAGCTTCTCGTCGAGGTGGAGGGGCCCTTCGGCGGAGGCCGTGATGTAGGGCAGGTTGATCGTCGTCTCGGTGGAGCTGGACAGCTCGATCTTGGCTTTCTCGGCGCCCTCGCGCAGCCGCTGCAACGCCATCTTGTCGTTGCCGAGGTCGATGCCGTACTGCCCCTTGAACTTCTTCACCAGGTACTCGACGACCCGCTGGTCCCAGTCGTCGCCGCCCAGGTGGGTGTCGCCGTTGGTGGCCTTGACCTCGATGACGCCGTCGCCGATCTCCAGCAGCGAGACGTCGAAGGTGCCGCCGCCGAGGTCGAAGACCAGCACGGTCTGCTCCTCGCCCCGGTCGAGTCCGTAGGCGAGGGCGGCGGCCGTGGGCTCGTTGATGATCCTGAGCACCTTCAGGCCGGCGATCTCCCCGGCCTCCTTCGTGGCCTGCCGCTGGGCGTCGTCGAAATACGCCGGGACGGTGATCACCGCGTCGGTGACGTCCTCGCCGAGATACGACTCGGCGTCCCGCTTCAGTTTCTGCAGCACCCGGGCCGACAGCTCCTGGGCCCGGTAGCGGGAGCCGTCGATGTCGCCCTGATCCGGGAAGCGCCAGTTCGCGTCGCCCATGTACCGCTTCATGGAGCGGGCGGTGCGCTCGACGTTCGTCACCGCCTGCCGTTTGGCCACCTCACCGACGAGTACCTCGCCGTTCTTGGCGAAGGCCACGACCGACGGTGTGGTCCTGGCCCCCTCCGCATTGGCGACGACCGTGGGTTCGCCGCCCTCCAGGACGGCGACCACCGAATTCGTGGTCCCGAGATCGATCCCGACCGCGCGTGCCATCGCTGTCCCCTTCCGCCAGGGCACCCCTTGAACTCCAGCACAAAACTTGAGCGGGTTCTTGTCAATGGGACGAGTGACCGAGCGGACGGCCACCAAACGGTAGCTGAGCGCTCGCTCAGGGGGCCGGGGGGCTGGCCCGAAGGGCCGCCCCCCGGGGGGTGCGGGGCTGTATCGATATGCGGCTCCGCCGCGTGGGCGCGACCAGCCACCGCGGCGCCGCAGCCGCCGGACGACCGAACCGTGGCACCCCCGTAGGCGACCCGCTACGCCAACTTCGCCGACAGCGTGATCGTCGTCCCCGTCAGCGCCTGACTGACCGGACAGTTCTTCTTCGCATCCTCCGCCGCCGCAGCGAAGCCCTCGTCATCGAGGCCGGGCACGGTGCCCTCCACGGTGAGGTGAATCCCGGTGATCCCCTCACCCGGCTGGAAGTTCACGTCCGCCGAGGTGACGAGCTTGGTGGGCGGGGTGCCGGCACCATCCAGGGCGTGGGACAGCGCCATGGAGAAGCAGCTGGAGTGCGCGGCGGCGATCAGCTCCTCGGGGCTGGTCTTGCCGTTCGCGTCCTGGGAGCGCGAGGCCCACGTGACCGGCTGCGCGGCGATGGCGCCGGAAGAGTCGAAGTTGACGACACCGTTGCCCTCGAGCAGGTTGCCTTCCCAGACGGTGTGTGCGGAGCGCGTGGTAGCCACGATTCTTCCTTTCGCGTGGGGGCCCGTTTCCTGGGTCCGTGCCCCCCATCCGATCACACTCCGGCTCACTGCACCCAGAAGACCGGCCCACGCGGGGTGAACGGCAGGCGACGGCCCTGCGGGAGCAGGTACGCGTGCTCGCGCCGCACCCGCAGCACGTCGCACCAGCCGTCCGTGATGACCAGGACGGGCGCGCCGGGCGGGAAGTCGTCCGCGCGCTGGAGGAGGTCGATCCCGGGCTGCAGGACCGTACCGCCACGGCCGTGCACCCGCACCCGCCCCGCGATCTCCGTCACCGGCACATAGCCGGCGTCGTACGGTCCCGCGTCGCAGAACACCACCCGCGCGGCCGGTACGTCCCGGGCGGCGGCGTACGAGGCGATGGCGCCCAGCGCCTTGCCGAGGAGCACGCTGCCCATCGAGCCGGACGTGTCCAGGACGACGCCGAAGGTGCAGCGGGCGATCTCCTCGGGCGGGAAGTAGCGCCCCGCGCGCGGGATGTCGGGCGTCGACGACTGGCGGCGCGAGGGACGGGCGTAGGTCCGCACGGGCTCCGGACGGGGCACGAACTCGTCGAACCAGCGGGCCAGCCGGGCGTCCCAGGGCAGCGGTGGATGGCTGAGCGCCCGGATTTCCTGGACCAGGCCGCCGGGCAGGAAGCCGCGTTCCTGCTGCTGGTGCAGGTCGAGGCCGTGGGAGAGGCCGCGGCGGTAGAACTCGTCGAGGTCGCAGTAGTCGCCGGGGGCGCCGAGCGGGGCGCCCAGCACATCGCCGACGCCCTTGCCGCGCAGGGTGGCCAGGCGGCGCATCCGGCGCAGGTCGCCGACGATGCGGTCGTACACCTCCTCGGCGGACAGGCCGCTGAACTGGGCGTCGTACAGCAGTCCTTGGGGCATCTCGCCGACCTGCATCTCGCGCAGCCAGCCGTTGATGACGTAGTCGCAGGCGACGTTGAACAGGTACGGGTCACGGGCGCCGCAGCGGTCGCCGTGGCGCAGGGCGGCGTGCAGCATCTCGTGGGCGAGGATGAACCGCCATTCCTCGTCCTCGAACGTCCGCAGCGGGTTGATGTAGATCTCGCCGGCCTCGGCGTTGACGGCGGCGATGGCGATGCCGTGCGCGCGGGCGAGTTCGGCGTCGGCGACCAGCTTGATGCCGGCCGCGAGGCCGCCGAGCAGCGGATAGGAGGTGATGGACCACTCCAGCGCCCACTGCCACGGCCGCTTCTTGACCGGCTCGCCGTCCATGGATTCGCGGCGGCCGCCCGCCAGGTCCATCGCGGTGGAGACGGTGCGGGTCAGCGCGGTCGCGAAGGCCAGCTGGTGGTCCGGGGGCGACCCGAACCAGCCCATCCACTCCACGAGCAGCTGGTCGGCCTCGGAGCCCGCCGTGCCGCAGCGCTCGTACGCGGCGGGAACGCCGTCGCGCCGCCAGCGCGCGGCGAGCTGTTCCTCGTCGCCGTCCGGGTAGCTCAGGGGCAGGTGGTCCGGGGCGGTGCCGATCGGGAAGCTGAGCAGGAAGCGGTTGACGACGACGCAGCGGGCGGCGAGGTCGGCGCGGTCGGGCTGCTCGGGTGTGCCCTTCTTGGAAGGGACGTGGCCGAAGCCGAGGTGCAGGACGGCGTGCGCGATCGCCCAGGCCCAGGTCGCGGGTTCGGCGATGCGATCGGGGTGAATGTGCAGGTCGCCCTGGGAGTCGACGCGGACGAGTCCGTCGTGGGGCGCCTGCTCGCACTTCTCCTGGCGGCAGACGGCGAACTCGACGGTGGCGAGCGCGGGATTGGCGCGCACCAGTCGCAGGCCCTCGGCGAACGCCTCCGCCGCGAGGTCCCGCTTCTTCTTTCCCTTCCCCTTGTCGGGGGTACGGCTCATCGGCGCGCCTCGACCAGCCGGGGCATGTCCCGCGCGGCCTCCACCAGGAACCAGGACGGCAGGACCGGGTTGCCGTCCGCGTCGGAGGCGATGACGCTCTGGGCGACCTCGACGGAGATCTCCGCGAGCTGCACCAGCAGCGACTTCGCGCGGTACGCGGTCTGGCGGCCGGTCGCGGACATGTGGTCCTTGCTGACCGGCAGCTCCTTGATGAGGCGCCCGCGGAAGGACTCGGCGAGGTAGTAGAGCAGGTCGCGGTCCTGCATGCGGTGCGGCCAGCGGGCGTCGCCCTTGATGATGGCGTCGATGCCGTACTGGCTGCGCACGATCTTGACGTAGCCGCAGAACGCGGTGGCGTGCACGGGCGTCAGCGTGCCGTGCGCGAGGACCTTCAGCGTCTCCTCGTCGAGGTCCCGGCCGAAGGAGTGCAGCGCGTCGGAGAGCATGTGCCAGGAGCGGGGTGTGGAGAACGGCTCCTCGGTCTTGGGCGGCTTGGACCACAGGTGGTCGGGGCGGTCGGTGAGGTGGTCCAGGACCCATGGGTGGATGCCGTTGTTCGCGGCCCAGACCAGCCAGTCCGTGGCGGACGCCGCCAGGTGGACGTGAGTGAGGCGGTTGACGAGCGCGGAGGCGATGGGGCGGGCGAGCGCGTTGTCGGTGGCCCGGTTTCCGGCGCCTATGACGATGGAGCCCTTGGGCAGCTCGTAGGTGCCGATACGGCGGTCCAGGATCAGCGAGTAGAACGCCTTCTGCACATCCGGGGTGGCCGCGTTCAGCTCGTCCAGGAACAGGCAGTACGGCTCGTCGCGGGCGATGGCCTCCGGCGGGCAGAACACCGACCGCCCGTCGCGGATCTGCGGCACGCCGATCAGGTCCTCCGGCGCCAGCTGGGTGCCGAGCAGGCTCACGCACTCAAGCCCCAGCGACTCGGCGAAGTTCCTGACGAGGGAGGACTTTCCGATGCCGGGGGCACCCCAGATGAAGACCGGCCGCACGGTGGCGAGGCCGAGAAGGAGGTCGGGGATTCGGGCGGGCGTGACGGTTACGGCTGCCTGCAAAGCAGGGTCTCCCTTGGGGGTGTTCGAGCAGTTTGCGACTCGAACAGTGTGTGCCCGTGAGGCTCTCGGACGCAGCCGAATTTCAGGCGGCCCGCTCCCGCGGCTCCGCGTCCAAGGGCACCTGAGGGCCGTCCGACTCCCGCAGCCAGCGGCGCAGCACACGGTGGACCTGCTCGGCGCCCACGAGGTCCTCCCCGTCGCCGACGGCCGCCGAGAAGGCGAGCGGTGACAGCAGGAACGGTTTGCCCTGCGCCCCGCCGAGTCCGCCGTGCGAACCGATCTGCTCCTCGAACGCGAGGACCTCGCCGTCGGCCTCGTCGTAGGCGGAGTTGACCATGATGTCGGCGGCGTTGGGAAAGAAGTGCGTACGGCGCACGGTGTCGGCGGCGCCCGGCCCGAACGCCTCCAACGGGCCCGGCTTGTCGTCGAGTTGGTCCAGCGGTATCTCGGCGCCGTACGCGCCGAGCACGACCCCGCCGTGTTTCTCGCTGCGGACGAGCAGGAAGCCGATGCCGGGGTGGTTGGCGAGGGTGGTGAGCAGCGCCGGGTGACGGGCGTCGATCTCCTCCTTGGTCATCCGGTGCGGCACGTCCGGGAAGGAGACCAGGCCCAGGTTGCCGGACGCCAGCACGATCGGCTCCGAACGGCGGGACGGGCGGTGCTGCTCGCCGCCGTCCTCGACGGGCCGGCGCAGCGCCGCGCGCACGGCCGCGCGGGCTTCGGCGCCGCTGTGGGTGCGCCGCGCCCGGCGCGGCACGGGCAGCCCGCAGCCGGCCCGCACCAGGTCGCCGAGGCCGAGGCCGTAGCGGGCACGGAAGGTCTCGCCGGGGCTCTGGCCGTGGTCGGACAGCACGACGATCCGGTACGGCCGCGGCGCGTGCTCGGCGACGTTCTCGATCAACGCCAGCGCCCGGTCGAGGCGTTCGAGGACCTTCTCGGTGTCACGGCCGCGCGGCCCGGAGTGGTGCGCCACCTCGTCGTACGCCACCAGGTCGGCGTAGACGGCGGTGCGGCCGGCGAGCATGTCGCCCATCACCGCGGCGACGACGACATCCCGTTCGACGACGGTCGCGAAGGCACGGATCAGGGGGTAGAGACCGCCACGGGAGACCCTTGGCCTGACCTTGCGGGCGCGGGCCCGGGTGGACTGGCCGATCTCGCGGCCGACCTCGGCGGTGAAGGACAGGGCGGTGCGCACGGCGTTGGCCGGGTCGGAGAAGTAGGCGAAGTAGCCCGAGCGGGAGCGGTTCTCGCGACTGCGGCGCTTGGTGGCGATGGACAGCACGAGGGCCTGTTCGTCGGCGCCGCCGCTGAACAGGTTGCCGCGGCTGGCGCCGTCGGCGGTGAGCAGGCCGCCGTCGCCGGTGCGGTCGATGGCGCGGCGCTGGAGCTCGGCGGCGTTGGCGGGGCGGTTGCAGACCATGACCTCGCGGGCGGCCTTCTCGTACCAGCGGAAGGCGGGGACGTCGTGGTTGCTGCCGTGCAGGATGCCGAGCTGACTGGCGCCGGTCTGGCTGGACCAGTCGGTGCGCCAGGGGGTGAGCCGGTGGGTGGCGCGGGGACCGTCCCCGCCACCGGTGCCGCCGCCGTTGGCGCCGTGGCCGAGCCAGCGGGCGACGGTGGGCATCAGGTCCTTGCCGACGGCGTCGAGGAGGACGTCGTGGCCGACGCCGTCGAGCTGGATGAAGACGGTGCCGGGACTGGACGGACCGGGCGGCAGGGCCCTGCGGCGGCGGTCGGCCAGGCGGTACAGGCGGCGCCGGTACGCGTCGTCGTCCCGGACGGCGAGGGCGGCGCCGGTGGCTGAGGCCACGGCCGACATCACGGCGGCGACGATGACGGCGGTCTCGGGGGCGGCCTCGCTGTCGCCGGAGGGCACGAGACGCAGGGCGACGATCAGCAGGGAGCCGTTCAGGAAGAACACCAGCAGGCCCAGCACCAGGGCGGGCACCAGCAGCAGGAGCCGTACGAGAAGGGGCCAGGCGAGCGCGGAGAGCAGACCGAAGGCACCGGCGCCGAGGGCGGCGGTCATCGCGATGTGGGTGGCGCTGTCACCGTCGGCCGACTGCAGCTGGAAATCCGGGAGGATCCCGGCGAGCACGAGCATGGTGACGGTGGAGACGGCCCACACGGCCACGCTCCGCCCGACCTGACTGGCAACCCGCCGCCAACGCCCACCACGCACGCCCAGCCCACCTCACGTCCCGGCCCAGCACCCGAAACGGGCCTTTCACGCCCCCAGCCTGGCACACCCCTGTGACACCCGGCCGGGCACGTCGTCCCGCCCGGCTGCTTCATCACGCGCCGCGTGCCGTGATCGTCAACGCCCGTCGTAGCCGGCCGTCGGCATCGACAGCCTCCGGTGCACCCGCGCCTTCATCTGCGCGTCGTACAACGGCTCCGCGCGCCCCACGATCTGCACGCGCACGCCCCGCCGGGTGCACTCCGCGGAGAAGTCGTCGACGGACGACAGCGCGCTCTCCAGCACTCTCCGGCTGGGCGCCACGAACAGGTCGAGGCCGGGGCGGACGCCCTCCCACAGCACGCTGTGGTCCGCCCGCAATCGGCGTACGAGAAGCTCGCGCGCGACGACGTACCCGTGCTCGGCGGCCCAGCGCGCGCACATCGCGTGCTGGCTGCGGGAGTCCACCAGGAAGGGGTCGGCGTCCAGCTCTTCGAGCGGCGTCAGACTGGCGATCGCCGTCACACGCACTACGGATGACCCCATGGCGTCCCCCTCACCTCCGGGTTTCGCCGCCGACCCTACTCCAGCCCGTACGCTTCGGGGAGTCGCGCGAAGGAGGCAAAGAGGTGCCGGTGGAGATCACCTGGTGGGGCCACGCCACCTGCACGGTCGAGGATTCGAACGTGCGCCTCCTCACCGACCCTCTGTTCGCACGCCGGCTCGCACACCTGCGCCGCCGCCGGGGCGCACCGCCCCCGCCCGGCGCCTGGCGCGCGGACGTCGCCCTGGTCTCCCACCTGCACGCCGACCACCTGCACATTCCGTCTCTCGCCAGGCTGCCGCAGGACACCCGTCTGCTCGTGCCCCGGGGCGCGCGCCGGTCGGTGCCGGGCCTGCGCCGGCTCACGCATCTGCGGGTGACGGAGGTGGCGCCGGGGGACGTGACGACGGTCGGCGATGTGGCCGTACGAGCCGTGCCCGCGCGGCACGACGGACGCCGGCTGCCCGTCGGCCCGCACCGCTCCCCCGCCCTGGGCTACGTCATCGAGGGCGAGGCACGCACCTACTTCGCCGGGGACACCGGGCTGTTCGACGCGATGGCGAAGGAGGTCGGGCCGGTCGACGTGGCGTTGCTGCCCGTCGGCGGCTGGGGACCGTACCTCGGGGAGGGGCATCTTGACGCGGGGCGGGCGGCCGAGGCGCTGACCCGGCTCGCACCGCGCAGCGCGGTGCCGGTGCACTACGGCACGTACTGGCCGATCGGCTTGGACGCCGTGCGCCCCCATGAATTCCATGCGCCCGGCGACGAGTTCGCACGGTTCGCGGCGGAGCGCGCGCCCGGCGTGGCGGTGCACCGCCTCGCGCACGGGGAGCGCGTGCGCCCGGAGGTGGCCCGGTGACCGTTCTGGCCACCGCCGTGACGACGGTGCCGTACGAGTCGACCCAGCAGGCGATCGGTTATCCGACGTTGTTCCTGCTGGTGCTGATCGGGGCGCTGGTGCCGGTGATCCCGACGGGGGCGCTGGTGAGTTCGGCGGCGGTGGTGGCGTTTCACCAGACGGCGCCCTTCTCGCTTGCGCTGGTGTTCGTGACGGCGTCGACGGCGGCGTTCCTGGGCGATGCGACGCTGTACTGGCTCGGGCGGCGCGGCATGCGCTCGAAGAACGGTTCGCGCTGGCTGGAGGCGATCCGCTCGCGCGCGCCGGAGGAGCGGCTCACTCAGGCGCAGGAGAAGCTCGCCGAGCACGGTGTGGCCGTACTGGTGCTGTCCCGGTTGGTTCCCGCGGGGCGGTTGCCGGTGATGCTCGCGTGTCTGCTGGCCGAGTGGCCGATGCGACGGTTCGCCCGCGGGAACCTTCCGGCGTGTCTGGCATGGGCCGTGACGTATCAGTTGATCGGGATTCTGGGTGGGTCGCTGTTCGACGAGCCGTGGGAGGGCGTCGTCGCTGCCGTGGCGCTGACGCTGGTCATCAGCGGGGTGCCGAGTCTGTGGAGGCGGATCCGGTCCGCGCGGTGACGTCTCGGCCCCCTGGCCGTCGGCTGGGGCCTGTTGCGAACGTGGCCCTAGTTCAGTACCCGCGATCCCCCCACCGGCAGATCCCACAGGTTCTCGCGGTCCAGCCCCGCCTTCTCCCACGCCGCCCGCACCCGCGTGAGCGGCTCCAGGACCGGCTCCGCCGACAGCACGAACGTCGCCCAGTGCATCGGCGCCATCCTGCGGGCCCCCAGATCCTGGGCCGCCCGCACCGCCTCCTCCGGGTCGCAGTGGACGTCGCTGAGCCACCAGCGGGGGTCGTAGGCGCCGATGGGGAGGAGGGCGAGGTCGATGCCGGGGTAGCGCTCGCCGATGCGGGCGAACCAGTGGCCGTAGCCCGTGTCGCCCGCGAAGTACACGCGCTGTCCGTCGGGCGCGGTGAGCACCCAGCCGCCCCACAGGCTGTGGCAGGTGTCGGCGAGGGTGCGCTTGGACCAGTGGTGGGCCGGCACGAAGTCGAAGCGGACACCGGACAGTTCGGCCGCCTCCCACCAGTCCAGCTCGGTGACCTGCGTGAACTTGCGGCGACGGAACCAGGCGGCGAGGCCGGCCGGCACGAACACGGGGGTGTCGCGCGGGAGTCGGCGCAGGGTGGGGGCGTCCAGATGGTCGTAGTGGTTGTGGCTGATGACGACCGCGTCGACGCGCGGCAGGGCGCTCCAGGCGACGCCGACGGGCGTGATGCGGGCCGGGGTGCCGAGGATGCGGCGCGACCAGACGGGGTCGGTGAGGACCGTCAGTCCGCCGATCCGGACCACCCAACTGGCGTGTCCCGCCCAGGAGACGGCGACCGTGCGCGCGTCCACGCGGGGCACCGGGCCCGGCTCGAAGGGCAGCTTCGGGATGTCGGCGAGTCCCTCCCGGCCAGGGCGTACGGCGCCCTCGCGGGCGAAGCGGGCGAGGGTCTTGAAGCCGGGCAGCGGGGCGGTGAGCCGGTCGTGGAAGGTCCGCGGCCACACCCGGCGTTCGCCCAGCGGGCGGGGTGCGGCGAGCGGCGGGGACGGGGGCGCGAAGGGGGACGGGTCCGCCGGGGCACCGGCTTTCCGGGTGGTCGTACGCCGTGTTGTCGACATGGATGACTCGGACTGCTGCGTCATCGAGGAGGCTCCCATCGCTGAGCTTCGTCACGAAGATCGTCGAAGACCGACTTCAAGTGGATCAACGCACGTTGCACGTGTGGCAGTTCCAACGGCGAGGGTGACGTGATGCATTCCGCGCGTTCCTCGTCGGTACCGGCCAGCAGGGGCCCGGTGGACAGCCGTACGCGCAGCGCGCCGAGGTCGTCGCCGAAGCGGTGCCCGCCGGGTGCGGGCATGCCGAGCCGCTCTGCGAGGAAGTCCTCCAGGTCCTGCGCGTCCCCCACGCCGTGCGCGGACAGCGCCGCGCGCAGCGGGCCGAGATCGACGTAGACGTGCCGCCCGGCCTGCGGGGGCCGCGCCAATGCGCCCGCTCCTACGGCGGCGGCGTGCACGGCGGCTGCCACGCCTGCGTGCAGGCGTACGGTCGCGGCGACCCGCTCGGTGACCGGTTCGGGCTCCTCCAGCGCGTACGCGGCAGCGAGAGCGACGGGGCCGGCGATCCGGGCGCCGAGCGCGGTCAGCACGTCGAGCACGCGCGCGTGGAGGCCGTCACCGGCGGTGTCGGCGGGGAAGCGGGCGACCGCGGCCGGCCAGCCCGGCGGGAGGTGGGCGCCGGACAGGTCGGTGACGACGGTGACCTGTTCGGGCAGCATCTCGGCGGGGCTGAGCAGCACGGTGTCGTGGCGGGCGTGCACGGTGTCGCGCCAGGTCTCGTCACTGACGAGGTGCAGCCCCTCTCCGGTGGCCGCCTCCAGGGTCTCGTGCAGCACCTCGGGCGGGGCCACGGTGGCCGTGGGGTCGTCGGCGACGGACAGCACGAGCAGCCGCGGGTCACCGCCCTCGGCCCGGACCCGGCGTACGGTCTCCAGCAGGGCGTACGGATCCGGCACACCGCCGCACTCGGCCGGTGTCGCCACGTGGAAGACGGGTCTGCCCAACAGGCGTGCGTACGGCGCCCACCAGGCGGCGCAGGGCCGCGGTACCAGGACGTCGCCGCCGATCGCGGCGGTCAGGGCGAGCAGCAGGGCGGGCGCCCCGGGAGCGGCCACCGCGTGCTCGGGCTCGGTCGGCAGCCCGCGCCGGCGCCAGTATCCGCACGCGGCCGCCAGGAGGCCGTCGCCGCCGCCGATCAGCTCGCTCTCGGCCCGGCCGGCGGCAGCCGCGAGGACGACGGCCAGTTCGGGCAGCACGGGCAGTCCGTCGCCCGGGAGCGGGGGCCCGTAACGGACGGGGCCGTGGCCTTCGGGGTCCGTCGGGCGCATCCTTGCCTCCGCGCTGTGCCAGGTGCCTCAGTGGTGCTCTGAGTACCCATCGTGACGCCACACCATGGGCGCCCGCCGGGAGTCAGTCCTGCGCGGTGGGCGTCTTGCGACGCAGCCGGTACACCGCACCGCCCGCCGCGCCCGCGATCAGCACGCCACCGGCGACGAGGGCGGGGACGGAGTCGGTGAAGGTGCCGCCGTCACCGGCCTGCACGCCGTGGTCGACGGCCGCACCGTCGCAGTCCGCGTGTGACCCGCTGTGCTCGCCCTTGCCGGAGGGTGCACCTTCTGCCCACCCGGTTCCGGTCTTGTCGGGTTCGGTGTTGCCCAAGTGGGGCTCGGTGCAGGGATCGCCGCCCCCGTCGGCGCCGCTCCAGCCGCCCTCGGTGCCGCCCTTGCCGCCCTCACCACCGCTCTGCGTGCCGCCCGTGGCGCCCTCGCCGCCGGTCTCTGTTCCGCCGCCCGCGCTGCCGCCCTCCGTGCTGCCCTTGCCGCCGCCCTTGCCACCTTCCTCGCCGCCGCCGTTGTCGAGGGCAACGGTGAGTGTCGCGCTCCACTCCTTGCCCTCCCCGCCGGGCGCCGCCGGGCAGGTGCCGTCCACCGTCCACGCGGAGTCCGGTCCGGCCGCGTCCGGATCGCCCTCGAAGTTCTCGGCAGGGGGGATGCGAGCGGTGCCGCTGTAGGCGGGCCCGGCGGCCTTCTCGTCGTTGCCGGAGACCCGCTTCAGCTGGACCGTGCCCTCTTCGAAGGCCTGCGAGGTGGCGTCGATGGTGGCCGGAGCGGTTGTGCCGAGGGCGTCGCAGGACACCGACACCGTGACGCTGCCACCCGGGGAGACGGAACCGGGGCTGACCTCCGCGGTCGGCTCCGCGAAGGCGGCCGAGGCGACGAAGCCCAGGACGACACCGGCCAGAGCGGCGACGGACAGGGCGCGGGCGGTGCGGCGCATGGGGTGAGCTCCTTCGGCCGACGGCTGCGGGGGTACGGCGGTCGTGCCCCCGCAGCCATGACAGCCCGCCCGGCGTCCGGGCGCGCGCGGCCGGACACCATTCGCGCGACGGGCACGGCCGAGTGGGTGACGCCGTACGGGTCGGCCGCAGCCTCAGTTCAGCAGCGCGGCCAAGTCCCGCTCCAGCCCGCGCCCCCGCCTGCCGACCACCCCGGCGGCGACGTCCGACAGCTTGCGGTTGGTGCCCTGGGAGATGCGGCGCAGTACGCCGAAGGCGGTGTCGGCGTCGCATCCGAGGACGTGCATGACGATGCCGCACGCCTGGTCGACGACGGGTCGGGAGCGCAGGGCGGTGCCGAGGTGGTCCAGCTCGCTGAGCGCGGCGCGGTAGGAGCGGTCGCGGACCAGGCAGCTGGCGGCGAGTTCGCCGAGGGCGTGCACGGGCCCGTGCACGACGTCCTCCAAGGCGCCGGGCCGGAAGCTGTAGAGACTGAGCGTCACCGTGAGCCCGGAACGGCGGAACGGGAGCGTGACGCTGGAGCGCACCCCCGAGTCGAGCGCCATGGCGCGGTACTCCGGCCAACGCTCGTCGCGCAGCAGGTCGGCCGAGTCGACGGGCTCGCCGCGTTCCAGGGCCGCCGGGATGGGCCCGTCCCCGGAGCGGAGCTGTACGGCGACGAGTCCGGCGAGGTCGGGGTGGGTGACGGCGGCGGGCCGCTCGGGACCTGCCTCGGCCACCATGCTGCTCGCGCCGCAGCAGTCGGCGGTGCAGCGCACGGCCTGTTCGACCAGTTCGGACAGCCTGCGCCCCGGAAGGGCGGCTTCGGCGGACTGGTCTCCCCAGCGACCGACACGATCGTGAGCGGGCATCCTCAACTCCTCCTCATTTTGGGCGCTTTCCCGGTACTGCGCGGGGAAAACAGTGGGAGAACAGGGGGGACCGGTTGGAGCCCCGCCGCCCCGGACCACATCGCCGCGAGCTAGGTTCGTCCCCATGGAGAGGACCGACGAATTCGGTGAAGAACTTGCGGATTTCGTGCGCCGCGTCGCGGAGCTCAAGGCGGCACGGTCCGTCTCGGGAGGGGATCTGCCGACCGTCCTGGACGCGGCGATCTTCGAACTGGACCATGTGGCCGGCCAGTTGTGGCCGTCGTACGAGCGGCTGACCTCGGGCGGGCTGCCCCGTACGGCGTCGGCCGACCGTCAGGAACAGCATCTGCTGCGGGCGGTGTTCCAGCGGTTTCCGTTGCCGGTCGCGCTGGTGGACCGGGAAGCGGTGGTGCGCCGGCTGAACGTCGCGGCGACGTCCTTCACCGGCGTCCGGGCGGGGTATGCGACGGGCCGGCCGCTGACCGGGTTCCTCGCCCACGCCGACCGGGCGGCGTTCCGTTCGCAGGCGGCTGCGGTGGCGCGCGGCGAGGGCGACCGCAGCTTGACCGTGCACCTCCAGCAGCGCCCGTCCGTCGCGGTCCACGCGACCCTGACGGCCGTACGCCCCAGCGGGGAGCCCCACACCACCGTGCTGGTGGTACTGCAGCCCGGCGACCTGCGCGCGACCGGGGCCCCGGCTCCGGGCAACAGCCCGACGACCCAGGTCCCCGACCTCACGGAGACCACCCGGCACGCGGCCCTGACGGACGTCCTGGACGAGATGACCACGGCCTTGCTGACGGCGCCGCGCGGCGACCGTGAGGCGGCGGTCCGGCGGGCGGCCCAGGTCCTGCACGGCCGCTTCGCCGACTGGGTCGTCGCCGACACGGGCACGCCCGCCGCGACGGGACTGTCCCGTACGACCGTGCTGGCCCCCTCGGCGCCGGAGGCGAAGACGCTGGCGGCCCAGTCGCCGGCCAAGTGCCCCCTCGTCGTGGAGACGGCACGCACCGCCTCCCCGGCCCTTCAGGTCCGCCCGCCGGACCCGGACGCCTTCGGCCATGATGCCGAAGGCGCCCCGGTCCTCGTGCAGGCGAACGTCACCTCACTGCTGTGTGTGCCCCTCGCCGCCGAGGGCGCCGTGGCAGGCGTCCTGACGCTGTTCAGATGCGGCGCCCGCCTGGCGTTCTCGATGGCGGAGGCGCGGGCGATGGACACCATGTCCCGCCACATCGCACTGGCGGCGACAGGAACGCCCTGAGCGGCGCGTGGCCGTGTCAGCCCACGTCGTCGAGCACTTGCTCCCGCACCCGGCTGCAGCACCGGCTGATCAGCCGGGACACGTGCATCTGCGAGATACCGAGCTGTTCGGCGATCCGGCTCTGCGTCATGTCCCCGAAGAAGCGCATGTACAAAATGGCGCGCTCACGCTCGGGCAGGGCCGCCAGCCGCGGCGCCACGGACTCGCGGTCCACGACCGTGTCCAGCGCGGGATCGGCGGCGCCCAGCGCGTCGCTGAGGGAGTAGCCGTCCTCACTGCCGGGCAGCTCCGCGTCCAGCGACAGGGCGGTGAAGCTCTCCAGCGCCTCCAGACCGGCCTTGACGTCGGCCTCGCTCATGTCGGCGTGCGCGGCGATCTCGGCAATGGTCGGCCTGCGGCCCGAGACGGTCTGCAGGTCCTGGACGGCGAACCGGACGCGGTTGCGCAGGTCCTGGACCCGGCGCGGTACGTGCAGCGTCCACATGTGGTCGCGGAAGTGGCGCTTGATCTCGCCGGTGATGGTGGGCACGGCGTAGCTCTCGAAGGCGTTGCCGCGCTCGGGGTCGTAGCGGTCGACGGCCTTGACCAGCCCGAGGGCGGCCACCTGGCGCAGATCGTCGAAGCTCTCGCCGCGGCTGCGGAAACGTCCCGCGAGCCGGTCGGCCATGGGCAGCCACGCCTCGACGATCCGCTCGCGGACAGTGTCGCGCTGCTGCCCCTCGGGCAGGGTGGCGAGCTTGCGGAAGTCTTCCGCGGTGTCGGGGGCGTCGTCGTGCGGGTGGTGCTTCGCGCTCACTGAAGTGGGCATCGGGCGTCGCAACTCCCTTGGTTGTGCTTTGGCTTGGACGGTCACCGAGGGAGTGCGGGCGCGCGCCGGGGACCGGACACACCCGTGGCGGGAATTGCCGCTCCCACGGACGTGCCTCCTGTCCGAAGCACTGATTGTTCGCCTGCCCTCACCCTCGGTCCGCAAACCCCCACGCAGGTTTCCGTTTTCCGCCCGCGCGCGGGGTCACTCGGACCGTGCCGCGCAGTCCCACGGAGCCCAGGAGGTCCCGCATGAGCACCAAGGTCGCCGATCACGTCCTGCAGCGCCTGCGCGAGTGGGGTGTGGAGCACGTCTTCGGCTATCCCGGCGACGGCATCAACGGCCTGCTCGCCGCGTGGGGACGCGCCGACAACCAGCCCCTGTTCATCCAGTCCCGGCACGAGGAGATGTCCGCGTTCCAGGCGGTCGGCTACGCCAAGTTCAGCGGGCGTCTCGGAGTGTGTGCGGCGACCTCCGGACCCGGCGCGATCCACCTGCTCAACGGCCTGTACGACGCCAAGCTCGACCACGTCCCCGTTCTGGCGATCGTCGGCCAGACGCACCGCACCGCGATGGGCGGCTCGTACCAGCAGGAGGTGGACCTGCACACGCTCTACAAGGACGTCGCCTCGGACTTCGTGGAGACGGTCACGGTCCCCGAGCAGCTGCCGAACGTCCTGGACCGGGCGATCCGCACCGCGTACGCGCGCCGTGCCCCCACGGCGGTCATCATCCCCGGCGACGTCCAGGAACTCGAATACTCCGCCCCCACGCACGAGTTCAAGATGGTGCCCTCCAGCCTGGACAGCAGCAGCTGGACGGCGACCCCCGCGGACGACTCGGTGCGCCGGGCGGCCGAGATCCTCAACTCCGGGGACAAGGTGGCCATCCTGGTCGGGCAGGGCGCGTCCGGTGCACGGGCCGAGGTGGAGCAGATCGCCGAGCTGCTCGGCGCCGGCGTGGCCAAGGCGCTGCTCGGCAAGGACGCCCTGAGCGACGAACTGCCGTACGTCACCGGCGCGATCGGGCTGCTGGGCACCCGCCCGTCGTACGAGCTCATGCGGGACTGCGACACCCTGCTGACGATCGGGTCCTCCTTCCCGTACACGCAGTTCCTGCCGGACTTCGGCAAGGCGCGCGGGGTGCAGATCGACATCGATCCGCACATGGTCGGGATGCGCTATCCGTACGAGGTGAATCTCGTCGGCGACGCGAAGGCGACGCTGGAGCGGCTGATCCCGCTGATCCGCTCCGAGGAGCGCGGCCGTGAGTGGTACGACACGGTGTGCGACAACGTGGCGCGCTGGCACGAGGTCATGGACCGGCGGGCGAATCTGTCGGCCGACCCCATCAACCCGGAGTACGTCACCCGCGCCCTGGACCCGCTGCTCCCCGACAACGCGATCGTCTCCTCCGACTCGGGTTCGGCGGCGAACTGGTACGCCCGCCACCTGACGATGCGCCCCGGCATGCGCGGGTCGCTGTCCGGGACGCTCGCGACGATGGGCTGCGGGGTGCCGTACGCGATCGGCGCCAAGTTCGCCCATCCGGACCGTCCGGCGATCGCGCTGGTCGGGGACGGGGCGATGCAGATGAACGGCCTGGCGGAGCTGATCACCGCGGCGAAGTACAAGGACCTGTGGGAGGACCCGCGCCTGGTCGTGGGCATCTTCAACAACCACGACCTCAACCAGGTCACCTGGGAGATGCGTGCCATGGAGGGCGCCCCGTCCTTCCTGCCGTCCCAGGAGCTCCCCGACGTCCAGTACGCCGCCTTCGCCCGCTCCCTCGGCCTGACCGGCATCCGCGTGGAGAAGCCGGAGGACGTGGCGGCCGCCTGGCACGCCGGGCTGGAGGCGGACGGGCCCGCGGTGATCGAGTTCCTCACCGACCCGGCCGTACCACCGATCCCGCCGCACGCCACCTGGGACCAGATGGAGGCGACGGCCGCGTCGATCCTGAAGGGGGACGCGGATCGCGGGTCGATGATCCGGCAGGGGTTCAAGGCGAAGATGCAGGACTTCCTGCAAGGGCGGGAGGGGCGGGACAAGAAGAGCGGTTGAACGGCGCTGAAGAGTTCAGTTGCGCACGAGAGGGTTCAGTGGTCAGTTCAGTAGCGCGGTGAACTGTTCAGCGCCACTGCCGAGGCTCGGCCAACATGTGCACACGGTGGGCAAGGGCCGAGGCCAAGATGTTGGAGGCCTTGCGGGGGGCATCGTGACCCGCAAGGCCATCCACAGGTTACGAAGAGAACGCCTTCGCTGCTGCGACTCGGGCTGCTCCGGCCTCCGACAGCTCTTCTGATTGCTGTCTGCGCAGGTCAGCGCCTTCCAGCCCTGATGACAATGGATGCCAGTGCCGTGACGCGACTGCCAAGCCCATCGGGCTAGGTGAGGTTGCGGGAGATCCAGACGTTGGGCTCCACGTAGATGGCGTGCCCGGCCGGCACAGAACAGTGCACGGGGGCGAGTGCTCCTTCGACGATGACCTCTCCCTCCTTGTCGAAGGGCAGCCCCGTCCAACGGCGCCACTGCTCCAGCGAGCCCGGAATGACCATGGAAGTGGGGGCTGTGCCGACGATCTCCCCTCCCATCCGCACATGCGTCCGCAGCCAGGGATCACGCGGAAGGCCGTCAGAGCCGACGTCCCTCACGTACTCGTCCATCGGCAAGTGAGGATGTCGGTGCTTGGCCGTGGGACGTACGGGGACCACCATGCGGCGGTAGCCGCCGGCCCGGGCGTTGTCCGCCAGGGCACGGAGCATCAGAGCGGAGAGTCCCCGACCGCGATGGTCGGGGTCGATGACGACCTCCACTGCGCCGACGGCGTTCGTCCTACGCTTTCGGCGGTGGTCGTCGAAGGCCCAGAGAGACTCTGTCGCGGATGACCGTCGCTTACGTTCAACTCGCCATCGAGCGCGAGCATTTCGTACTTGGTGAGGTTGGTCGGCGCGAGACTGCCGGCGCCGCTCAAGTCGATTCCTTTCGTCGGGAGGCTCCCTGTTTTGGGCAGGACCGGTGAGAGCGCGGGATGATTCCTCACGCTCGATTCATTACTGAGCCGGCTTCACCGCGCCGCGCTGGGCACCTGACGGGTGAGGGGGACAAAGGAGTTGTCCCGCGGGGAGTAGATTTCGGTGGCCCCCGTCTCGGAGGCATGGAACAGCGCCCGAAGGCGGAGGTCCCCGCCGCGCCGGCCGGACTCCAGACCGGGGTAGCCGGCCAGGTTGGCCAGCTGCGTCAGAAGGTGGGCACGGGCGGCGCGGTCACAGGCCTCGGCGTCGAGGTCCGCGCCCGCCCGCGCGCCGACGGCTTCTCGGCTGGCCGCTCGGGAGTTCCCCACGAAGAGCCACCTCCGCATGGAGGACGAGACACTTTTCTGGGAGAGGAGTGCGGCGACCACAGCGCAGTCGGAATGCCCTGAGATGACGACGTCTTTGAGGTCAGGGAGGGTGAGCGCGTATTCGATCGTTGCTACGTCTCCTGAGACGATACGTGGGTTGTACGGGAGGACTATGTTTCCGATGTTCCGCACTTCATAGATCTGCTCCGGATCGGGGACGAACCTCTGCGGTGCCAGGCGGGATTCTGTACAGGAGATGAACAGGACTTTGGGCAGTTCCTTGCTCATCTGGTCGCGAGCTCGCGAGCGCTGGCGTGGCAGAGCCGACCGGGATGAACGTGGGGTGCGCATGATGTTGTCCCTCTGTCGCGGTGGTTTACGAACAGAACGCGTCTGAACGTGACCGCTTCAGAGCAACCACATCTGGAGCTTCGACCTGATGGTTCCGTCATGCAGAACAATCGATTGACGTGCCGCGAGAGGCTTCCAGGGTGGCCCACGTGGCGCCTTGTCCCTCAATGGGATGAGCGACACCAAGGGCGGTGGCCCAGCGGCACATTGGTGTGACATCCGCTGTGTCTGGAGGGTCGCTTCACCCTCAATTTCGCAGACCGTGGTGGGAGCCGAGGGGCGGTCGTCATGCCTCTCCGTGCCCTCGTTGCTCTGGGCCGGCGCTCCGGCCGAAGACGGTGGTTGCATCTCCGGCAGTGGCGCGGCGTGGCCGAGCAGGGCGTGCCCGCACATGAGCAGCGGCAGCAGCCACCTGACCAGAGCTTTCAATAAACCGGCGTGCGCCATCTACAGCCTTCCCCCGTTGGCTTCACGTAGTTGAATCGCTAATCAGTCACTTGGGTGCTCGCGCGCCTCCCATGCTGGAGCGGCTGTCCACGCTAACCGATACCGCTCGGTTCTGGTCATCGTTGTCCGCGGAGGGAAACCTTCCGCCCAACGAGAGTTTGCACAGCGGGAGCGCACTGGCAGTGGTAACCAGGCCGACCAGCACCAATAGGGAGAACGCCTTCTGGCTGATGACCCCTTGTGCAAATCCCACGTTGATGAAAACAAGAATCATGAGCCCGCGGGCGTTCATCAGGGACCCCATGGCGGATCCTTCACGCCAGCTGAACCCGCGCGCCTTCATCACCGCGATGCAGCCCGCGTACTTGCCGACGAAAGCGGCCAGTATCAGGGCGACGAGCGGGAGGAGCGTGGCGGGATCGGTGAACCCGTCGATCTGGGTGTTGAGGCCGGAGAACGCGAAGAAGATGGGCACGAGCAGGATCTGTACGGTGTCCAGGAGGCGTTCTCTCAGGGCACGTCGGATCACTGCGCCGCGGGGCATGGCCAGGCCGACCAGGAACCCGCCGAACACGGCGTGGACGCCGATCTTCTCGGTGGTCAGGCCCGCGCCGAGCACCGCCACCAGCAGGACGCAGAACTGACCGCTGGTCAGCATGCCGCTGCGCTCGACCTGCTCGCCCAGCCTGCCCAGCAGGCGCCGGCCCACGGTCAGGACAAAGACCGCGAAGGCCGCGGTGAGCAGCACGGTGCGCATGCTCCGGTCGAGAGCTCCCCCGTTGTGGAAGGCGAGGAGGAAGGCCAGCAGACACCAGGCGACCGCGTCATCGACCGCGGCGGCCAGAAGCGCCAGAACGCCGAGGGACGTCCGCTCCAGACCGTTGTCGAACAGCATGCGGGCGAGCATGGGGAAGGCCGTCACCGAGAGCGCCCCGCCGACGAACAGCGCGAACATCGTCGGGCTGACCCCTTCGAGCGACAGGTTGTCGTAGAAGACCAGGCCAACCCCGAAGCCGGCGGCGATCGCGGGCAGGATGCTCGACACGGCCAGATACACGGCCGTGCCCTGATAGCCCTTGGGGGCCTTGTGATGATCCAGGCCGACGCCCACGAGGAACATGAACAGGGTCAGCCCGATCGTGCTGAGCACGTAGAGGACCGGCTTCACGTCCGCACTGAACAGCGACTCCTTGACGTCTGGTGCCACGCGCCCCAGCAAGGTGGGGCCAAGCAGGATGCCGGCGATCATCTCGCCGAGAACCCGGGGCTGGCCCATGATGACGAAGAGCTTTCCGACCAGGGCGGAGAGCACCAGGATGACCAGGACCGCAGGCAGCACATCGAGGACCAGCTGCGCATGGGCGTCCGCGGTGGCCAGCTGTACGTTCTGCATGTCAGCCCCTAAGCCCGGGTGAGTACGAGAGCGGCGTTCTGTCCGCCGAATCCGAACGAGTTACTCAGGGCCGCCTCCACCGTCTGCTCGCGTGCGGTGCCCTGGACGACGTCGAGATCGACAGCCGGGTCCATCTCTCGAAGACCGGCCGTGGGGGGCACGACCTGATGCTTGAGGGTGAGGGCGGTGAGCGCGGCCTCCACGGCGCCGGCCGCGCCGAGGGAGTGACCGGTGACACCCTTCGCCGCGGTGACCAGGGGGTGTCCGCCGATGACGCGCCGCACCATCCGCCCCTCGGCGAGGTCGTTGAGCGGCGTCGACGTGCCGTGCGCGTTGACGTGGTCGATCTCGATCGGGAACAACTCCGCGTCCCGCAGGGCGGCTTCCACCGCCCGCTGGGCACCCGCCCCCTCCGGGTCCGGCCGTGTCTCGTGTCCGGCGTCGGCCGAGGCACCGTACCCGCTGACGTACGCATGGACCTGGGCACCCCGGGCCCGCGCGTGGTCGGGGCGTTCGAGCACCAGGATGGCGGCGGCCTCGGCGATGACGAATCCGTCCCGGTCCACGTCGAAGGGCCGGGATGCCCTGCCGGGGTCCTCGGTGTTGCGGGACAGCGCTCCCGCGCGGGCGAAGGCGGCGACGACGGAGTGCACGAGACTGGACTCGGCGCCCCCGGTGATGACGATGTCGCAGCTGTCGTGGCGCAGGAGATCGCGGGCGACCCCGAGGGCCGTGGTCCCGGAGGCGCAGGCAGTGCTGGTGACCAGGCTCGGTCCGCAGGCCTGGAGGTCGGTGGCCAGCTGGCCGGCGATCAGGTTGGGCAGCGACATGGGGATCGTCAGCGGCGAGATCCGCTCGGGACCCAGTTCGCGCAGCCGGTCGTACTCTCGCTGCCAGGTGCCGATGCCGCCCAGCGCGGAGCCAAGCACGGTACCGACGCGGGCACCGTCCCACCGCGCCGGGTCGAGACCGGCGTCAGCGACCGCCTCGCGGCCCGCGACCAGCGCCATCTGGGTGCAGCGGTCCAGCCGCCAGGCGGCACGCCGGCCGAGGACCGCGTCCCCGTCGAACGCCGATGCCTGGCAGGCCAGTTGGACCGGCATCCCGGCCAGTTCCGGTATCACCGCAGTCGTGGGACGACCACGGACGACGGCCTCCCAGGTCCGGGCCGTGTCCGGGCCCGCCGCGGTGATCATGCCGATACCGGTGATGGCGGCGTGGAAGGGCTCCGTTCGGCGCCGCCCGCCCGGGCCGCTACGTGACGGCCCGGCAGTCACAGCTGTCCCCTCGACAGCTCGGGTGTGCGGCCCGTCACTCATACCTGGCCCTGCGCGCCGGCGTGTTCGACGAGCTTGTCCTGGAGCAGGGTGACGACCTCGGCGATCTTCTGCTCGCCGTTGAAGTCGTCGTCGGCGATGGGGATCTCCAGCACGCTCTGGAGCACGTCGGAGAGTTCCACCAGCGCCAGGGAGTCGAGTCCGAGCTCTCCAAAGGTCATCTCCGGAGTGACTTCGGCGTCCTCGACACCGAATCGCGTGACGAGCTCGGAGCGCAGCTGGTCCTGGAGCTGCTCGGCGGAGGGGTGCACGGAGGCAGTCACGGTGTTCCCTTCGGTAGGTGTGACTAGTGGTGGTGGTTGTGCCGTTCGCGACGCGATCGCGTCAGTCGGGCTGCGGTGTGACGCTCGGCCAGGTGAGCGCGGCCGCGCCCCAGGTGGCTCCGCCGCCGTAGGCGGTCAGCAGGACCCGGTGGCCCGGCTTGAGCTGTCCGCCGGCCACCGCGTCGGCCATGGCCAGCGGGATGGATGCCGCGGCCGTGTTCCCGACGCGGTCGAGGTGGAGGGCGCAGCGCTCCATGGGCAGCGCCAGACGCTCGGCAACCGCCTGGAGGATCCGGCGGTTCGCCTGGTGCGCGACGAGACAGTCGACATCCTCGGGACGCCAGCCGGCCCGCTCTCGCACCTCCGCGGCAACGGCGGTCATACGGCCGACGGCGTGCCGGAAGACGGACCTCCCCTGCATCGTGAAGTACCGGCCTTCCTGTTCCGGATGGGCCGGATCGAGGGGCTCCTTGGAGCCGCCCGCCTGAACGGTGATCAGCTCCCTCAGGGAGCCATCACTCCCGAGGGCCGAGGGCCCCAGGGCGCCGGGTTCGTCCGGGTCGCCGCGGCGCAGGACGACGGCGCCCGCACCGTCCCCGAAGATGGGCCGGGTGCCGCGGTCGGCGGGTGCCAGGATCGTGGAGAACGCGTCCGCCCCGATGAGCAGGACACGTCGCGCGTTGCCGGCCGCGATGAAGCTGCTCGCGGCGGTCAGCCCGTACAGGAAGCCGCTGCACACCGCGGACAGGTCCCACGCCGGGGTGTCCAAGAGGCCCAGCCGGTGCGCCACGGAGGGAGCGGTGGCGGGACACGGGTGGTCCGGCGTGCTCGTCGCGAGGATCACCAGATCGACAGGTTCACCTCCGGCGGATTTCAGCGCCCGGGCCCCCGCCTGAACGGCGAGATCTCCGGTGGAGATGCCGGGTTCGACGACGCGGCGCTCGCGGATTCCGGTTCGGCTACTTATCCACTCGTCCGTGGTGTCCATGATTTTCGCGAGGTCATCGTTGGTCACCACCTTTTCCGGCAGATAGGCGCCGAGACCGCAGAGCACAGCACACTTCTGCATGACTCATCACCTCCTTCGGCGGACGAAAGTAACACGGTCTCAAGAGTATTTCCACAGGCCCTCTAAATTCATTTCGAAGCCTTGAAAACGACTACCATTAACGCCGAGAAAGTGGCAATGACTGTCATGTCGTCTGCTCATTCTTGCAGGTCAGAGACACAGGGTGGACGAAATGAGGCCCGGTCAGCCAGAAATTCATTGCCGGTCCTCGCCCCGTCGTGCTTCACTGCGCCTCATTCCAAGAACCCACTTAATACGTGGCGATCGGACGGATCCGTCCTCAGTACTTCCGACAGGGAGGAATAGCCGTGCCGTCAGTGGTTCCTGTTCGCGGCGACGAGATGACAGAGGAATTCATCAGCTTCGCGCCACGCCTTTACCGTGAGCTCGGCGATGACCAATGGATTCCTCCGCTGTCCTCGGACGTACGCCGTTTCATGGACGCAACGGTCAACCCCTACTTCGCGGAGGCGGAGATCGAGCACTTCCTCGCGCTCGACTCCGACGGCAGGACCGTCGGCCGGATCTCCACCACGATCGACCCCGCCTACGTGGAGCGCTTCGGCAAGACCGGCTTCTTCGGCTGGTTCGAGTGCGTGGACGACCCGGACGTCGCCTCGGCCCTGCTGCGCACCGCCGAGACCTGGGTCGCCGAGCGCGGCATGGAACGGCTCGCCGGCCCCTACTCGTACTGTGCGACGCAGGAGTTCGGGCTACTGGTGGAGGACTACGACAACCGGCCGGCCGTGTTCCAGCCGCACAACCCGCCCTACTACCGGCAGCTTTTGGAGGACGCGGGGTACGGACCCGACTTCCGCACCAACACCTTCAGCTGGCTCGGCGAGCGCGATGCATCCCTGGTGGAGCCGCTCGTCCGGCGGGGCGAGGAGCTGCGCGACAAGCTCGGCCTGACCGTGCGCGACCTGGACCCGGAGCGTTGGGACAGCGAGGTCGACCTCGTCCAGGAGCTGCTGGCGGCCTCCTTCGCCGAGAACCACGACATGGTCCCGATCAGCAAGCCCGTCCTGCGGTTCCAGTTGGACGAGCTGCGCGAGCTCATCGATCCGCGCCTGACCCGCTTCGTGGAGCACGAGGGCCGCGCGGTCGCCTTCAGCATGCTCGCGGCCGACGGCAACGAGCTGCTGAAGGTGGCCGGCGGCACCGTCACCGACGAGTTCGCCGCCCGCTACGAGGAACTCAAGGCCGGCATCCGGGGCACCGTGGTGCTGATGATGGGCGCCCGCCCCGAGTACGAGGGCAAGGGCGTCGGCCGGGTCCTGGTCGGCGAGATCGCGAAGGTCGTCCTCGGCCGCGTCGGTTCCTACCGGGACATGCACACCACCTGGGTCCACGAGCACAACTGGCAGAGCCGGGCCTATCTCGCGCACACCAAGACCGGCCCGGCGCGCACCTACGCCGTCTACGGGAAGGACCTCTCGCTGTGACCCGCGTGCTGATCACCGGAGCGTCCGGCAGTCTCGGCTCCGCCTTTGCCCGTCACCTCATCGAATCCGGCGCGGACGTCGTCTGCATGCTCCGCCCCGGCGAAGGACCGGGCGGACTGGAGCACCACCTGCACCGGTGCGAGATCCGCCGCGGCGACGTCACCGACCTCGCCTCGCTGGAAGCGGCACTCCAGGGCATCGACGAGGTCTACCACTTCGCCGGCATCGCCATCACGCTGAACAAACTGCACTCCCTCATGGAGCAGGTCAACGTCGAGGGCTGCGCGAACCTGGTCAAGGCGGCGACGACGGCCGGGGTACGCCGTATCGTGCACGCCTCCTCGATCTCCGCCATCGGCTATCCGCGACCGGGTGAGATCGCCGACGAGAACTTCGACATCTCCCGCTCCAGCTGCGTGAACAGTTACATGATCACCAAGCGCGCCGGCGAGAGGGAGTTGCTGCGCGGCTGGCGCTCGGGCGGCCCGGAAGTGGTGATCGTCAATCTCAGCGCCTGCATCGCCCCGTACAGCGACCGCCGTTACGGCTGGGCGATGCTCATCGAGAGCGCCCGGCAGAACAAGCTCGTCGCCTATCCGCTGGGCGGCGCCGCCTTCACCTCGATCGACGACATGAACTTCGGCATGCGGGCCGCGATGGAGCGGGGCACGCCGGGATCCCGCTACATCGTCTCGTCGGTGAACCTCACCTACCGGGAGCTGTTCCACCAGATCGCGGAGGTCGTGGGCTGCGCGCCGCCGAAGCGGGCGGTGCCCGACACCTTGGTGCGGGCGGCCGGCCGGGTCGGCGCGGTCGTGGCCGCGATGCGCAAGGACCCGCTGCGATCGCCGTTCCTCGTTCCGGAGAACGCGGCGCTGTCGGTCAACAGGCTCTTCTACAACACCTGCCGGGCCCAACGGGAGTTGGGGTTCCGCCCCACCTCGCTGCACGACTCCATCGCCTCGGTCGACAACTGGCTGACCGAGCTGGAGGTCGACGGACTGATAAGCGCCCTGGGGTCCGAAGGGAGGCGGGGCAGTGCCCTCCGCAGCGTTGCAGACCACGACTGAGCACCTCACCCTCGGCCACGCCCTCGCCTCGCACGCGGAGCAGCTGTCCGCCACCACGGCACTCGTGTACGACCGCCCCGACGGGACACAGGACCGGCGCACCTACGCCGAGTTGTACGCGCAGGCCGCGGCGGTCGGCGCGGTCCTGCAGCAGCTGCCGTCCCGCACATACGACCGCCCGTTCGTGCTGATCGCGCTGCCCAACGGCGTCGACTACGTGGCGTCCTTCTTCGGATGCCTGCTGGCCGACACCGTGGCGGTCACCTTCCATCCGCCGCTGATGTCGACCATGCGGGCCGGCAAGGCGTGGGACCACCGGCTGGAACAGATCCTGCGCGACTGCGAGCCCTCGGCCGTCATCACCGCACCGGAACTGCACTCCCGCGTCCGAGCCGTCGCCGACGCCGCTCGGTCGGCCCCCTTGGTGATCGCACCGGATGAAATCCCCTGGGGCGCCGACGGCGAGGCGGGCCCGGTGCGGACCCGGCCGCGGCAACTGGCGCTGCTCCAGTACACCTCGGGCTCCACGTCGAGCCCCAAGGGCGCGATGGTGTCCAACGCCAACCTCGCCCACAACATCGCCCACATCCGGCGCAACCTGGGGACCGGGCCCGGTCAGTCGGCGGCGGGCTGGCTGCCTCTGTTCCACGACATGGGTCTGATCGGCATGGTCTGCCATCCGCTGACGGCCGGCATGAGCCTGCACATGTCGACGCCCACCGGCTTCCTGCGCAACCCGCTGGGTTGGCTGAGGACGCTGAGCGAGACCAGGTCCAGCTTCACCATCGCCCCCGACTTCGGCTACGCGACCGCCGTGCAGAAGGTCCCCGAGGAGCACCGCGAGGGCCTCGACCTGTCCGGGCTCCGGCATGCGCTCAACGGCGCGGAGCCGGTGCGCCGCAGGACCGTCACGGCGTTCGCCGAGGCCTACGGGCCGTACGGCTTCGATCCGCACGCGTTGATGCCGGTCTACGGTCTGGCCGAGGCAACGTTGGTCGTCACCTGTCTGGACCGGCAGGCCGCGCCGGCACTCGGCGAGGTGGACAGGAGGACCCTGGGCCGGGCCTACCGGGAGGCTCAGGACGCCCGGCCCGAGACCCTGCGCACGGAGCTGGTCGGATGCGGATCCAGCATCGCCCCGGACCTCGAGGTGGCCGTGGTCGACCCGGAGACCTCTCGCCGTCGCCCGGACGGCGAGGTCGGCGAGATCTGGATCAGTGGGCCGAGTGTCGCCGGCGGCTACTGGGGACACGAGAAGGCCACCCGGGAGACCTTCCGGGCGACGGTGGACGAGCCCGCGCTCCAGGGACGCAGCTTCCTGCGCACCGGGGACCTCGGGGTCTGGCACGAGGGCCAGCTCTGCATCGCAGGCCGCATCAAGGACGTGATCATCCACCGCGGCACCAACCACCATCCGCAGGACCTCGAGGCCACCGCCGAGGGCTGCCACGAACTGGTGGCGCGGGCCGTGGCCTTCGCGACGCGCGAGGGGGAGGACCAGGACGAGCAGGTCGTGCTCGCCTGCGAACTGCTCACCTACGGCCCCCGGGCGGACCACGCCGAAGTCCTGGCGGCGGTTCGCGGGGCCGTCCTCGAAGAGCACGGGATCGCGCCCGCCGCGGTCGCGGTGGTCCAGTCCGGGGCGGTGCCGCGCACGACCAGCGGGAAGCTCCGGCGTGCCGAGGCCGCACAGCGCTGGAGCGCCGATCAGTTCAAGCCGGTGGCCCTCTGGCACCGGGGTGGGACAAGCAAGGGAGGACCGCGGTGACCGCCGAGGCCAACATGACTCAGCGCGACATCTCGGCCGTGGTGCAGGCGTCGATCGCCGGCGAACTGGGCCTCGCCGCGGAGGAACGAGTGGACCGCCAGACCACGTTCGTGGATCTCGGTCTGGACTCCGCCGCCCTGATCGGACTCGCGGGCACGGTCACCGAGGAGCTGGGCATCGAGGTGCCCACCGAGTGGCTCTTCGACCATCCCACCGTCAACAGCCTGGCGGCGTTCCTGGCCGACACTCTCGCGACGCCGGAGCCCGCCCGTGGTTGAGGACGGCAAGGACGGCGCGGTCGCCGTCGTGGGACTCGGCTGCCGGGTCCCCGGCGCCGACACCGTCGACGCACTGTGGCGGCTGCTGGACGAGCGGCGGGACGAGATCACCCCGGTGCCCGGCCACCGGGAGCCCCTGTACACCGAGGTGACCGCAGCCGGCTCACGGGCCACGGGCGCCCAATGGGGCGGATTCCTCGCGGAGTTGGAGAGCTGGGATCCAGGGTTCTTCGGCATGTCGCCCAGCGAGGCGGCCCGGATCGATCCCCAGCAGGCGCTGGCCCTGGAGGTCGCCTGGCGAGCCCTGGAATCCGCGGGAGTCGTACAGGAAGATCTGCTCGGCAGCCGTACCGGTGTCTTCTTCGGACAGGCCACGCACGATCACGCGATGCTCCTGAGCGGGCAGTCCACGCACGAGATGCAGGGCCCGTACACCAACCCGGGCCTCTCCCACGCCATCACCGCCAACCGCCTCTCCTATCTGTGGGACCTGCGCGGTCCCTCGATGACCGTCGACACCGCTTGCTCGTCCTCCCTCGTCGCCGTGCACCTCGCCGTCCAGAGCCTTCGGTCGGGTGAGTGCGACCTCGCGATCGCGGGTGGCGTGAACGCGCTGCTGTCCCCCGTCCCGCAGCTGGGCGCGGCCGGCCTGACCGCGCTGGCCGCCGACGGCCGCTGCCGAACCTTCGACGCCTCAGGTCAGGGTTACGTCCGTTCCGAGGGCGGTGGCGCGGTCGTGCTACGCCGTCTGGAGGACGCGCTGGCCTCGGGCGAGCACATCCACGTCGTGATCAAGGGGTCCGGCGTCAACCAGGACGGACGTACCAACGGGCTCACCGCCCCCAGCGGCCGTGCGCAGACCGAGCTGATCGTGCAGTCGCTGCGGCAGGCGGGAGTGAGGTCCGCCAAGACCCTCGGGTACGTCGAACTGCACGGCACCGGCACCCCGCTCGGCGACCCCATCGAGGGCCGGGCGCTGGGCGCCGCCCTGGACCGGGCGGTGGGCAAGGACAGGCCGCCGCTGCCCGTGGGATCGCTCAAGGCGAACATCGGCCACCTGGAGGCAGCGGCAGGCGTGCTTGGCCTGATCAAGGCCGCACTGGTGCTCCGGCACGGCGTTGTGCCCGGCAATCCCCATCTGCGCGAGGTCAACCCGCGCATCGATCTGGACGGCTTCGGCCTCGCGATGTCGGACGGCCACATCCCCCTGCCGGCCGACGCCTCCGCGGTCGCCGTGAGCTCCTTCGGTTTCGGAGGCACCAACGCCTCCGTCGTACTCGCCCGCGCGCCGCACCAGCAATCCCCCGTGCAGGTCGGCGCGCGGGCGAACTCCGGGCCCGTCGTTCTGCCACTGTCGGCCCGGAGCGCCCAGTCGCTGGCAGCGACAGCCAGCGACTGGGCGGACTGGTTGGGCTCCATGGAGGACTGGGAGGACGTACGGCAGGCGGCGCGGGCGGCGTCCGCACACCGCACTGCCTTCGAGTGGCGTGCCGGGGTGGTCGCGGCCGGCCGGCAGGAGCTGCTGGACCAGCTGACCTCGATCGGGGACGGCACCCGCGACGCCCCGCACACCCGGACGGGCACGTCCCCGTCCTTGGGATTCGTGTACTCGGGGCACGGTTCGCAGTGGGACGGCATGGGCCGCGAACTGCTGGGCGCCTGCCCGCCCTTCGCCGAGCGGGTGCGAGAGGTCGACGCCGTACTGGCGCCGATGCTGGGCTGGAGCCCGCTCGCGGCGCTCGAGGGGACAGAGTCGGCGGACCTCGACGACATCCGCGTGGCACAGCCGCTGATCTTCACGGTGCAGCTCGCTCTCACCGCACAACTGGCCGGCCTGGGGATCCAGCCCGATGCCGTGACCGGTCACAGCATGGGTGAGCTGAGTGCGGCCGTCGTCGCGGGCAGGCTCGAACTGGCCACCGCCTGCCGGGTACTGCGTGCCCGCAACGACGCCGTCGATGCGGCTCGCGGCACCGGCGGTATGGCCGTGGTGGAGGCCGGCGCGCACGAAGCGGCCGAGATTCTGGCTCAGTTGGGCAGTCCCGTCACCGTCGCCGCCGACAACAGTCCCCGCTCCTGTGTGCTCTCCGGGCACGACGGCGCGCTGACGGCGGCCCTCGCGGAGTTCGAGCGCCGGGGACGCGACACCCGCCGGGTCAAGGTCGACTACCCCTCCCACGGCCCTCTCATGAAGGCGCCGGCCGAACAGCTCGGCCGGGTGCTGGGCAGCGTGGAGGCACCTGAGCCCGGCTCGGGCCCGGCGTTCTACTCCTCGGTGCACGGCCGGTCGTACGAGGCGCCCCTGGACGCGCGGTACTGGCAGGACAACCTCACCCACCCGGTCCGTGCCCGTGGAGCGGTCACGGCCATGGCGGACGACGGTGTCACCCATGTCCTGGAGATCAGTCCGCACCCGGTGTTGCTCGTCGCGCTGCGGGAGTCCCTCGAGGCCCAGGGCGAGGGTGCCGTGGCGCTCTCCACGGGTCATCGCGACCAGCGCGGGGGCCTCGGGCTGCGCGAGGTGGAGGCGGCACTGTTCGAGCGGGGCCTGCATCTGAGGGCGGACGCCGACGCGGTGACCCACGCCTGGGCCTCGCGGCTACCGGTCCACCCCTTCCGGCGCACCCACGTCTACCGGGTGCCGGCGGCCGGGCCGACCGACCGTAGGAAGGGCGCAGCTCCCGGCATCCTCACGGAGGCGTCCTTCCAGCCCGGGACGTACCTGGCGGGCCTCACCCTGCCCGAGACGCGCGAGAACCACCTGATGGCGGGCGAGCCCGCGGTGTCCGTCGCGGAGCTCGTGGCGGCGGCACTCTGGTCGGCGCGGGAGGCCGGCGTCGAGGACGCCGCGTTCGTCCAGGACCTGGAGATGCACCGGCCGCTGCCCGCCGAACCGAGCGTGCCACGGCAGTTGGTGGTGCACCTGGGAGGGAACGGTTCGCGGCCCGCACGCTCCGCCGCGGTGCGGTTCCTCTTCCGGCGCGCCGGCCGGTGGACGACGGCGGCGTCGTGCACGGTCGGCGCCCGGCCGCCGGCACCCCTGCCGGACGTCACCGCGAGCGTCAGGTGCGAGGTGAACGTGCCCGCTCCGCCGCCGACCGCGTCGCCCGCGTCCCTGGCCAGCGTGCTGGACCGGGCGCTGCCCGCCGTGGCGCGGGCGCTGCTGGCCGAACGAACGGATATCGACCCGGAGTTGGTTGCGGTCTCCCGCGTCGGGGCGGTGCACGCTTCGGCGGAATTGTGGACGGCGGACGGTGCCGTCGCGGAAGGACAGCTGCGGGAGTGCGACGGGGAGGTGCTCATGGATCTGGCGTTCGTCTCCACGGCGGGCAACCTGCTCGCGCAGGTGCAGCACATGGCGTTGGCGCAGCTGTCGCAGCGCGGCGGCACCGACGATCCGGAGGAGACGGCCGGCATCGGCTCCGGCGGTCGTGCCGTGTCCGGCGGTGAGCTGCGGCAGACGCTGCTGTCGCTGCCCTCCGACACCGAGCGGCGGCAGGCACTGGGCAGTTGGCTGCACACGACGCTCGACAGCGTCCTGCCGAACGGACTGCGCGAGGGTGCCACGGACGACCTGTCCTTCGCCGAGATGGGGCTCGAGTCGCTGATGGGCGTGGAGCTGCGCAACCGGCTGGAGAAGGAGCTGGACATCCGGCTCTCGGCCACCTTGGTCTGGGCGCACCCCACCGTCCGCCAGCTCGCCGACGCCCTGCTCGGGCGGATCGTCCAGGAGACGGAGCAGGCACAGCAGGTGGCGCCCGGCGCCGCCCAGGACGCGATGACGCGCCCGGGGGCCGCCGGTTCCGACGCCCTGAGCCAGTTGCTGGCAGAACTCGACGGCTAGCCACGGGGGAAGGCATGAACACCGACACCACGACCGACCAGGCACTGCTGCGCGCTGCCGAGACCATCCGGTCGCTTCGCTCACGTGTCTCGGAGCTGGAAGCACGGTCACGAACAGAGCCGATCGCCGTCGTCTCCTCGGGCTGCCGCCTGCCCGGCGGGGCCGAAACGCCCGAGGCGTACTGGCAGTTGCTGGCTGAGGGCCGCGACGCGGTACGGCCGTTGCGCGGTGAGCGCTGGGCCGGCATCGACTTCACCGGCCTGGACGACCCGGGTTACGCCCGGCTCACGCAGTACGCCGGACAGATCGACGACGTCGACGGATTCGACGCCGCCTTCTTCGGGATCGGTGCCGCCGAGGCGGAGTTGCTGGACCCGCAGCAGCGCGTCCTCCTGGAGATCGCGTGGGAGGCCGTCGAGCGGGCCGGCTGGCCGGCCCGGGAACTGAGCGGGTCCGCCACCGGGGTGTTCGTCGGTGTCGGCCACCAGGACTACATGCTGGCCTCCCTGGCCGCACGGGACGACATCGGCAGCAGGCTCTCCACCGGCAGCGGGGCACGCAGTCTGATCGCCAACCGGCTCAGCTACGAGTTCGGATTCCGCGGCCCCAGCATGGCGGTGGACACGGCCTGTTCCTCCTCACTCGTCGCCGTCCATCTCGCCTGTCAGGCCCTGCGGAACGGCGCGTGCGACCGGGCGCTGGCCGGTGGCGTCAACCTCATCCTGTCCCCGCTGTCCACCACGATGACGGGACGCGCGCTGCCGCTGGCCCCCGACGGACGCACCAAGGCCCTGGCCGCGGACGCCGACGGCATGGTGCGCGGCGAGGGCGCCGGCCTGGTGGTCCTGCGGCGGCTGTCGGACGCGCTGGCGGACGGCGACCCGATCGAGGGCGTGATCCTCGCCGACGCGACCAACCAGGACGGCCGCACCAACGGCCTCACCGCGCCCTCGCCGATCGCGCAGGAGCACCTGATGCGCCAGGTGCTGGATGCCTCGGGGCTCGATGCGGGCGACATCACAATGGTCGAGATGCACGGCACCGGGACACCGCTCGGCGACCCCATCGAGTACGAGGCCGTGCGCGCGGTCTACGGCGGCCGGGGCGCACAGGACCCCACCTGCTGGCTCGGCTCGGTCAAGGCGAACCTGGGTCATCTGGAGTCCGCCGCCGGAGTCGCCTCGCTGATCAAGGCCCTCGGCGTGCTGCGCCACGGCCGGCTGCCGGAACAGATCAACCTCAAGGAGGTCAACCCCTTCATCGAGCTGGAGGGCGAGCGCTTCGACATCCCCCGCCGCCTGGAGACATGGCAGCCGTCCGAGAAGCGGTATGCCGCCGTCAGCTCCTTCGGCTTCGGCGGCACCAACGCGCATCTCATCGTCGCCCATCCCGACGCCGTCCCGGCCGCCCGCAACCACCAGCGGGACACGGCGGGCCCGACCCGTGCCCACACCGGGGACGAGCCCGTGCTGCTGCCGGTCTCGGCACGATCCGGCCCGGCACTGGCGGACGCGCTGCGCCGGTTCGCGTTCCATGTGCGGGACCTGGACGGCTCGCAGGTGCGCGACGTGATGGCCGCCGCGGCGCGCAGACGCCAGCCGCATCCCTGGCGTGCCGCCGTGACCGCGGCGAGCCCCGACGCCCTGGCCGAGGCCCTGCACCGCGCGGCGGACAGTCACGGCGGCCTGGCTTCCGGGACGCCCTCGACACCGCAGCGGCTCGGCTTCGTCTACTCGGGCCAGGCCGGCCAGTGGGCCGGAATGGGTGCAGCCCTGGCCGAGCGGGACGCGCGCGTCCGGGACGAACTGCTCGCCTGGGACCGGAGGATCGGCGAGGCGGGCGGGCCTCCGCTGCTGAAAACGCTCTCGAGTCCCGCGTGCGAGGAGGCGCTGCGCGACACCCGGTTCGCGCAACTCGCGATCGCCGCCCTCCAAGCAGCGCTCACGGCAAGGCTCAACGCCTGGGGCCTGAAGGCGGACGCGGTCTGCGGACACAGCGTGGGAGAGGTGTCGGCCGCGCTCGCGTGCGGCGCGCTGACCCGCGAACAGGCCGTGGAAGTGATCATGGCCCGCAGCGAGGCGCTGCATGTGCACGCCTCCGGCGGAGCGATGTACGCGGTGCGGGCGTCGGCCGACCAGGTCGCCGATGCGCTGGCCCGTGCCCGCCGGCACCCCGACGGGCCGGGCAGCGAGGTGGGCATCGCGGCGCTGAACGGCCCGGAGGGCACCGTGATCGCGGGGCCGACACCGCAGTTGGAGGCGCTGTTGCCGCATCTGTCCGACTGGCGCCTGACCCGCCTGGACACGGACTACGCCTTCCACAGTCCGGCGCTCGGCCCCGTCTCGGAACGTCTGCACAAGGAGCTGCGGACCCTGCGGCCCACCGCCGGCCAGGTGCCGCTGTACTCGACGGTGACGGGTGCGGCGCACGCGGGCGGCGATCTGACAGCCTCGCACTGGGCCGCCAACGCCGCTCTCCCGGTCCGCTTCAGCGACGCCGTGGGGGCGATGATCGACGACGGCATCACCTGCTTCGTGGAGATCGGCCCCCACCCCGCGCTCCTCCCTCACATACAGCACCTGGCCGAGGCCAGGTCCGGGGACGGACGCATCCACACGGTGGCCACGCTGCGCCGCCGCCAGGGCGAACTGCCCGGACTGCACGCGGCGGTGGGACAGCTGTGGTCCGCGGGCAGCGACGTGGACTGGTCCGCCGTCTTCCCCGGCCCGTGCCCGATGGTGCCGCTGCCCACCTATCCCTGGCAGCACCGCTCGCACTGGGTCTCCGGCTCCGCACCTGACAGCACGTCAGGCACCGGGCAGGACGATCCGACAGATGCGGCAGCGCCCGCTCTGGACGTGGACTCGGTCCTGGAGCGGCTCATCACGCACCTCGCCGACATCATGCGCGCCGACCCCGCCGTGCTGGTCCCCGACCGGTCCGCACGGGACCTGGACGTCGACTCGGTGTCCTTCGTGGAGCTGAAGAACCGCCTGGAGAGCGACCTGGGGGCGGCGATCCCGATCACGGTGCTCACCGAGGGCGCGACGCTGCGGGAGGTCGCCCACACCCTCGCGACGGCCGGCGCGACACGCGGCCCCACCTCGGCCGAGGCCCGGCACGCCCTGGACCACCTCGACGAACTGTCCGAGGAAGAACTCGACCGTCTGATGACGGCACTCGACTCCGAAGAGGGACGATAACTGTGGCTTCCACCCCACCCACCAGCACCGCCGAAGAAAAACGTGCCGCGCTGCGGGCCCGGCTGAGCGGTGTCGCCGCCCGGGACGAGACCGCCGAGCGCTACCGCCGTCACGCCAACCCCTACATCGCCCGCATGCTCGACGGTCTCGGTATCGACGTGCACTACGTACGGGGCGAGGGCACCAGGCTCTACGACGGCGCGGGCAACGAGTACCTCGACTTCGCGGGCGCCTACGGAGCCCTGCCCTTCGGGCACAACCCGCCGCAGATGTGGAAGGCGATATCCGCCGTACAGGAGTCGGCCGAACCCAGCATCACCCTCCCGTCCGTCCTCGGCGCGTCCGCCCTGCTCGCGGAGCGGCTGGCCACTGTCGCGCCCGGTCACCTCGACCAGGTGTGGCAGTGCAACAGCGGTGCCGAGGCGGTGGAGGCGGCCCTGAAGCTGGCCCGTGCCGCCACCGGCCGCCGGCTGGTGGTCTCGACGCGCAACTCCTTCCACGGCAAGACCCTCGGCGCCCTGTCCGCCACGGGGCGGCCCCGCTACCAGACACCCTTCGGCGCGCCCTCGGCCGGCTTCCACCACATCCCCTTCGGGGACCCGCGGGCCCTTGAGCAGGTCTTCGACGAACACCCCGACGACATCGCCGCGTTCATCGTCGAGCCCGTCCAGGGCGAAGGCGGCATCGTGCCGGCCCCGCCGGGCTACCTCGCGACCGCGCGTGAGCTGTGCACCCGCTACGGCGCCAAGCTGATCGTCGACGAGGTGCAGACCGGACTCGGCCGCACCGGACGCATGTTCGCGTGCGAGCACCACGGCGTGGTCCCCGACATCATGCCGCTGGCCAAGGCGCTGGGCGGGGGCATGGTGCCGATCGGGGCCGTGGTGTTCGGGCAGGACAGCCTCACCGAGGACTTCGGGCTGCGGCACACCTCGACCTTCGGCGGCAACGCCTTCTGCTCCCGGGTGGGCGTGGGCGCGGTCGATCTGCTCACCGCCGACGACCGGGCCCTCGTACGGCAGGTGGCCCAGCGGGGCGAGTATCTGCTGGCCGGACTCCGTGAGGTCGCCGCCCGGCATCCGGAGCTGGTCGCGGACGTGCGCGGCCAGGGACTGCTGCTCGGTGTGCAGCTCTCCGACGACCCGGACCTCCATGCGCGGCAAGGTCTGTTCCGCTCACTGGCCGACCAGGAGGGGCTGGCCGGGTTCCTGTGCGGCTATCTCCTGCGCAACGAGGGCATCCGTCTGGCGCCCGCGTACTTCGCCAACAGTGTGCTGCGGGTCGAACCGCCGCTGAACGTCACCGAGGCGGACTGCGACACCCTGCTGGGCGCGCTGGACCGGGGTCTGGACGTGATCGAACGGGGCGACAGCGCACGCTTCTTCGCCCACCTTCTGCCGGCCTCGGAGCGGCCCGCCCCTCGCGAGGTTGACGGCCAGGTGTCCGGTGTGACGCGGTCCGAGCGGCTGCGCCCTCGCGACGGCGAGCCGCGATGGGCGTTCATCGCCCACCCCACGGACCTGGCGAGCTACGAGAGTTACGACAGCCGCCTCCAGCTGCCCGGCGAGCAGGTACGGGTGCTGTTCGACCGGATGAACCAGTGCCGCAACGTCGACACAGCGGCCGCCATGCTGGTCGGCCGGTGCCGGGTGGAGACGGACACCGGCGAGAGCTCCTACGGGGAGATCTTCGCGCTGCCCTACGGGGCGCAGCGGCTGCTGGACATGCCGAGCGCGAAGTCCGCGGCGCTGGTGCAGGAGGCCGTCGACGACGCGGTCGCGCGAGGTGCCCAGCTGGTGGGGCTCGGCGCCTACACGTCGGTCATCACCGCGAACGCGACGGCCTTGCGGGACGTGCCGGTTCCGGTGACCACGGGCAACGCCTACACCGTGGCGGCCGCGGTGGACGGACTGGAGGAGGCGGCACGGCAACAGGACATCGAGCTGGGCGAGGCGTGCTGTGTGGTGCTGGGCGGTGCAGGCGCGATCGGTCTGGCGTCCAGCATGCTGCTGGCGGAGAAGGTAGGCCGGCTGGTCCTGGTGGGAAACCCCGCCAACCGGGCACGCAGTGAGCGCCGTCTGGCCGCCGCCCTGGAGTCCGTGGTCGGGCATCTGATGCAGGCCGACGACGTACCGCAGGCGGGCTCGCTGGCCCGGGCGGTACTCAGGCGGACCGCGTCCGGCGCGAGCATGCAGGACATCACGGCCGAACTCGTCGAGCAGGGGCTGCTGGCCACCTCGGTGGACGCCGAGGCGGTCCTGCCGGCCGGCGATCTGGTCCTGGCCGCCACGTCGACGCCGGACCAGCTGATCCAGCCGGAGCTGGTGAAGCGCGACGCCGCGGTGTGCGACGTGTCGCAGCCGCCGAACGTCGGCCCGCAGCTCAAGGCGGCCCGGCCCGATCTGCGCGTGGTCGCGGGCGGCCTCGTCCGGATGCCGGGCGGCCGGGATCTCGGGATCGACTTCGGCGTCCCCAGCGGGGTCACCTACGCCTGCACCGCAGAAACGATGATCATCGCCCACCGCCTTCACGACCCCGTCGTCAGTCACGGCGACAAGCTCTCCGTCGATCTGGTGCGCATGCTCCGCGACGAGGCCCGGAAGCTGGGCTACCGGCTGTACCTGCCGACGGAGACCGATCAGGAGCGGCAGGGAGGCCTTACCTCATGAATGGCTCACTCGACGACGCCGGCCGGACGCCGACGGCGACCGCGCCACGGTCGTCCTTCCGTCCCGACCCTTCGGTGCTCGCCTACTACCCCGACCTCGAAAGCGTCCCCGACGCCCTCTGGCAGCAGGTCCACCGCTCCACGTTTCTCCCCGGCGCCGATCCGGCCCAGGTGTGGAACGGCGCCACCGAGGTCGTGGGCATCAACGAGGAACTCTCCCCCGTGATGCGCATGACGCTGCCCAGGGAGATGCGGGGAATCGGCACACCGTCGCTGGCGCGGGTGCCGCTCGGGCAGCCGCTGGGCCGCTCCTGGATCCTGCTTGGCCGGCTGCTGCCGTACGACTACGACGACGTCATCATCGCCGAGCGGGAGGAGGGGCGGCGCTTCCTGGAGGTGTCGCGGATGTCGTCGGCCCATGCCTGGATCCATGAGCGGATCATCGAGGGCGAGCACGGCGGGACGATCCTCAGCGACCGCCTGACCTATGTGCTCAAGCCACATCTTCGGCCGCTGACCCCGGTCTACCGCCAGACCGTCCGGCAGCTCTTCGCACATCGCCATCGTCGTGTGGCGCGACGCTTCGCCCGCCTGGCCCCCCGAACCGCGGACTGAGGAGATTCGGTGCCCAACTCTGACAAGACGACCGCCAGGACCACGCACGGCGCCCGGTCCCGCGTCCGCGCCGTGGCGCCGGCCGGCGAGCAGGACGAAAAGGTCGTGAACGACGACGTGCGCGCCGATGTCTGTGTGGTCGGCCACGGGATCGTAGGTCTGATCACCGCCATCGCACTGGCCAAGCGCGGCATGTCGGTGGTCTGCATCGACCAGCCGACGGAGAAGCAGCAGGCCAGCTACAAGGTCGGCGAGTCCCTCCTGGTGTTCTCCAACGCCTTCCTGCGCGGCCTCGGCGAGCTCGACGAGACGCTGGAGGAGTCCTTCGGCAAGAAGGGCTTCTGGATGGTTCACGGGCTTGAGGGCCGTACCGACTTCGACGAGTCCGTCTCGGAATGGGGCTTCCAGAGCACGCTGCCGCCGCACTGGATCGAGAAAATCGAGAACCCCCTGTTCCACCGCACCATGTTCAACGACGCCCAGATCGTCCGTCCCGAGGTCGAGGCCGTGCTGCGCGACCGCGCCCGCGCCACACCGGGGCTGATCTTCCTGGACTGCGGTCTGATCCGGGACGTCGTCCTTGGCGACGAGGACAACGACCATACGCTGCAGTGGAGTTCCCGCGACAAGGACCGCAGCGGGAAGATCTCCGCCCGCTGGATCGCCGACTGCACCGGCCGCACCCGTCTGCTGTCCCGTCGCTTCGGCCACGACATCCCCCTTGACGACGGGTTCTCCACAACGGCGGCCTGGGCGCAGTTCTCCAACTGCACCCAGGACCTGTTCGACGACCGCTGGAAGTTCGCCTTCCCCGACGGCGAGGTGACCGACCGGGAACGCACCACCGTGCACCTGTGGGGCGACGGGTACTGGATCTGGCTGATCCGGCTGAAGGACGACCGCATCAGCGTCGGCATCACCTACAGCCAGCAGCGCCCGCCGGAGGAGGGCAACGCCCGCGAGGTGTTCTGGAAGGTCCTGCGCCGGTATCCGCTGCTGGACTGGCTCAAGGAGGAGAACGTTCTGGAGTTCAGCGCCTACCGCGACGTCCAGCGCATGACCAACACCTTTATCTCTCCCAAGCGTTACGCCATGGTCGGCGACGCCTCCAGCATGATCGACGCCTTCTACAGCCAGGGCATCAGCCTGTCCATGGTCACCGCCTGGCATCTGGCGAACATCGCGCAGCGCGATGTGCAGCAGGGCCGGCTCGACATGGACTACCTCGACCACGTCAACCGGGCCGCCACCGCGGACTGGCGCATCATCCGCTCGATGGTGCGCTCGAAGTACGGGCCCGCCATCGCCGACAGCCGCTTCTTCATCCTGGACCACCTCCTGGACTACATGGTCTTCGGGGCGGCGCTGTTGGGCCGGTACCGCGTCTCACGCTGGCTGACCGAGACGGGCGGCCGCACCGACGAGGAGAGTGTGGAGCACGCGCGTCTTCGGGCGGGACTGGAACGACGGCTGTTCCTGTCCCAGTCCGCTCCCTGGCACCGGCTGGACCCGCACCGGGTCGCCGGGCTGGTGGAGAAGTGGCACCAGGGCCTGGAGCGCCGGGCGCTGTGGCGGCTGGACAACGGCGAGAAGCTGCCTCCGACCAAGGCGGGGATGCGCGCGCACGCAGCCCTTCCGGGAATCTGGCGGCTGCCGTACGTGCATCGGCTGGAACGGGCCGACCTGACCCTGCCGGCCATCAAGGAGCCCGAGTTCATGCAGGTGACCGGTACCGAGTACCGGCCGGTCATCCCGGCCGGCTCCGGCCCGATGCTCGTCGCCATGACATCGCTGGGAACGCTGCTGGACATCGCCGACACGAGGGTGCGCAAGGTGCGTCGGGCGCTGCGGCGACGCCGCCGGGGAGGCGCCTGATGACGACCGGGGAGCAGACACAGAAGACGGCGATTCCATGGGAGCCTCAGCTGGTCACCGCGATGGAGCGGTTCTCCGTGAAGGAGGCGCACGACCTGCTGCGCGGGCTGTTCCGCCCGCGGATGGCGGTCTACTGGAGTGACTTCACCCTCAGCGTCCTGCTCGCTGGGACGGCATTCTGGGCGGTGGAGCCGCTGGGTGGCTTCACGATCCTGGGTGTGGCGGCGTTCCTGGTCTCGGTCCTGGCGACGTACCGCTGCTTCGCCTTCATTCACGAGATTGCGCACTTCCGGGCCAAGAAGAGTTTCGGGCCGTTCCGCGTCTGGTGGAACGCCGTGTTCGGCATCCCCATGATGGTGCCGGTCTTCATGTACGAGTGCCACGGCGAGCACCACAACCGCAAGTTGTACGGCACCGCGCAGGACGCCGAGTACCTGCCGCTCGCGCGGATGGCGCCCTCGAACATCGTGGGGTTGCTGATCACGCCGCTGTTCCTGCCGTTCTTCGGCCCCTACCGGTTCGCCGTGCTCACGCCGCTGTCGTGGTTCGTGCCCAGCATCCGGGAGTACCTGTACCGCAATGTCTCGGCTCTGAAGATCGACTTCGAGTACCGGGGTCGGCAGCCCACCGCCGGGGAGAAGTGGCTGTGGCGCGGCCAGGAACTGCTCTGCCTGGCGTGGATCGCAACGGCCGCGACCCTGCTGACGCTGGGTGTGGTGCCACTGGAGCGACTGGCGCAGTGGTACGCACTGTTCGTCGCCATCGCGTTCACCAACTCTCTCCGCTTGCTGGCCGCACACCGCTACCTCGGTGACGAGGACGAGATGAGCATCGTGGAGCAGATGATGGACACCGTGAACCACCCGCGGGCCCGGCTACTGGGTGAGCTGTGGGCGCCGGTGGGGCTGAGGCTGCACGCCCTGCACCACTTGATGCCGGGGTTGCCGTACCACAGCTTTCCCCGCGCACACGCACGGCTGGTGGCCGGCCTTCCCCAGGATTCCGCCTACCGGCTGACCGAGAGCGCCGGCCTGGCGTTCTCCCTGCGCCGCCTGTGGCGGGAGTCCCGCGCGCACAAGAAGGCGGGGACGCTGCTGGAGCGCTCGCCGTTGAAGGAGGCCTAGGTATGACCACCGTAGCCCCGTCGCAGGGCCCTTCATCGCCCCATACTCGGCGGCTGTCCATGGCGCCCGGTGGTGGGCTGCTCGGACACGCCACGGCTCTCCAGGCCGACACCATCGCGACCCTGCACCGGCTCGCCTCAGCGTCGGACGGCGTCATGGCCTTCCGGATCGGCGGCAGTCTCGCCGCCACGGTCTCGACACCGGCCGCGGCCCGAGACGTACTGATCGAGAACGCGGAGGATTTCGGCCGGGGCAAGCGGCAGACGCGCGCGCTCACCCCGCTGATGGGCAACGGGCTGCTCACCAGTGAAGGCGAACTCCACAAGAAGCAGCGGCGGTTGGTACTGCCTCACTTCTCACCCCGCCGCATACCCCGCCACGCGGAGGCCGTCGTCTCGACGGCAGAGAGCCTGGCCGAGCGCTGGCGCAACGGGGTCGACGTCGACCTGGTCGCGGAGATGAACACCCTGACGATGGACATTGTCAGCCGGCTCCTCTTCACAGCCTCCAGCCGGGACAACAGGGCCCTGGCAGACGCCATAACCGAGGCCTTCGAGTGGGAGATGCACGCCATCACCAGTCCGGCAGCGCTCCCCCTGTGGGTGCCCGTGCCCCGGAACCGGCGTGCGCGGCGGGCAATGACAGGCATCCGTGCGTGGATTGCCCAGTTCATCCGGGAACGGCAGGAGGCGGCGGAGGGCGGCGCTGAACTTCCTGAAGACATCTTGGGCGATCTGATGGCTTCGCGCTACGAGGACGGCACTGCGATGAGCGAGGAGCTGCTGCTCGACGAGGTGCTGACCGCATGGGGCGCGGCCCAGGAGACGTCGGCCGACGCGCAGGCGTGGACGCTGTACCTTCTTGCCCGCCATCCCGACGTCCTCAAGCGGGTGCACCACGAGATCGACGCGGTCCTGGGCGAGAGGTCGGTGCGCTTCGAGGACCTGTCTCAACTTCCGTACTGTCTGCAGGTGTTCAAGGAGGCGATGCGGCTGTACCCGCCGGCTGCCGTGATCCCCCGGCAGGCGATCAGGGACACGGTGGTCGGTGAGTACGCGGTTCCGGCCGGGACCATGATCTTCCTCAATGCCTTCAGCCTCCACCGGAATCCCGACGTGTTCACCGACCCGGAGCGCTTCGACCCCGATCGCTTCACCCGGGAACGGGAGAAGGCGCTGCCCAAGGGCGCCTACCTCCCCTTCGGGACCGGTGGGAACGTCTGCCCGGGCAGCCATCTGGCCACGATGGAGGGGCATCTGCTCACTGTGGTGCTCAATCAGCGGCTGGCGTTCGAACTGCTCCCGCAGGGCGCGGAGGTGACGCCGGAGCTGTTGGTGAACCTTCGACCGAATCCGGGGGTGCGGGCGCGCGTCAGCGCGAGGTGAGCCCATCGGAGTTGTCGGCGGCGGCCCCACCGCGTGAGCGGGAGTGCGGGGCCGCCGCCTTGCCGTGTGCCTGCTTCTCAAGGGGCTCGGCGCGGGGCACGCCGAAGTGTGGGCATGCGCACCATGAGGAGCAGGGCCAGGAGGGCGGTGACGGACGCGCCGATCCGCGCCGTGGTGGTCATCCCGGTGACGAAGGCATGCTGAGCAAGGGTCACGAGGTCCTCACCCTCTCTCGTGGGCAGCGCGGCGGCGGCCTCGGCTGCGCCGGCCATGCTCTGACGCGCCTCATCCACAACCCCGTCGGCCAGGTCGGCGGGCGCCTCCTCGCGTAACTCCCGTCGGTAGGTGGTGTTGAGGACGGCACCCATCACGGCGATCCCGAAGGCTGCCGCAATCTGCCGGCAGGTGTTGGCGAGCGCGTGTGCGGTCACAGCCTTCTCGGGCGGCAGCGAACCGGTGAGCGCGCTGAGAGCGGTGGGGAGGGTGAAACCGAGGGCGAGGCCCGTGGTGACCAGCGCACCGGCGGCTACCGGATAGGAACTGCCGTGGCTCAGTTGCCCGATCCACAACAGCCCGAAGGACCACAGCAACATGCCGAGGACGAGGGTCCATTTGGCATCGGCGACGGTCACGAGCCGGTTGCCGGCAACTGTTCCCAGAGCGAACCCGACCATCATGGGCATCAGACGGACGCCGGTGGCCCAGGCGTCGTATCCCTGCACCTGTTGCAGGTATTGGGGAATCATGAACAGCAGCGCGAGCAGGATCAGCGTGATGAACGACAGCGTGCAGATCGCCCAGGTGAAGCGCGGGTGATGCCATAAGGCGGCGTCAGCCAGCGGGGATCGTGTCCGGATCAGCCGGATCACCATGGCGCACAACAGCGCGGCACCCGCGAGGAACACAGGCACAGTCACCGGGTGGGCCCAGCCCCGGGTGGTCGCCTCAGTGACCGCATACGCGACAGCCCATGTTCCGGCGAGGACGAGTACGGTGCAGACGGCGTCGACGGGTTCGCGGCGCCGCCGCCGTTGCTCAGGGACGGCCAGTGCGACTCCGACCAACGCGGCAAGAACCACCACGATGTTGACCACGAAGATCGCATGCCACCCGTAGGCGGCCAGCAGCCAGCCCCCGACGACGGGACCGAGAGGCAGGCCGAGGGCGAAGCCCGCCGAGGCCACGGCCGCGGCCCCGTCCCGGCCCTCTGGTGACGCCAGGGTGGGTGCGAGCGACAGCGCGTGAGGTACCGTCGCCGCCGCACCCGCCCCCATGAGGGCCCGCGAGGCCATCAGGCCGGCCGCGCTGTCCGCCGGCAGGGCGACGGCGGATCCTGCCGCGAAGAGCGCCAGGCCGGCCATCAGAAGGTGCTTACGGCCGCGGGTGCCCAGTGCCATGGAGGGCAGCAGCAGCGCGGCGAATGGCAAGGTGAAGGCGTTGGTGATCCACTGCAATTCGGAGGTAGAGGCTCCGACGGCGGTGGCCAGGGTCGGCAGCGCGATCGTCAGGACAGTGACATCCAGTCCGATGATCAGCAGTGCCGCGGTCAGGCAGACCAGGCCCAGCCACCGCCGCGTCGGCGTCGGCAGTAAGTCAGTGATGTCTGCTCCCGGTGTGCGCAAGCAACGCGGTCAGTCAGAGGATGTCGCAGACGTGCTCGATGTCCTCGTTGCTTGCGCGGGAGCGGGTACTGCCGGGTCGGTGCGGTTGTCGGCTGCAGCGGGACTGGCTCCTTCGGTGAGGTCGACGCGCGGGAGCGCCTTGTCCAGCCAGCTGGGCAACCACCAGTTGGCGTCGCCCGCCAGGCGCATGGCGGCGGGGACGACGACCACCCGGATCAGAGTTGCGTCGACCAGAACCGCCACAGCCAGGGCGAAGCCCATCTGTTTCACCTCGACCACCTTCGTGATCATGAAGGCGGCGAAGACGACCACCATGATGGCGGCGGCCGCGGTGATGACCTTGGCCGTGTGGACGGTCCCGACGGTCACGGCGCGGGTGTTGTCCCGGGTGCGGTCCCACTCCTCCTTCATTCGGGAAATGATGAACACCTCGTAGTCCATGGACAGTCCGAAGAGCACCACGAAGGTCAGCAGCGGCAGATAGGCCTGGATGAAGCCGCGGCTGGTGAAGTCCAGCAGCGACTCTCCCGCACCTTCCTGGAAAACCCAGGTGAGCAGGCCGAACGCGGCGCCGACGGACAGCAGGTTCATCACGATCGCGCTGAACGCCAGCAACAGGCTCCGGAAGGCGAGCAGGAGCAGCACGAAGGACAGACCGAGGATGGCGCCCAGCACCCAGGGGGTCGAGCGGTCGATCTCGTTGGCGACGTCGACGGTCTGCGCGGTCAGTCCGCCGGTGGCGATGGTCAGTCCGTCGGCGGAACTCTCCGTGCGCGGGGCGGCGGTGTCGCGGATCCAGTGCACCAGATCGATGGCCTCGTCCGCGTCCGGTGCCGCTTTCGAGAAGACGGTGAGGATGGCGGCGTCCGCGCGGGAGTTGACGATCCGGTCGAGCGAGGCACTGTTCTTGGCCAGGGCCGCCTTCAGGGTTGCGCTGTCACTGCGTCCGGTCTGTTCCTTGAGCAGTGCGGTGACCGACAAGACGCTGTCGACCTGGTCATGGCCCTCGACCTGAGTCGCCAACCGGTCCATGGCGGTGAGATCTTCGTCGTCGAAGGCACCTTGTTCGCTGGTGACGGCGATCTGGATGGGGGTGGCGGCGCCGGGGGCGAACTTCTCAGAGACGAGGTTGTATCCCGCGCCGGCCGGCGCGTCAGCAACGGCACTGGCCCCGACATCGAAGCCCAGCTTCAGGCCGGTGACCGGGATGGCAGCCGCACCCAGCGCCAGTACTGCGGCACCGCCGATCAACAGCGGGCGCCGTAGCACCAGTTTGGTCCAGCGGGCCCAGATCGAGTGCTCCGGGTCGGGGTGGCTGACGGCTCGTCGCAGTCCAGGGACGGCCAGCCTGTTGATCTTCTTGCCGCACAGGGCGAGCACGGCCGGGAGCAGGGTCATCGCCACGGTCAGCATCACGGCGACGGCAACCATGACGCCGAAGGCCATGGAACGGAACACGGGGGCGCGTACGAGGAGCAGGCCCGCGACCGAGATCAGCACGGTGAAGCCGGAGAAGAGCACGGCCTTGCCGGCGCTGGCCATGGTGGCGCCGACCGTCTGAGCGATCGGGCGGTCGGGCTGCGCCTGGAGCTCCTCGCGCTGACGGGTGACGATGAACAGGCAGTAGTCGATGCCCAGCGCCAGGCCGAGCATGGTGACGACGGCTTGGACGAAGGTGTCGAAGCTCGTCAGATAACTGAGCGCGCCCAGCACTCCGAACGACGTCATCAGCGCGGCCACGCCCAGCAGGATCGGCAGGCCGGCCGCCACCAGGGTGCCGAACGCGATCAGCAGCACGAGCAGCGCGATGGGCACGCCGATGGACTCGGCCCGTGCGAGGTCCTTGTCCTCCTGCTCGACCACGGCGGCGTTCAGCGCGCTGGAGCCGGTCAGCATGACGTCGACGCCGTCGCCGTCGATACGGTCCAGGGCCTTCTGGATGTCCGGAGCGGCGCCCTGCCGGTCACGCTCGTCGCCGGTCAGCCCCGCAAGGACGAGCGCGGTGCGGCCGTCAGGGGCTAGTTGCGCCTCGCCGCCGGGTGCGTACGGGTCCTCGATGGCGGCCACGCCGGGCTGCTTGCGCAGTTCCGCGATGCCTTGCTCGACGACGTCCCGGAACGCGGCGTCCTTCACCGAGCGGGTGGTCGAGTCGAAGACCACGACGACGTCCTCGGTGACGGCGCTGTCGAAGTCCTCCTTCATCACCTTCTCGGCCCGGGCCGACTCCGAGCCGGTCACCTTCAGGGAGGAGCCGGTGAGGCTGTCGGTGAACTTCGGGACCAGTAATCCGCCCGCCACCAGGACGATCAGCCAAGCGGCCAGGACCTTCCATACGTGAGTGGCACACCAGGTTCCGAGCCGGTTCAGAAGGGGCGGGCCGTAGCCACCCTTTCCCGGCTGCCTACGGGGGGACATACGCCACTCCTCACTCGACTGACTGGTCGGTCGAGTCGAGTATGGCACTAGACCGACCAGCCGGTCTAGTGATACTTTTGGTGGTAATGGAAACGATCCCCGCTTCCATGCCTTCTCGTGGAAGGCGCAGCAGTTCGCGCAGAACGGATGCTCATGACAGTCGACGAGGATCGTGTCGCGACCCGGAAGAATCAGATCTTCGAGGCCGCCGCCGTGGTCTTTGCGCGGCAGGGCTACCACAACGCCCGCATGGACGATGTCGTGAAGGCTGCGGGAGTGAGCAAAGGGGGGCTGTACTGGTACTTCAAGAGCAAGGAGGAGCTGGCGACCGGCCTCGTCCACCAGATGCTCGCCCACGAAGCGGACGCCATGCAGGCCGTCATGGACAGTCAAACGCCTGCTGCCGACCGCCTGCAGCACCTCGTGCGGGCATTCGCCGGCGAACTGATGAAGAATCCCGACCGGGCACCCTTGGCCCTGGAATTGCTGGCCCTGGCGCGCACTATCCCTGACATCCGCACCTGCTTCGACTCTCATCACGAACAGTTCGTCGAGCAAATCGCGACTCTACTGACGCAGATGGGCAGTTCCGGCGCAGGCAGGTCCGATACGCACACTGCCGCGCTGGCTTTCGCGTCCATGATCGACGGAATGGTGCTGCGCTGGACTCTGGCGAGGTCTCCATTCGACCTGGAGAGCGCATTGTGGGAGGCCACACAGGTCCTGCTCCGGGGCATGACGGCGACACAACCGCGCGCCGAGTAACCGAAAGGGCCACAGCGCTCCACGAACCGTAGGACCTTCGCCCGCGCGAGAGTTGCTCGGCGGGCCGGCGCCCCGCTCCGTGAACTCCGGTACTGGATTCCCCTTTTCGGTGATGACAACGGTCACCGATGCAGCCTTTGCTCAATTTCCCGGTCCGTGCTTTTCTTCCAGGGCCGAGCGGCAGAACAAGGGGAGGGGAACTAGTCATGGGCACCCATAACCACGGCCACAACCATGGAGTTGGCAGCCACGCCGGAGGACGGCACCGATGGCGCCTCGCAGTATCGTTCGGGCTGATCAGCTCGTATTTCTTAGTCGAATTGCTTTACGGCCTGCTGTCGGGTTCGCTCGCGCTGCTGTCGGACGCCGGACACATGGCAGCGGACGTGGTGGCATTGGGAGCCGCTCTCGTAGCGACCCGGGTGGCCACACGCACCGACCCTACGGGCCGCCGCACGTACGGCTCGTACCGCGCAGAGGTGTTCGCCTCACTGCTGTCGGTGCTTCTCATGTTCGGCGTCGCCGTGTACGTCGTGTTCGAGGCGGTCAGCCGGATCGGCAACACGGCCGAGGTGTCCTCGGGTCCCATGCTTGTCGTCGGCGCGATCGGCCTGATCGTCAACCTGGTGGCACTGCTCCTTCTGCGGTCCGGAGCAGCCGAGAGCCTGAACGTGAAGGGCGCCTACCTGGAAGTCGCGGCCGACACCGCGGGCTCTGTCGGAGTGATCCTGGCCGGCTGGCTGGTGGCTGCGACCGGCCAGCCCGTCTGGGACACCGTGGTGGCTCTGGCCATCGGCATCTTTGTGGCCGTGCGCGCTGTCGGACTGGGACGGGAAGTCTTCGCCGTCCTGGGACAGCACGCCCCTGCCGGGATGGACCCGGGTGTGGTGGCCGACGACCTGGCAACCGTCGCCGGCGTCAAGGACGTGCACGACCTGCACCTGTGGACACTGACCTCCGGTATGAACGTGGCTACCGCGCACCTGGTCACCGACAACTTCGCAGACGGCCACGACGTGCTGGACCAGGCCCGCGATGTACTCCGGGAACGGCATGGCGTCGCACACGCAACGTTGCAAGTCGAACCCGCTGATCACACCGGCTGCAACACAGTCGGCTGGTGAACGGGCAGCCGGCCGAGTAGCCCGGCGCCTCAGTGACCCAGCGCCGCCCCTTCCGGGCGGCGGTCCTCGTCCTGTTCCCTCGGCAGCAGCAGTTCCTCGTAGCGGCCCAGTGCCAGCATCACGCCGAGCATCAGAAGCGGGAGGAGCACAGCGAGCAGTGCCATGGCCTGGTCCTTCCCCAGAACCGAACGTATGTGGGGGATGAGATCCGGGTCACCCTCCCTGGCATCGCCAAACCCTGTGTCGGCCACCGATGTGCGGGTACGCGGTGCGAACGCGAAGATCTGGAGGGAGTCATGCAGCGAGGCAGTGCTCGGCTGAGCGTCCATCGCGACGACGAGATGAAGCACGAACTGCAAGGGCTGCTGCGATCCGGGCATCCCACCCGGACGGAGGAGTGGCACGATCCGGAACCGACCGCCGACGACGACCTGGAGGTCGCGGGCGGCCCGGTGGCGCCGGGGACGTCCACGGCCTCCTTGGCGGTGGTCCGGCTGGAGCTGGCCCGGTTCCTGGGCCGCAGCTCGTTCCCGGCGACCCCACGGGAGCTGATCAGTGTGCTGCGCCGCGGGTACGCCCCCGACGCCCTGGTCGATCCGATGGAGCGCCTGCCGCGCTCGAAGCGCTACGCCAACGTCCAGGAGCTGGCCGAGGCCCTGACCGCCTGACCGGGGGCGGGCGGTCCACGCGCCGGACGAAGGCATAGCGGCCCGGTCTGCGGGTACTGCGGGCGGGGTCACGCCGCCACGGCCGCGGCACCCGTCACCGGCCGGGAACGCAGGAGGGCCAGCGATGGCTGAATTCGTGAAGGACGTCATGACGCCGGGCGTGGTCGCCGTCCGCCCGGACGCCTCGCTCGTCGAGGCGGCACAGCTGATGCGGGCACAGGACATCGGTGATGTCGTGGTGGCCGACGGCCAGGACGTCGTGGGCGTCCTCACCGACCGTGACATCACGGTGCGGGCGGTCGCGGACGGCGCCGATCCGCTGACGGTGAGCGCCCGGTCGGTGTGCACCCGCAATCCGGTGGTGATCGGCCCGGGCGAGCGGGTGTCCGTCGCGGTCGCCCTGATGCGGAAGCACTCGGTACGGCGGCTGCCGGTCGTCGAGGACGGGCTGCCGGTCGGCGTCGTCAGCCTCGGCGATCTCGCGGAGACCGAGGACCCCGACTCGGCGCTGGCCGACATCAGCCGTGCAGCGCCGGGCGAGTGAGCCCGCAGAAGCGGCGACCGGGCCCGCGGGTCAGCGGCTACGGCGCCACCGCGCTGTGGGACGTGCCACGAAAGAGAGTTGAGGCAACATGCGTATCGCATTTCTGACCGCACCCGAGGGCGTCGAGGAGGTCGAGCTCACCGATCCGTGGCAGGCGGCGGTGAACGCGGGCCATGAGCCGGTGCTCGTGTCGACGAAGCCGGGCACGATCCAGGCGTTCCACCATCTCGACAAGGCGGACAAGTTCCCCGTGCAGGAGGTCGTGGGCGAGACGTCGGCCGACTCCTTCGGCGGGCTGGTCCTGCCGGGCGGGGTCGCCAACCCGGACTATCTGCGGACGAACAGCAAGGCCGTCGCGTTCGTGCGGGACTTCTTCGAGCAGGGCCGGCCGGTCGCCGCGATCTGCCATGCCGCGTGGACGCTGGTGGAGGCGGACGTCGTACGCGGCCGGGTGCTGACCTCCTGGCCGAGCCTGCAGACGGACATCCGCAACGCGGGCGGCACCTGGGTCGACGAGCAGGTGCGGATCTGCGACCACGGCACCAACAAGCTGGTCACCAGCCGCAAGCCGGACGATCTCAAGGCGTTCTGCGAGACGTTCCTGGAGGTGTTCGCCAGGGAGTCCAAGAGGGAGGCCGTCTGACGCGGCCCGCCTCCCGCCTCTTCCCACCTCCTCCCGCCTCCTCTCACCCCGCGCCGCGGTCGCGGGCGCCCTCGCGGGTGCGGCCCGCGGCCACGGTGCGGCGGGGGTTGCGGCGCAGGTATTCGCCCTCCAGCTGCGCCATGCGGTCGTTGTGGGCCCGCAGCGCGTCGTTCGAGCCGTACAGCAGCGTGTCGTGGCGCGTCCGGTGGATGGTCTCCAGCTCCTTCATGAGCTGCTGGTCGTCCAGCCGGCCGGGGTCGACTCCGGTCATGGTGGTACCCCGCTCGTCGTGTTCAATCATGCGGTCCGGGTACCCGCCCGCTGAGCACAGCACCCGAGCGGAGTACGGGAGACAGCCATGGATCTCGCCTTCCTGCATCCACTGTACGAACACCCCGGGCCCTGGGCCTCCGTGTACGTGGGCACGTCCCGGCATACGGAGGACACCCCTCATGAGCGGCACCTGACAGCCAGGGCCCTGACCCGCGAGCTGGCCGGGCAGGGCGCCGACGACGCGACCTGCCGGGCCGTACAGGAAGCACTGGAAGGGCTGGAGCATTCGTCGGAACCGCACGGTCGCGCGATCTTCGCCCGGGCGGGTGAGGTGGCCCTGGATCCGCCGCTGGCCCGCGCCCCGCAGCGCGACGGCTCCCGCTGGGCCCCGCTGCCGCACACCGCGCCCCTGCTGGAGCTGGCGGGCGAGGACCCGGTGTGCGTGGTGGCGTACGTCGACCGCAGGGGCGCCGCCTTCGAGCTGCGCACCGCGCTGGGCCGGCAGGACGTCGGCGCGGTCACCGGGCGGCAGCGTCCGGTGCACCGTACGAGCACGGCCGACTGGTCGGAGCGGCACTTCCAGCTCAAGGTGGAGAACACCTGGGAGCACAATGCGGCCGAGATCGCCGACGCGCTCACCGTCTGCCAGGAGGAGACCCGCGCCGATCTGCTGATCCTCGTGGGGGACGACCGCGAGCGGCGGACCGTGCACGAACGGCTGCCGCAGCGGCTGCACGACCTCGTGGTCGAGGCCCCGCACGGCACCGGCAGCAGGCTGCTCGACGAGGACGTCGAACAGGCCCGCGCGGAGCACGTACGGCAGCGGGCGGCCCGGGAACTGGAACGGTTCCTGGCGGCCCGCGATCCCGGGCCCGAGGGCCGCGCCGGAGCCGTGGAGGGCGTCCCCGCCCTGGTCGAGGCCGCACGCGAGCACCGCATCGACGAACTCCTGATCCGCCCGGACAGCCCCGACGCCCACCGTGAGGTCTGGGTCGGCGAGGACGCGGACCAGCTGGCGGTACGCCGTACCGACCTGAAGATCCTCGGCGAACAGAACTCCTGGTCGGCCCGGGCCGACGACGCCCTGCTCCGCTGCGCGGTCGCGACGGGCGCCGGCGCGTTGTCGGTGACCCCGACCGGGCCGGAGAAGGACCCGGCGGGCGGGTTGGGGGCACTGCTGCGCTGGTCGTGAGCAACCAGCCCGCGGACGGGTAGGGGCGGCGGGGCGGGGAGAACTACCGCGCCCGCTCCACCCTCCGCTCGTCCCACACCGGCTCCGGAGTCTCACGGACACGCCCGTCGCTGCCGAACACCAGATACCGGTCGAACGACCGAGCGAACCATCGATCGTGCGTGACGGCCAGCACCGTCCCCTCGAAGGCCTCCAGCCCCTCCTGGAGAGCCTCGGCGGACTCCAGGTCGAGGTTGTCCGTCGGCTCGTCGAGGAGCAGGGCAGTCACACCCTCCAGCTCCAGCAGAAGGATCTGGAACCGGGCCTGCTGCCCGCCGGAGAGCCGGTCGAAGGCCTGCTCGGCCTGCTGGGTCAGCTCGTAGCGGCGCAGCCGGGACATCGCGGCCCCACGGTCCTGCGCATGCTCCTTCCACAGAATGTCGAGCAGGGTCCGCCCCATCAGCTCGGGGTGCGCATGCGTCTGCGCGAAGTGCCCCGGCACGACACGCGCCCCGAGCTTCCACTCCCCCGTGTGCGCCACGCTCTCCCCGGCCAGCAGCCGCAGGAAGTGCGACTTGCCGGACCCGTTGGAGCCGAGAACGGCGACTCGTTCGCCGTAGAAGACCTCCAGGGAGAACGGCTTCATCAGCCCCGTGAGCTCCAGCGCCTCGCAGGTGACGGCCCGCACCCCGGTGCGCCCGCCCTTCAGCCGCATCCTGATGTCCTGCTCGCGCGGCGGCTCCGGCGGCGGGCCGGCTTCCTCGAACTTGCGCAGCCTGGTCTGGGCGGCGCGGTAGCGAGAGGCCATGTCGGGGCTGTTCTCGGCGGCTTGACGCAGTGCCAGCACCAGCTTCTTCAGCTGGGCGTGCTTCTCGTCCCAGCGTTTGCGCAGCTCCTCGAAGCGGGCGAAGCGGGCACGCCGGGCCTCGTGATAGGTGGCGAAGCCGCCGCCGTGCACCCAGGCGTCCGCACCCGCCGGTGAGGGCTCGACGGAGACGATCTTCTCGGCGGCGCGGGCGAGGAGTTCACGATCGTGGGAGACGAAGAGGACCGTCTTACGGGTCTCCTTCAGCCGCTCCTCCAGCCATCGCTTGCCGGGTACGTCGAGGTAGTTGTCGGGCTCGTCGAGCAGCAGCACCTCGTCCGTGCCCCGCAGGAGCGCCTCCAGCACGAGCCGCTTCTGCTCACCGCCGGACAGCGTGCTCACCTGCCGCCACTGCGCCTTCTCGTACGGCACGCCGAGCGCGGCCGTGGTGCACATGTCCCACAGCGTCTCGGCCTCGTAGCCGCGCGCCTCGGCCCAGTCGGCGAGGGCCTGCGCGTACTTCAGCTGGGCGGCCTCGTCGTCGACGGTCATGATCCCGTGCTCGGCGGCGTCCACCGCTTTCGCGGCCTCGCGGATCCGGGGCGGCGCGACCGACACGAGCAGGTCGCGTACGGTCGTCTCGTCCCGCACGGACCCCACGAACTGCCGCATCACGCCGAGTCCGCCACTGACGGTGACGGTGCCGCCGTGGGGCTTCAGCTCTCCGGAGATCAGCCGCAGCAGGGTCGTCTTGCCGGCGCCGTTCGGGCCGACCAGCGCCACGACGGCCCCTTCCCCCACCCGGAAGGACACGTCGCCGAGCAACGCCCTCCCGTCGGGGAGGTAGTACTCGAGGTGCGCGGCTTCCAGATGTCCCATGGGGTCGAATTGTGGGGGCCGCCGAGGAGCCCGGGCAAACGCATATTCCGAAGGCCGGGCGGTTTCGGGCCGCAGCCCTACGGCGCGTCCTCGTCGACGGCCTGTCCTGCGGGCCCGCTGTCGCTCGCGGGAGTGACGACCGCTCCCGCCCACGAGAGCGCCTTCCAGCCGCTTTCGGGCGCCCCTTCCAGGACCACGACCCCGGTGTTGTCGAGCGGGTGCGCCGCGGCGAAGGGGACGTCGACGTTGGCGGCCCGGGCCGCCGTCCACATCCGGATCACGGCGCCGTGGCTGACCATGGCGACGGCCCCGGCCCCGCTGTCGGCGGCCTCGGCGATCACCGAGTCGTAGCGCGCCAGCACCTCGGTACCGCTCTCGCCGCCGGGCACGCGCAGTTCGGTGTCGCCGGCCACCCAGGCGAACACGGTCTTCATGTAGGTGTGCCCGGCCTCCGTGTCGCCGCGCAGCATCTCCAGATCGCCGGCGAACACCTCACGGATCCCGTCCCGGACGAGCACCTCCAGGCCGCGTGCGGCGGCCAGCGGGGCGGCGGTGCGCTGGGTGCGGACCAGGGTGGATGCGTAGATCGCGTCGATGTCCTCGTCGGCCAGCGCCTCGGGCAGGGCGGCGGCCTGCTGCTCGCCGAGCGCGGTCAGGCCGGCGCCCGGGACGGCCGTGTCCAGCAGATAGTCCAGGTTGGCGGTGGTCTGACCGTGGCGGACGAGGAGCAGGCGCATGTACGGGTTCCTCCGTGTGTCGGTCACCACTGGCCGGACAGCAATCGGCGACTTCAGGGTACCCACCCCTGTATGAGCCCAGACGTCGACCTCACCCTGTCCAAGCGCGGCCGCCATGCCCTGCGCAACCGGCTCCTCGCTCTCGACTCCCGGCTGTTCGAGTTCGCCGCGGAGCGGAACTGGCCGTATGCCGAGCGGGTCCTGCCGAAGCTGAGCCGGAGCGCCAACCACGGGGTGCTGTGGTTCGCGACGGCCGCCGCCATGGCCGCGAGCCGGACACCCCGGGGCCGCCGGGCAGCGGTCCGCGGCATCGCCTCCCTGAGCCTGGCCTCGCTGACCATCAACACCCTCGGCAAGCGGTCGGTGCGCCGGCCCCGCCCCGTACTGGACCCCGTACCGGCGGTCCGGCAGCTGAAGCGGCAGCCGATCACCACGTCGTTCCCGTCCGGTCACGCCGCGTCGGCGGCCGCGTTCGCGACGGGTGTCGCGCTGGAGTCGCCCGCGTGGGGCCTGGCGGTGGCCCCGGTCGCCTGGTCGGTCGCGCTGTCGCGGGTGTACACCGGCGTCCACTTCCCGAGCGACGTGCTGGCGGGCGCGGCCCTCGGCGCGGGTGCCGCGTTCGCGGTACGGGGGATGGTGCCGACGCGTGACCGGGCGGTCCCGCCGGCCCGGCCCTGTACGGACGTCCCGGCGCTGACGGAGGGGGACGGCCTGGTCGTCGTGGCGAACAAGGGGTCGGGCAGCTCCGACCGGGTGCACGCGCTGCTGGACCTGCTGCCGCGCGCCGAGCTGGTCGAGTGCGAACCGGACGACACCCGGGCCGAGTTGCACAAGGCGGCGGAACGGGCCCGGGTACTCGGCGTGTGCGGCGGCGACGGCACGGTGAACGCGGCCGCGGAGGTCGCGCTGCTGCACGGGCTGCCGCTCGCGGTGCTGCCCGGCGGCACGTTGAACCACTTCGCCCTCGACCTGGGCGTGGAGGACGAACGCGATCTGAGCCGGGCCGTCCAGCGCGGCGAGGCCGTGCGCGTGGACGTGGGCCGGTTCACCTGTGACGGACAGCAGGGTCTGTTCCTCAACACGTGCAGCCTCGGCGTGTATCCGGAGCTGGTGCGCGAGAGGGAACGCTTCGAGCACCGGGTCGGCGCGTGGCCGGCCGGAGTGCTCGCGGCCCTGCGCGTCCTGCGCAGCGACCGCCACCCGTTGCACACCGAAGTAGCGGGCCGGGCCCACCCGTTGTGGATGCTGTTCGCCGGCAACGGCACGTACCACCGGATGGGCCTCGCCCCCGCCCGGCGGCTGAATCTCGCGGACGGCGTGCTCGACGTACGGGTCGTGCACGGCGGCCGCCGGCCCGCACTGCGCCTGCTCGCGGCCGCCGTGGCGGGCCCGCTGACCCGCTCCCCCGCCCACGCCGCGGTCCAGGTCGGCCGGCTGCACCTGTCCGGCGTCACACCGGGCGCGCTGCTCGCCTACGACGGCGAAGTCACCGAGGTGGGCGGCGAGGTGACGCTGGAGAAGCTGCCGGAGGCGCTGACGGTCTACCGGCCGCTGCGCGGCGTCTGATCAGCCAGGGGAGCCTTCCAGCTTGTCCAGATAGTAAAACGCAGGTCTCAGCATTCGACATGCGCGCGTACGGTGTCGGGTACCGCCCCGGGGCCGTACGCCCCCTGAGCCGTTACGACGAGACGAGGGGAACCGGCATGTCGAAGCCACCTGCGAAGCCCGCGAAGCCGCAGGAGACCGCCGTCTACACGCACGGGCACCACGAGTCCGTGCTGCGTTCGCACACCTGGCGCACCGCCGCCAACTCTGCGGCCTACCTGCTCGGTTCGCTGAAGCCGCACATGACGGTCCTGGACGTCGGCTGCGGCCCGGGCACGATCACCGCCGACCTGGCGGCCCTGGTCCCCGACGGTCACGTCACCGGCGTCGACCGGTCACCGGAGATCCTGGAGCAGGCCCGGGCCACGGCCGCCGGACGCGGTCTTGCGAATGTCGGCTTCACGGTCGCCGACGTGCACGCCCTGGACTTCCCGGACGACACGTTCAGCGTGGTCCACGCCCACCAGGTGCTCCAGCACGTCGGCGATCCGGTCGGGGCGCTGCGCGAGATGACGCGGGTGGCCAGGCCGGGCGGCTTCATCGCGGTCCGGGACTCGGACTACGCGGCCATGGCCTGGCATCCGGCCTCCCGGGGGATGGACGCCTGGCTGGACCTGTACCGCCGGGTCGCCCGCGCCAACGGCGGCGAGCCGGACGCCGGACGCCGACTGCGGTCCTGGGCGCTGCGGGCGGGGCTCGCGGACATCACGGCCACGTCGAGCACCTGGACCTTCGCGACGCCGGACGAGCGGGCCTGGTGGAGCGGGCTGTGGGCGGATCGCACGCTGACCTCGGCGTATGCCGAACGGGCCACCGAAAGCGGGCACGCGAGTGCGGAGCAGTTGCGTGCCGTGTCGGAGGCCTGGCGGGAGTGGGGGCGCCACGACGACGGCTGGTTCAGCGTGCTGCACGGGGAAATTCTGTGCCGAAAGGACGCCTGAATCGCGCCTTTCTGGTAACTCGGCGAGCAGGAGGTCAAACTATGGTTCCTATTCTGCTCGTACTGCTACTGGCTCTGATTCTCTTCGGTGCCGGATTTGCACTGAAGGCACTGTGGTGGATCGCGATCGTGGTCCTCGTTCTGTGGCTCCTGGGATTCGTGATGCGCGGTACGACCGCGGCAGGAGGCAGGGGCCGCTGGTATCGGTGGTAAGAAAAAGGATACGCCGGGAGTGAACTTGAATTCGCTGAACTGAATTCACTGAATCGAACTCACTCCCGGGGAAGCAGCGGTCCCAGCGGCCCGAGGTCCAGATTGAGGTCCTCGGGCCGCAGTCCGTAGCGCTCGCGCAGCTCGGTCATGCGATCGTCGAGCAGCATCAGCGTGAGCCCGATGCGCTCCTCCTGCTCCTCGCTCAGCTCACCCGTGTCGAAGCGGCGCACCGCCTGGCGCTCCATGAGCTGGCGCAGCAATTCCACTACCGTGAGGACGAGTTTCACGAGGTCGCGTTCCACGGTGTCGGGTTCGAGGTCCAGGCGGTTGCGTTGCGATGTCACGTCAACTCCCCCCAGGGCGAAGGAACCTGCTCGTTGACGGAGCTGATCAGTGCGTTCAGGTCGATACGGACGAGGTCGACGTCCGCGATGCGCAGGGTGATGTCCCCCGTGACGACGACGCCCCCGGCGAGCAGCCGGTCGAGCAGGTCCACGAGGGCGACCTCACGGCGTTCCACGACGGTCACTGCCGCTCCTCCCGTTCCTCCGCGAACTCCTCGGTGAACGAATAGGCCGCCCAGGGCCCGGTGAGTTCGACCCGGATTCCGGGGGCGTCGTCCTTCTCCCGGTCCACCAGTTCCACGAATTCCTCGGAATCCGCGCGCGGCACCAGATAGGCGGCATTGAGCACATTCTGCCCGGTTGCCCCGGAGAGCGTGGCGCTCTGCGGGGCGTGCAGCCGGGCGTCCTCGGCGAAGCGGGAAAGTTTTTCGTGCAGCCGTCCGGAGAATTCGGCGGCCTTTTGCCATACGTCCTCACGGGCCCGCGTCTGCGTGCGACGCCGGCGCAGATAGTCACGGCCCGACGTGCTCGCGGGCTCGGCGGGCGGCGGGGACTGCACGCCCTCCGTGGGCTCCGTTTCGGAGTACACCTTCACGCCCCACTCGACCCGCCCCTCGAGCCGGTCGAGGATGCGCCGGAAGTCCTCCTCGCGGGCTTCCATCATCGTGCGTACACCGCTGTCGTCCCGGAAGACGGTGGCGAGCCGCAGCGGCAGCGGGGTGGTGACGACGGTGAGCGCGTCGATGACCTGCTGGTGGGCGCGGGCCGTCGCCGTGAGCCAGTCCATGTCCTCCAGATGGGCCCTGAGCGGCTCCTCGGCGAAGTCCGCCTCGGGCACCGTACTGACGACGGCGATCAGACCGTGGTGTGTCAGCTGCTTCGGGGGCGCCCCGGCCACCCCCGTCAGCTGGACCTGGAGGGCCGAGCGAAAGGGGCGGCAGACGGCGTAGACGTAGCGCAGTGCGGTCATGGGGCCTCCTTCTGTGCCCGGGCCGGCTCCAGCTGGGCCAGGCGTTCACGCAACTCGGCGTTCTCCCGGGTGAGTTCGTCACGACGGGCCCGGGTGGACAGTGCCGGGTCGTCCTCCCACCAGTCGATGCCCATCTCCTTCGCCTTGTCCACCGAGGCGACGATGAGCCTCAGTTTGATGGTGAGGAGTTCGATGTCCAGCAGGTTGATCCGGATGTCGCCGGCGATGACCACGCCCTTGTCGAGCACGCGCTCAAGGATGTCGGCCAGGTTGGCGCCGCTGTCGTGGCCGTAGGGCTGAGGCATCCGCCCGGGAGTCGTCATCGGCGGCTCCCGCCACCGGCGTGCGCGTCCTCGGGCTCGTCCTCGTACTCGGCCTCGGGCTCTTCCTCGGCCTCGTAAACGGCCTCGGGCTCCTCCTCGTCCTCGTAATCGGCCTCGGGCTCCTCCTCGGCCTCGTACTCGCCCTCCGGTTCCTCCGCGTCCTCGTCCGCGTACTCCCCGGTCTCCGCGTCCTCGTCCTCCTCCTCGGCGCGAGGCTCTTCCTCGTTCTCCTCCTCTTCTCCTTCGTACGCCTCCTCGTCCTCCTCCGCGACCGCGTCCTCGTGGCTGCGGACGACCTCGCCGTCGCGGATCTCCCCGCGCCAGCCGTCCTCCGCCTCTCCCTTGAGGGTGATGAAGCGGACGTAGTTCTTGAGGTCGAGGCGGGCACGGCGGCCCTGGGCGCGCCAGATGTTGCCGGTCTTCTCGAAGAGGCCCTTGGGGTAGTACTCGATGACCAGCAGGACCCGGGTGAGGTTCTCGGCGAGCCGGTGGAAGGAGACGACACCCTTCGTGGTGCCCTTGGCTCCCTCCGACGTCCACGCGATGCGGTCGTCGGGGACCTGCTCGGTGGTGTGCGCCTTCCAGCTGCGGTTGGACCAGAAGACCTTCAGCTGCCAGTCGGAACTCGTGTCGTCGGCACGGTTCGCGTTCTTCACGCCCTTCGCGAAGGTGCTGAAGTCCTGGTACTGGGTCCACTGGTCGTACGCGGTGCGCAGCGGGACGCCCACATCGACGTACTCGAGGATGACGGTGGGCTTCTTGCCGGCCCCGCCCTTGCGCTTGCCCTTGCCGCCGACGAGGTTCTTCAGCGCCCCGCTCACGCTGTCCTTGGCCCGGGAGGCGCCCAGCTCCATGGCGGAGCGGAGAGGTCCCTTGCCCTCGGCGAGCTTGCGGCCGCCGTCCAGGGCGAGCTTGGCGAAGCCCGGGCTCTTGCCGTCGGCTATGTCGTTCAGCTTGAGCGTGGTCTCGCCGAGCTTGCGGCCGGCGCCGGTCAGCAGTCGCGTGGCCTGTGCGGCCACGTAGTCCCGCAGTTCGGCCTTGAGCCGGTCGGCTGCCTCGCTCTGGGCGACGCCGCTGAGCGACTCCTTCGCCCCGCGGGCGGTCGAACTCGCAGATCCGAGCGTCTCGGTCATCGCTCGCCACCACCCTTCGGCACCCGGGCCCGCGCGCTACGGGCGGCCCCGCTCGCGGCGGTCGTCTTCTTGGCGGCCGTCTTCTTCGCTGCCGTCTTCTTGGCCGCGGTCTTCTTCGCGGGGGCCTTCTTGGTCGCGGTCTTCTTGGCGGGCGCCTTCTTGACCGCCGACTCGGCGGTCCTCGCGGCGCCCTTCTTCGCCGGAGCCTTCTTGGCGGCCTTCCGACGCGGCGCCTCCTCGGGCTCCTCGTCCTCGGCCTCGGGCTCCTCGGACTCCCGCTCCTCGGACTCCAGTTCCTCGGACTCCGGCTCCTCGTCCTCCTCGTCCTCCAGGCCGAGATCCGGCGTCTCGGGAACCACACCCTCCAGTTGGTCACGCACCTGTGCGGTACGCCCGTGCAGCCGGTCGGCGAAGGCGTCGAGCTGCCGCTCGACTAGGGCGCCCGACGCGGCCTGGCCGACGCCACGCAGGTCCTCGCGCAGCTGGTCCCCGATCTCCTTGAACTGCGGGTTGTTCTGCAGTTGCTGGGACACCAGATCCGCGAGCGCCCGCGGGCTCAGATGCATCCGCTTACCGGCCACCATGGTGCCGATGGCGAATGCCAGTTTCATCTTCTTCGTACGTCCGAGGACGTACCCGGCCCCTACCGCGAGGCCGAGTGCCAATCGGTTCATCCTGCCGTCCCATCAGTTTTCCGGTGCCGGTCGCGCGAGCCCGATCTCCAGCCGGTCGAGGAGTTCGTCCTCCCGGCGGTCGAACTCCTCCTCGTCGATCTCGCCCGAGGTCAACTGCTCCTCCAGGGCGGCGAGTTCGGCGCGCACCGTCGCCGGGTCGTAGTAGAGGCGCTCCGCCTCGTTCAAGACCTGTCCGATTACCCATGCGCTGCCGCGCACCGGGGCGAACGGCAGCAGCAGCACCTCCCCGAGCAGTCCCACGGCATCACTCCTCCGCGCTCTCCGCGCCGATCGTGGTCCCCGCGGGCTCGGCGGGGCCGGGTTCGACGAAGCTGTACGGCGGCAGCGGGCCGTTGAGACGCAGGTCGAGGTGCGGATGGCCCTTGCGGAGCTGCTCCACGGCCGTCAGGAACGTCTCGGCCCCGCCGCGGTCCACCAGGAACGACACATTGGCGAGCCAGCCGGAGGATTCGGGGCCCACGCTGACCGCGTCCGCGGCCGGTTCCAGGGTGTGCTGCACGTCGGTCGCGTCCTCGGCCTCCTGGGCCTTGATCGCGGCGACCACCATCTCGCCGAGCCGCAGCCGCTCCTCGTAGGTGCCGCCGCCCGCCTGACGGTTGGCCTCTGTCATGGACCGGATCTCCGGGTTCTCGGAGAGCACCCGGTGCAGTACCGCCTCTTCGGCGTGGCTGGCCTTGATGTTGTACTCGACCTTGCCGTCCAGGGCCGCGAGCCGCTCCTTGTAGTGCTCGGCGCGTTCGGCGAGGACGCCGGTGACCGTCTCGTCGTCGGGGGCGACGCTGCCGAACCGCAGGGGCAGCACGCAGCCGACCGCGCCCGCCTCGGCGAGCACGTTCGAGTGGGCCAGCAGCTCCTTGCGCTTGGGGCGCAGCCCTTCCGGGGCGTCGCTGACGAGGGCGGCCAGATCGCCCTGCTTGAGCATGCGCAGCTGGCGGGGCGGGTCGCCGACGCCGCCCACGGCGCTCGGGAGTGTGGGGTGGGAGCTCGCGGTGATGGCGTACACGTACGTGCTCACTCCTGCTCCTCCTTCCTGCGGGACGCTGTGGACTTGCGGGCGCGCGGCCTGGACTCGCGCTCGCCGTCGTCGTCCCGCGCCTGCTTGAAGGCGTCCGAGATGGTCTCGGCGGCGCCGGACAGCGCCCCCTTGGACTTGCCGCGTGCGCCGGACTCGGTGATCTCCCCGACGAGGTCGGGCAGGCCCGGGCTCTTGCGTGGACCGGCCTCCAGGTCGAGCCGGTTGCACGCCTCGGCGAAGCGGAGGTAGGTGTCGACGCTGGCGACGACGACCCGGACGTCGATCTTCAGGATCTCGATGCCGACGAGGGAGACCCGTATGAATGCGTCAATGACGAGCCCCCTGTCGAGGATGAGCTCAAGGACGTCGTAGAGGCCGCTGCTGCCGCCTCCGCCTCCGGACTGCTGTGCCGGGACAACGGTCATGCCGCCGTTCCTCCTTGTCTGAGAATTCGTCTAGGAAATTCGTCTGGGAATGTGACTGGGAATGCGACTGGGAATGATGTGACGGGCGTGAGTGGCCTAGCGGCCGCCGGACCTGCGTCCGTCGGACCGTCCGCGTTCGTAGCGGCGGACACGGCGATAGCCGGTGAGCTGCCCCTGGTGGTCGAGTTCCACCTGGTAGCTCGCCATCAGGCTCATCGTGTCCGGGACGCGGGAGAGCTCCAGGACCTCGATCTCCAGTGCCCAGCCGTCCTCGGTCTGTTCGAACGAGGACACCGTCTCGGCGTCCTTGCCGGTGAGTTCGGCGAGCTGGGCTCGTGCCTGGCGCAGCACCTCCATCGGCGACGGCTTGTCGTCCGCCCCGCCCTGTCGTCCCTGTCGTTGTCTGGATGATTTGGGTGAGTTCTGTGAATCAGTCATGGGCTCCTCCAACCGCGAGTGGCCCGAAAGGCGTTGGCCAAACCCATCAGTCTCCTTGTGTCAGCCACGGAGTGCGTCGAGCCTGCGCCGCGCGGGCTCCAGGGCGCGGGGCCGGCTCATCACCCCCTCCCATGGGTTGGTGCGGGCCTGTTCCACGGCGTCCGCGATGGTCCAGCGGCGGGCGTCGAGGTCCGGGTCGTCCAGGTGGGACCAGGTCAGCGGGGTGGCCACGGGTGCGCCGGGACGGGGGCGCACGGTGTAGGGCGCGACTGCTGTCTGGGCGTAGGCGTTGCGCTGTATGTCGAGGTAGAGACGGTCGCCGCGGTCCTTCTTGCGGGCGGCGGTGGTGAGCCGGTCCGGGTGGGCGTCGACGAGAGTGTCCGCGACGTCCCGGGCGAACGCGCGCACCTGGTCGAAGTCCTCCTCGCCCTTCAGCGGCACCACGATGTGCAGGCCGCGCGAACCGGTGGTCATCGGCGCCGACGGCAGCTTCAGCTCGTCGAGCAGTTCGCCCAGCAGTCCTGCCGCCTCCCGCACCTGCCCGAAGTCGTCCCCGGCCGGGTCGAGATCGAAGACCATGCGGTCGGGCCGGTCGATGTCGTCGGTGCGCGACAGCCAGCGGTGCAGGGTGAGACAGGCCTGGTCGGCGAGGAAGACGAGGGTCGCGACGTCGTCGCAGACCGTGTGGCGGACGGTGCCGTCCTCCTTGGCGACCTCGACGCGGGTGATCCAGTCCGGGTAGTGCTCGGGGGTGTTCTTCTGCATGAACTGCGGGCCGTCGACACCGTCGGGGTGCCGCTCCAGCATCAGCGGGCGGCCGCGCAGGTGCGGCAGCATGAACGCGGCGACGGCCCGGTAGTAGTCCACGAGGTCGCCCTTGGTGTACTCCTTCGCACCCCCGTCGCCGGGGAAGAGCACCTTGTCGACACGTTTGACCTCGACGGTACGGCGGCCCGCCCGCACCTTCGTCGTACCGCCGTCGCCGGTCACCTTACGACCGCCTCCTCCACCAGCAGCTTGCCCGCGGCGGCGATGGACGCGGCGTCGATGCCCGCGGCGTGCAGCTGCTCGTCCGGCGAGGCCGAGCCCGGCATCATGCGGACGGCGAGGCGCACCAGGCGGGGCACGGGGCGCCCGTCGAGGAACGCGTCGAGCACGGCGTCGCCGATGCCGCCCTCCTCGTGGTGGTCCTCCACGGTGAGCAGGCAGCCGGTCTCCTCGGCGGCCCGGCGCAGGGTGTCCCGGTCGACGGGCTTGACGGAGTAGAGGTCGACGACCCTGACCTGGATGCCCTCGCGGTCCAGGACGTCGGCGGCGGCGAGCGCCTCGTGCACGGTGACGCCGGCCGCGACGACGGTCAGCCGGTCGCGGTCGCTGGAGCGCAGCACCTTGCTGCCGCCGACCGGGAACTCCTCGTCCGGACCGTAGATGACCGGGCCGGCGCCGCGGGAGGTGCGCAGATAGCGGACGCCCTCCAGGCCGGCCATGGCGGCGACGAGCCGGGCGGTCTGGTTGGCGTCGCACGGGTACAGCACGGTCGAGCCGTGCACGGCCCGCATCATCGCCAGGTCCTCCAAGCCCATCTGGCTCGGCCCGTCCTGCCCGATCGCGACGCCCGCGTGCGAGCCGACGAGGTTGATGCCGGCGCCGCTGACGGACGCCATGCGCACGAAGTCATAGGCGCGGGTGAGGAAGGCGGCGAAGGTGGAGGCGTACGGCACATAGCCGCGGGACGCGAGCCCCACCGCCGCGGCGACCAGCTGCTGCTCGGCGATGTAGCACTCGAAGAACCGGTCGGGGTGTGCCTTGGCGAAGAACTCGGCGCGGGTGGAGTCGCTCACCTCGCCGTCGAGGGCGACGACGTCGCCGCGACCGGTGCCGAGCGCGGCGAGCGCCTCGCCGTAGGCGTTGCGGGTGGCGACCTCCTCACCCTTGTCCCAGCGGGGCAGGTCGAGGCGTCCGCCGGGTACGGCGTGCAGCATGCGGGTGGCGGACGGCTCGTGGACGTGGATGCGCAGATCGCGCCGTCCGCCGAGTTCGGCGATGGCCCCGTCGGCATCCGGCAGCGGCTTGCCGTGCAGTCCCTCGCGGTCCTGGACGGCCTCGACGCCCTTGCCCTTGAGGGTGCGGGCGAGGATCACGGTGGGCTGCCCGACGGTGGACTCGGCCTCGCCGTACGCACGGTCGATGGCGTCCACGTCGTGCCCGTCGACCTCGATGGTGTGCCAGCCGAAGGCCTGGAAACGGCGGGCGTAGGCGTCGAGGTCATGACCGTGCCGGGTCGGGCCGCGCTGGCCGAGCCGGTTCACGTCGACGATGGCGGTGAGGTTGTCCAGATGCTCGTACGAAGCGTGCTCGGCGGCCTCCCACACGGACCCCTCGGCGAGCTCGCTGTCCCCGCACAGCACCCACACCCGGTACCCGGTCCGGTCCAGCCGCTGCCCGGCCAGTGCGATGCCGACACCGACCGGCAGTCCCTGCCCGAGCGACCCGGTCGCGGTCTCCACCCACGGCAGCCGCCGCGGCGTCGGGTGTCCTTCGAGCCGGCTGCCGAGCTTGCGGAAGGTGACCAGTTCGCCGTCCTCAATGGCGCCGGCGGCCTTGTACGCGGCGTACAGCAGCGGCGACGCGTGTCCCTTGGAGAGGACGAAGCGGTCGTTGCCCGGGTGGGCGGGCCGGTCGATGTCGTAGCGGAGGTGCTCCGCGAGGAGTACGGCCATCAGATCCGCGGCGGACATCGACGAGGTCGGATGCCCCGATCCCGCGGCGTCGGAGGCACGCACGCTGTCCACGCGCAGCTGCTGAGCCAGTTCGACGAGTTCAGCGGTGTTCATGAGTCTCCTTTCGGAGGGTGCTGGGAGCGGGGTTCGGGGGCGATGGGCGCGTCCGGGTGCGGTTTGTGGACGGCCGGTGTCCCGGGGGGCGGCTGGCCACCCGTTCCGGTCGCGGTGCCGGCACCGGGGCTCGGCTCGCTGCCGCCCGCTCGGGAGTTGGGCCGCTTCACGGGGCCGGGGGGTTCGGGGTGCTTGCCGGCGTCGGGGTCCTGGACGGGGTCGGGCGGTTCGGTTGCCTCGGGACCGTCGGCCCGTTTCTCGGCGGGATCGCCGGGCTTCTCCCCCTTCTTGTCCTGCGCCCCTGTATTCGACTTCTTGTCCTGCGCCCCTGCATCCGACCGCCCCGGCACCCGGGCCAGCTCCGGCGACGCCGTGTCCAGCGGTACCGACCACGACCGCACCAGACCCAACTGCACCGCCTGGCGCGGCAGTACGGCATCCAGGAGCCAGTCGGCGGCGACGCGGACGCGGTTGCCGGGCATCGCCGCGAGGTGGTAGCCGCGGGTCACCGCGCCCGCCGCCACGCCGGACAGCGGGATGCCGAGCGGGTTGGCGGCGGCCTTGACGCCGCCGAGGTCGACCACGAAGCCGAGGTCGCGGTGGCGGTAGGCGCGCCGCTCGCCCATGCCGAGGGACGCGGCCACGTTCTGGCCCACCGTCCTGCCCTGCCGCCAGGCGTGCTGGGCGGTCATCGGCGTGTACTCGCCGGGCTTCTCCAGATCGGGCACGGCGGCCGCGTCCCCGGCGGCGAACAGCTCGGGCCGGCCCGGCACCTGGAGGTGCGGGTCGACGAGCAGGCGGCCCTTCTCCATGGGCAGTTCGAGGGACTCGGCGAGCGGATCGGGCCGTACGCCGACGCACCACACGAGCGTGCGGGTGTCGACGAACGAGCCGTCGCTCAGCACCACCCCGTTGTGCGTGGCCTCCTTCACGGAGGTGCCCATCCGCACGTCCACGCCCCGCTGCCGCAGCACCCGGTCGGCAGTCCGCGACAGCCTCTCGTCCATCTCGGGCAGCACGCGATCGGCGATGTCGAGCAGCAGCCAGCGTGGCCGCATGCCCGTGCGCAACGGGTGCTTGCGCACCTGGGAGTCGGTGAACAGCTGGCCCTGCGCGGCGACCTCGGTGCCGGTGTACCCGGCGCCCACCACCACGAAGGTGCATCGGGCGGCGCAGCTCTTGGGGTCGTCGGCGCCGGCCGCCAGCTCCACTTGCCGGGTCACGTGGTCGCGCAGATACAGCGCCTCGGGAAGGCCGCGGAAGCCGTGCGCGTGCTCGGCGACGCCGGGGATGGGCAGCAGCTTGTTCACGCTGCCCGCGGCGAGGATCAGCCGGTCGTAGGGCAGCGTTCCCACGTCGCCCTCGGGGCCGGTGTAGTGGACGGTGTTCCCGTCGAGGTCGATGCCGTCGGCCTCGCCCAGCACGAGCCGCACATGGCGCAGGGTGCCGGAGAGCGAGACGGTCACCCGGCGTGGTTCCAGGATGCCGGCGGCGACCTGGGGCAGCAGGGGCAGATACAGAAAGTAGTCGGTCGGGTTCAGCAGGGTGATGTCGGCGTGCCGCCGGGTGATCCGGGACAGGGTGCGTGCTGCCCGGTACCCGGCGAATCCGGCGCCGACGATCACGATGCGGGGTCGACTCACGGTTGGCCTCCGGGCCTGTCGCGTACCTCGGGAGCCTTCCGCGTCCCCCTGGTCAGGACCGCCAAACGTCCGCCCCGGGGCCGGCCCCGGTTTCCGGCCGGACCTCCGGGTACCCGGGACGGCGACCGTCCCCGCCGCCGACGCGGCACTCCCGGAGGTGTCCCTCATGCCCGAGTACGGCTACTTCCTGGCGACCGAGGAGTTCCGCCCCGCCGATCTCGTCGAGCAGGCGCGGATGGCCGAGCAGGCCGGATTCCATTCGCTGTGGATCTCGGACCACTACCACCCGTGGAACGACGCGCAGGGCCAGAGCCCCTTCGTGTGGTCGGTGATCGGCGCACTCTCGGAGGCCGTGTCGCTGCCCGTCGAGACGGCCGTGACCTGCCCGACCGTGCGAATCCACCCGGCGGTGGTGGCCCAGGCGGCCGCGACCTGCGCGGTGATGACGAACGGCCGCTTCCGGCTCGGCGTCGGTACCGGCGAGGCCCTGAACGAGCACATCCTCGGCCATGTGTGGCCGCCCGCGAGCGTGCGCATGGACATGCTGGAGGAGGCCGTCCTGATCATGCGCAGGCTGTTCTCCGGCGAGGAGATCAGCCACTACGGCAACCACTACCGGGTGGAGAACGCCCGCCTCTACACCGTCCCCGACGAGCCCGTCCAGATCGACATCTCCGGCTTCGGCCCGGCGGCGACGTCCCTCGCGGCGCGGGTCGGCGACGGGTTCATCACGATGATGCCGGACGAGGAACTGGTCACGCAGTTCCGCAAAGGCGGCGGGAACGCCAAGCCGGTCATGGGCGGCACGAAGGTCTGCTACGGCACCGACCGCGACGAGGCAGTACGCACCGTGCGCCGGCTGTGGTCCAACCAGCTGCTGCCCGGCGAGATGGGCCAGATCCTGCCCTCGCCGAGCCACTTCGAGCAGCTGGAGCCGCTGATCACCGAGCAGATGGTGCGCGACAACACGGTGTGCGGGGACGACGCCGACGAGCACGTGTCCGCGCTGAACGCCTTCGCCGAGGCGGGCTTCGACCGGATCTACGTCAACCAGATCGGACCCGACCAACGCGGTTTCTTCGACTTCTACCGCACCAAGGTGCTGCCGCAGCTCCAGCGCTGAGAGGGACGGCACAGGACCCCATGAAACTCCATCTCCCCGTCGTCTCCGTCTACACGGTTCCCACCGACGCCCCCGAGGCGGACGGCACGCTGGCCTGGGACTCCACGACCGTGGTGATCGCCGAGGTGGCGGCGGGCGACGCGACCGGCACCGGCTGGACCTACGGCCCGGCGGCGATCGGCGACTTCCTGCGCGACCACCTCGCACCCCTCGTCGAGGGACGCAACGCCCTGGACATCCCCGCCGCGCACGACGCGATGTCCCGCGCCATCCGCGACGCGGGCCGCCCCGGCGTCGCCGCGTGCGCGATCTCGGCGCTGGACATCGCCCTGTGGGACCTCAAGGCCCGCCTCCTCGAACTGCCCCTGGCCCGGCTGCTCGGCATGTGCCGCGAACGCGTCCCCGTCTACGGCAGCGGCGGCTTCACGACGTACCACGACAAGCATCTGGCCGCGCAGTTGAACGGCTGGGTGCACGGCCAGCACATCCCGCGCGTGAAGATCAAGATCGGTGAGGACTGGGGCCGGGCGGTGCTGCGCGACGTGGCCCGCGTCGCGGCGGCGCGTCAAGTGATCGGTCCCGAGGCGGAGTTGTACGTGGACGCAGGCGGCGCCTACACCCGCAAGCAGGCGGTCCGCGTCGGCCACGCCCTCGCCGAGCACGGCGTCGGCTGGTTCGAGGAGCCGGTGTCCTCGGACGACCTGACGGGCCTGCGTCTGCTGCGCGACACCCTGCCGTGCGACGTCACGGCCGGCGAGTACGGCTACGACCTCCCGTACTTCGCCCGCATGATCACCGCGGGCGCGGTCGACTGCCTCCAGATCGACGCCACCCGCTGCGGCGGCCTCACGGAGTTCCTGCGCGCCGCGGCCCTGGCCCAGGCCCACGGCCTGGACGTCTCGGCCCACTGCGCCCCGCACGCCCACGCCGCCGCGGCGGCCGCCGTCCCCAACCTCCGCCACATCGAGTGGTTCCACGACCACGTCCGCCTGGAGGACATGCTCTTCACCGGCGCCCTGGACCCGACAGGCGGCGCGGTGGCGCCCACCCAGGGCATCGGCCACGGGCTGACGTTGCGGGCGGAGGAGGCGCGGGAGTACCGGGTCGCCTAGGCAGAGCGGCCGCCGGCCCCGATCACGACGAGGGCCCTGCCGCGTTGCGGCAGGGCCCTCTCCCTCGGCATGCGTACGGGCGTCACGTCCGGTGGTGCGGCTGCTCGGGGGCGATGTCGTCGGGGTGCGGCTTGCGCGCGTCGGCCGCGTTCGGCGTTCCCGCGCCGGGCACTGCGGTCTGCGGCGGGGCGGGCGGCATCGGCGGATACGGCAGGCCTGGCCCGTTCGGCGGGGTGCCGCCGGTGTGTCCGTGGGCGGCCGTCAGTTCCGCCTCGTCCGCTGTCAACCGGGACGCGTTCGGACGTGCCGCGCCGCGCAGCGCGTACGCCGCCGCGCCGAGGATCACCGCGGTGATCAGTGCGGCGGCCCAGTCCGGCAGCCCGGCGGCGAGGCCCAGTCCCAGCGCGAGCGCGAGAGCCGCGCCCGCGTAGAGGGCGACGGCGCCGGAAGCGGCGTACAGCGTGGCCCGGCGGCGCTGCCTGCGCGTCTGCTCGCGCAGCTCGTCGCGGACGGTCTCACGCGCCACCTGTGCCAGCTCGTCGACCAGTTGCTTGTCCAGGTGCTCAAGGTGATCCAAGCGGTCCATGGGCGCCGAGTACCCGTACAGGAGTACGCATAACGCGCTCCGTCACGAGCCGCGTGAGGGGATCGCGTGAAACGATCACACTCCCCCGCCGCCCCCAACTAGGCTCGTCCGCATGGACATCCTGGGAACCACGCTGCGTGTCTGCGTCGACGACCTGGAGACCGCGGTCCCTTTCTACGAACGACTCGCGGGCGCCACCGCCCTCCGCTTCGAACGCGGCGGCGTCGAGGTGGCCGCGATCGGCTGCTTCTTGCTGATGAGCGGTCCGGAGGCCGAGTTGGAGGTGCTGCGCAAGGTCGCGGCGACGATCGCCGTCAAGGACGTCGACGAGGCACACCAAGTGCTCAGCGAGCTGGGCGCGCACATCATCGCGGGCCCGGTGCCGACGCCCGTGGGACGCAATCTGCTGGCGCTGCACCCGGACGGGACGATCTACGAGTACGCGGACCGTCAGTCCTGATCGAGGGCCGCCACGATGGTGTCGGTGAGCAGCGCCCCGGCCGTGCCCTCCGGGTCCAGATCGGGGTCGTAGATGGTGACGTTGAGGCCGACGCAGTGGGCGGAGGCCAGCAACGGCCGGAGCAGGGCGACGAGTTCGTCGGGCGTGAGGCCCTCCGGGTCGGGGCTGTCGACGGCGGGCATGACCGACGGGTCGAGGACGTCGGCGTCCAGGTGCACCCAGAAGCCGTCCAGCTGCGGGATCTCGAAGGCCTGGCGGGTGACGGACCCCAGCGCCTGCGCGCCCCATTCGCGCAGGTCGCCGACGGTCACCACGGGAATCTTCAGGTCGGCGAGCTCGGCGCGATCCTCCTCGAAGTAGTCGCGGATGCCGAAGTACCGCACGTCCTCGTCCCGGAGATAGGGCCTGAGCCCCTCGAGGTTCGTCAGGTCCTCCTGCCCGCGCCCGGTGGCCAGGGCGACCTCCTCGCCACCCGCCGCGCCGACCCGGTCGGAGTTGCCCGGGTGCCGGAAGTCGGGCGAGGCGTCCACGACGGCCAGGCCGTAGCGCCCGATCCGGCGCAGCGCGAGAACGGCACCCAGGTTGATGGAACAGTCGCCGCCCAGGACGACCGGGAAGTCCCCGGCGCGCACATGGTGCTCGATCCGGTCGGCGAGCCTGCGGGTGTACCCGGCGATGGCGGCAGCGTTGAACACGCCGTCCCCCTCCTGCCAGTCCCCCCGGTCGTACCTGGGCGGCACGACCACCCCGCCTTCCAGGCCCCGCAGCCGCTGCACGATCCGCTGCTCACGCAACGCCCCGGCGAGCTTGTGGCAGCCGGGCACGGTGCCGGGGGCGGGCGGACGCAGGCCCAGGTTGGAGGGGGCGTCGAGCACGACGATATTCCGCATGCGGTTCATCCTCGCCGACGTACAGTCGACGCTCAATGCCATCGACATGGGAGCAGGCAGAGGAAGCATGAGCGAGCAGCACACGTACCGGGTGATCGTCCGCGGCACTTGGGACGCCCTCACCGACGCGGCCCGCGCGCGGCTGCTCGCCGAGGCCGCGGAGCACGGTCTGACCAGCATGCGGTTCAGCGAGGAGGGGTCGCTCTCCTACGAGCCGTCGCCGCTCAAGCACTTCTCGATGCGGTACGTGGTGGTCTCCGACGCGGCGGACGGCGAGGAGATGGCCGGCGCGATCGCCGAGGACCGGGCCGAGAGGGCGCTGCGGGAGCTGGGCTACGGCTTCCGCGATCTGAGGTCGACCGTCACGGACCTGGACACGATGAAGATCAACTTCAAGCCCGCATCTCGGCGGTGATCGCCCACCGCTGATGATCGCGCCAGGCCCCGTCGACGAAGAGCATGCCCGGTGAGAAGCCCTCCAGGCGGAAGCCGCAGGCACGGGCGAGGGCCACGGAGGCGGCGTTGGCCGGCTGGACGTTGATCTCCAGCCGGTGCAGGCGCATCGGGCCGAAGGCGTGCCCGACCACGAGGTCGAGGCCTTCCCGCATCAGGCCGCGCCCGGCCGCGTGCGCGAAGGCGCCGTAGCCGAGGGCACCGCTCTGGAAGGCGCCCTCGACGATGTTGTTGATGTTGATGAACCCCGCGATGCCCCCGCCGTCGTCCTTCGCGCAGACCAGGAACCCGGCCTTGGTCGGATCCTCGATCAGCCGCCCGGCGTAGGCGGCGTACGCGGCGCCGCTGTCCGGCGGGAAGAGCCACGGCTGGTGCAGTTCCTTGCTCTCGCGGGCGCGCGTGGTGAACTCGCCGGCGTCCTCGTAGGTGAAGTGGCGTATGCCCACGCGGGGGCCTTCGGCAAGGTAGCGGGACGCAGGGTGCGGCATTCCGACAGCGTACGACCGGTCAGCGGCGCCGTCGCATGAAGTACGCCCCGAACAGCGCGCCGATGATGCCCACGGCGAGCAGCGCCGCCCACAGCGGCATCGTCACCAGGGGGATCAGCAGCCGGATCTCGGTCTCGCCGGTGTTCTCGAAGATGAAGATCAGGGCGAGGACGGCGAGCACCAGCACGGCGACCCGGGTGGGAGTCATCGCCCCGCGCACGCCACCCCGGCGCCCGTCGACCTTCCTGTCGCTCTCCGACGTCTTCGCGGTCATACGTCCAGGATGCTCCCGGATCAGCGATCACGCACGGTGAGCGGCCACCACCTGCGCTCAGCCGAGCACCGGCAGCTGGAGAACCCCCGTGTCCTGGGGCGCACTGACCACGGTCACCGGCTTGATCCCCCGGTTCCCGAAGTACGCACCGTCACTCGCCGCAATCACGAACCGCAGCCGGTGCCCCTTCTCGTACCGGTGCACGATCCCCGGGCAGGGTCACCGTGAAGCTCTTCGTCACGTCGGGCACCCGCACCGGTGCCACCAGCCGGTGCACCAGCGTCCGGGTGCCGTCGGGCGCCACGTCGTACAGCTTGGCGAACAGCACGAGCTTGTCGGCGGCGTCCGCCGAGGCCTGCGTCCGCTCGGCCTTCGGGGAGACGACCTTGAGCGTGGCCCGGGGCGCACCCACCACGTCGGTGGTGCGCGCGAGCGGCTCGCTGGTCCAGCCGAGATAGGTGCCCGGGGTGTCGTACGGCGCCGGGTCCGGGATGCCGAGGAGTGCGGCGAGTGAGCTCTCCGAGTGGCTGGTGGGGGTCAGCCAGTTGGTGTACGTACGGCTGCCGCGTGCCACCTTGCGGCGGTCGTCGACGAGTTTGCCGTCGCCGGAGAGGTAGAGCGTCCGGCTGAGCGCGGGGACGCGGTCGGCGGGGGCGTACGTGTTGTCGGGGTCGTCGATCCAGTCGCGGTAGTAGGCGAAGGCCGGCCCGGTGTCGACGTTCTTCTTCCCCAGGTAGCGGTCGAACCACGCGAGGATGCGCCGGCCGACGTAGCTGGTCTCCAGGTTGCCCTGGCCGAGGTTGAGTTCACCGGCGGCCGGGTCGGTGAGGCCGCCGCTGTGGCCCCAGGACTGCCAGATCATCTTCGTCGGGGTCCCCTGGCCCTTGAGGGTGTTGTACGTCGCCGTCGCCTCGTTGAGGTTGAAGAGGCTGTCGGCCTGGCCCTGGACGAGGAGAGTGGGTGCCTTGACGCGGTTCAGGTACGAGACCGGGGAGACGCTGCGCGCGTAGGCGAGCAGCTCGGCGGTCTGTTTCGCCGGGTAGCGGCCGGAGTTGAGCGTGCGGATCGTGTCGCAGGCCTTGGTGACGAAGTGCAGACAGGCCAAGGAGTTGATGCGGGAGGGGTCGAGGCCTGCTTCCAGCAGCGGCTGGCCCTCGCCCATGAGGTAGAAGCCGTTGGCCCACTGCCATTTGAATGAGCCGGGCACGCTGCCGCTGCCGACGGCGTTGTTGGGGTCGAGGGAGTACGCGAGGTCGTTCCAGGTGATCATCGGCGCCAGCGCGTCGAGGCGCTGGTCGACGGCCGCCGTGGCCAGCTGGACGGCCCCGCCGTAGGAGCCGCCGGCCATGCCGACGCGCGGGTCGCCGGGGGCGTCGAGGGTGACGAAGTCCGCCTTGGTGCCGTCGTCCGCGGCGCGCCTGCCGCCCAGGAAGTCGATCAGCCGCGAGGCGGCGACGCCGTCGATGGTGGGGTCGTCGAGCGAGATCAGGCAGCCGGACCTGCCGAAGCCCAGGCCGGAATAGATCAGGGACACGTAACCGCGCTGGGCGAAGGCCTTTCCCATGGCGTCGGTCGAGCCGTCGGACTTGCTGCCGCCGAAGCCGTTGGTGGCGAGGACGGCGGGCGCGGGGTGGGCGCGGTCCACGCTCGTGGGCCGGTACAGATCGGCGTCGACGGTGCAGGTGCGGCCGCCCGCCTGGACGGTGAACTTCAGGGCCGTGACGGTGAACTGGCCGCTCGCGGCGGCCGGAGCGGTGAGCGCGAGGGGTGCGGTGAGCGTGGCGCCGAGGACGAGGGCAAGTGAGGATCGAAAACTGGGCACGCGACGGGACACGGAGACCTCCACACTGAGGCACGCTGAGGACAGCCCGGCTTACCGACCAGTAAGTACTGGCCAGTTGTCATGGTGTGACACGTGTCAAGCGAGGTCAATCGCCGTGACGGGGGTTTCTTGACGGAGATTCAGTGAACTGTCCGCTCAGCGCAGAGCGGGCTCGTCGAGAGTCAACGTCCTCGCGTCGGCGTCGAGTTCGGCGCCCACGCCGAGGGGAATCGTCAGCGCTCCTTCACCGTGCCCGAACCCGAACTCCTCCACAACGGGCACACCGAGGCCACCCAGCCGGTCCAGGAGCAGCGCACGCACCCGCTCGTACGGCTCGCACTCCTGCCACGACCCGAGCAGCACGCCGCGCACGCCCTCGAACAGACCGGCACGCAGAAGTTGGGTGAGGTAGCGGTCGAGCCGGTAGGTCTCCTCCCCCACGTCCTCCAGGCACAGCAGACCGCCGCGTGCGGAGGTCCGGGCGTACGGGGTCCCGACCTCGGCGGCGAGCAGGCTGAGACAGCCGCCCAGCGTGACTCCCCGCGCCCGGCCGGGGATCAGCGCGGAGCCGGTGGAGGCGATCGTGAGCACCGACTCCGGCTCGAACAACGTGGCCCTCAGATGCTCCTGCGTCCGCGCGTTCTTGATGAAGTCGACGCCCGCAGCCATCGGACCGTGCAGAGTGACCAGGCCGAGCCGGTTGGCGAACGCCTCGTGCAGCGCGGTGACGTCGCTGAAGCCGACGAACACCTTGGGTCCGGCCGCCCGCATCGCCTCCCAGTCGAGGAGGCCGACCAGGCGCTGCGCCCCGTAGCCGCCCCGAGCGCACAGCACGGCGTCGACGGCCGGATCGCACCAGGCGGCCTGCAGATCGGCGGCCCGGTCGGCGTCCGTGCCCGCCAGGTACGCCAACTCGCCGTGCCGGTCGAGCACATGAGGCGCCACCACCGGGTCGAGATCCCAGCCGCGCAGCACGTCGAGGCCGGCCCGCAGCCGTTCCTCGGGCACGGGTCCGCTGGGCGCGACGACGGCCACGCGGGCGCCGGGGGCGAGCCTGGAAGGGCGGATGAGTGGCTTCACTTGGCGAGTTCCAGTCTGGGGACGCCGGGCGGGTTCAGCCCGAACACCTGGGCGTACAGGGAGAGTTCGGACTCCAGGACGCGGATCATCGTCTCCGCCCGCCGGAATCCGTGGCCCTCACCCTCGAAGGCGATGTAGGCGTGCGGCACCCGGCGCCCCTCCATGCGGGCGAGGAACCGCTCGCACTGGGTCGGCGGGCAGATCACGTCGTCGAGGCCCTGCAGCAGCAGGAAGGGCACGGTGAGACGGTCGGCGTGCGCCGCGGGCGATCGTTCGGCGTACCGGCCCGGCACCTCGGCGAGCGGTCCGATCAGGGATTCCAGGTACTGCGACTCCAGGTCGTGGGTCTCCCCGTCGCCCCAGCCGGCCAGGTCGAGGATGGGGTAGAGGATCGTGCCGCAGGCGTAGACGTCGGTGCTGGTGAGAGACGCGGCCGTGGTCCAGCCGCCCGCGCTGCCGCCGCGGATGGCGAGCCGGTCGCGGTCGGCGGTGCCCTCGTCGGCGAGGGCCAGCGCCACGGCCGCGCAGTCCTCGACGTCGACCACACCCCACTGCTCGCGCAGCCGGTCGCGGTACGCCCTGCCGTACCCGGTGGAGCCGCCGTAGTTGACCTCGGCGACCCCGATGCCGCGCGAGGTGAAGTAGGCGATCGACAGGTCGAGGACGAGGGGCGCACGGCCGGTGGGGCCGCCGTGCGCCCAGACGACGTACGGCGGTGGTGTGTCGCCTGGGGCCACGCAGCCGGGGTTGTGCGGCGGGTAGATGTGGGCGTGAATGTCGTCGCCGGCGGGGCCGGTGAAGGTGCGGATCTGCGGTTCGGGGTAGTGGGCGGGGTCGACGGCGTCGTCGTGCTCGGCTCCGATGACCCGGGCCCGGCCCGTGCAGGTGTCGAGTTCGACCACCTCGTAGGCGCTGCGGGGGCTGGCTCCGACGGCGACGACCCGCTCGCCGTACACCGCGAGGGTGGGCGCGAACTCGGTCCAGGGTCCGGCCGCGTCGACGACCTCGCCGGTCTCGGGGTCCAGTATGCCGAGGGCGGTCGAGCCGCGCCCGTGCACGACGGCGACGGGGCCGCTCGCCAGGGGGGCGAACCAGCGCAGGCCCGGTTTCCACAGCGGTCCGCCGAACTCCTCCTCGCGCGGACAGAGCGGTTCGCCGTCGCGGTAGAGGTTCCACCAGCCGCTGCGGTCGCTCGCGTACAGCAGCCGGCCGTCGGCCGACCATTCGGCCTGGGCGATCGCCTCGTCCGGGCCACCGGCGACGGTCCGCGGGGCGTCGAGCGTGCCGTCGGCGCCGACATCGGCGACCAGCAGCTCCGTGCCGTCCCACGGCATCCGAGGATGGTCCCAGACGAGCCACGCCGCGCGCCGCCCGTCGGGCGAGATCCGCGCTCCGGTGATGAACCGGTGCCGGCCGTCGGTGAGTTCGCGTACGGCGTCCCGGTCCCCGGCAGCCGAGCCGTCCAGCGGGACCGCGGCCAGGACGCGCCGCACGTCGGTGGGCCCCTCGCCGGTGAACTCCTCCAGGACGCACCACACTTCACCGAGGTCGAGCCGCAGCTGCGGCTCCGCCCAGCGCAGTCCGCCGCCCACCGAGGACACGGGGGTGATCGGACGTGGCTCGGCGCCCTCCTCGTACCGGTAGAGGCGCTGGTCGGCGAAGTTGACGAAGACGACGAGCGGCCGGCCGTCGACGACCTCTCCGGCCCAGGGCTGTCCGCCGTACTCCACGACCCGGCTGCGCACGTTCCACGGTGCCGGCAGCACCGACTCCTCCGTGCCGTCGGCCCGCCGCCGCACCAGGGTGCGCCGCCCGCCCTCGACGGGCCGCGGCTCGGTCCACCACGCCTCGTCGCCGACGAAGCCCACGTACTCGGGGTGCCCGTCGTGACTGGCGGCAAGGGCCGCGTCGATGGGCGAGGGCCAGGAACCGTACGCCAGCGTCTGCACTGTCTCCCCTTTTCTCGCCTAGGCCGACCGCAGGAAGCGGTCGAGAACGCGGACGCCGAAGTGCAGCGCCTCGACCGGCACGCGCTCGTCGACGCCGTGGAACATGGCCCCGTAGTCGTACCCGTCCGGCAGCCTCAGCGGTGAGAAGCCGTAGCCGGCGATGCCGAGCCGTGAGAACTGCTTGGCGTCGGTGCCGCCGGGCATGCAGTACGGCACCGTGTGGCCCTCGGGCGCGAACTCCTCGACGGCGGCGCGCATTTTGGCGTATGTCGGCGAGTCCACCGGAGACTGGAGGGCCACCTCTCGATGATGGAACTCCCATTCCACGTCGGGCCCGGTGAGCTCGTCGACGGTCGCGCGGAACTCGTCCTCGAAGCCGGGGAGGTAGCGCCCGTCGACGTAGGCCACGGCCTCCCCCGGAATCACGTTCACCTTGTAACCCGCCTCCAGCATGGTCGGGTTGGCGCTGTTGCGGACGGTCGCCTCGACGAGCCGGGCCGCCGGGCCGAGCTTCTCCAGCAGGCCGTCCACGTCGTCCAGGTCGGCGTCGAGACCGTACAGCGCGGCGAGTTCGGTGAGGGCGGCGCGCACGGTCGGGGTCAGCCGCAGCGGCCACTCATGGGCGCCGATCCGGGTGACGGCGGCGGCGAGGCGGCTCACCGCGTTCTCCCGGTTGGGCCGGGAGCCGTGCGCGGCCCGCCCGCGTGCCGTCAGCTTGATCCAGCCGGTGCCGCGCTCCCCCGCCGCGAGCGGGTAGATCTGCCGGCCGCTGCCGTCGTGGAAGGTGAACGCGCCGGACTCGCCGATGCCCTCGGTGCAGCCCTCGAACAGCTCCGCATGCCGGTTTGCGAGAAATCCGGAGCCGTCCTCGGCGCTCGCCTCCTCGTCGGCGGTGAACGCGATCACGACGTCCCGCCGGGGGCGTACGCCCTCACGGGCCCAGGCCCGGACGACGGCCAGGATCATCGCGTCCATGTTCTTCATGTCGACCGCGCCCCGGCCCCACACGACCCCGTCGCGGATCTCCCCGGAGAAGGGGTGCACGCTCCACTCGGACGCCTGCGCGGGCACCACGTCCAGATGACCGTGGACGAGCAGCGCGTCCGCCGACGGGTCGGTGCCCTCGAACCGGGCGACGACGTTCGTGCGTCCGCTGGTGCGCTCCAGCAGGGTGGGGGCGAGGCCCGCCTCGGCCAGCAGCGCGGCGGCGTACTCAGCGGCGGGGCGCTCCTGGCAGTCGCCGCCGCCGCGGTTGGTCGTGTCGATGCGGATGAGGTCGGACGTGAACGTCACGACCTCGTCCAGTGCCTGCCCGTCAGCCATACTGCTCCTCCACCGCGGCCGAGACGATCGTGGTGACCGCCTTGAAGGTACGGATCCCCTCGTACATGCGTTCGCTGGTGTACGCCACCTTGCGCTCACCGATCCGTGCGACACCGGGGACGACGGTGGCGGCCATCGCAAGGTGCTCGGCGTCGAACTCGACCGCGATGGTGAACGGGCCCTCGCTCACCGGCTCCTGACGGACCGCCAGCCCGGCCGCCTCCTTGGCCGCGGCGCGGATGTCGGCCGCGGTCCTGGCCGGCGTACGGCACACGGCCGCGTACCGCGAGACATGGTCCTTGACGGCGACCTTCAGTGCCTCGGGCGCGTACCCGAGCGCGTCCTCGCAGGCCACGTCGTCGCCGGTGACGAGCACGACGGGCACGCCGTACTCGGCGACGACGTGCGCGTTCAGCAGCCCCTCGCTCGCCCGTACGTCGTTCAGCCACACCCCGGTGATGGAGTTCGCCAGGTAGGTGTGCGCGAGGACGCCCTCCGTGCCGGCGCCCGCGTGGTAGCCGACGAAGGCGATGCCGTCCACGTCGCCGTGCTGCACGCCCTCGACCATGGACAGCGTCTTGTGCCGCCCGGTCAGCATCTCCGCCCGCTCGTCGAGCCGTTCGAGCAGCAGGTTGCGCATGGTCCAGTGGGCCTCGTTGATGAGCACCGTGTCGGCACCGCCGTCGAAGAATCCCAGCACGGCGGCGTTGACGTCCGAGGTGAACATCCCCCGGCACCGCTCCCACTGAGGCGTCCCCGGCAGCACGTCGGCCGGCCAGGTCACGCCGGTGGCGCCCTCCATGTCGGCGCTGATGAGGATTCTCATGCTGCTTCACGTTACGCGTCGGCGAGGCAACTTCCTACGAGACAGCAGGAGGCCGGCCCACCCGATCAGGAAGTGGGCAAGGGCCAGGTGGCGACCGGATCGCTGGTGGGGTGGGAGGAGCCCGCGCTCGGTTCGACGGTGACAGCGAGTGCGGCGGCGGCGCCGGGCGGGGGAAGGGACGCGGACTGGAGGCCGGCCTTGGCGGCGAGGAGCCCGGCGGGGCGGACGGCGTCGCCGGGGTCGACGTACCACATCTGGTAGGTCTTGTCCGCGGGCAGCGGGGCCAGGTCCTGGCAGAAGTAGACGGCCTCGTTCAGCTCCCGTGAAACCGCCACGGTGCCGGATCCGCCGTAGGCCAGGTCTTTCTTGACGAAGGTGGTGTCGGGAGCCGCGAAGAGCCGGCCGAGGCCGGCGGCCTGGCTCCGGGCCTCCTGGCGCGCCTCCCTCGCCTCCCGCGCCTCCTGGTGCTGCCAGGCCGCCAGACCGCCGAGCGCGGCGGCCGCGGCCAGGCTGGCGGCCAGTGCGAGATGCAGCAGCGGCGGTGTGGATCGTCGGATGCGGCGGCCGTCCGCCGGACCGGGGGGCTTCGGAGGGAGCTGGGGGGTCCGGGCCACCTCGGCGAGGACGCGTTCCTTCAGACGCGGCGGCGGGGTGCGGGCTGCCGCGAGCGCGAGCCAGCCCGCGGCCTCCTGCTGACGGAGCGTCTCGTGGGCGCAGTCGGGACAGTCGGCGACATGGCGGCGGAAGGCCTCCCGTTCCTCCCGGGTGAGGGCGTTCACCGCATAGGCACCCGCGAGGTCGTGTGCATCGTGCGAGTCGGCTGTCATCACGGCGGAGCTCCCAGGCAGTTCCGCAGACGGGTCAGAGCCCTGCGCAGTCGGCTCTTGACGGTGCCGAGCGGCAGGGACAGCCTCGAAGCGATCTCGGTATGGGTCAGGCCCTCGTAGTAAGCGAGCACCACCGGCTGCCGCAGCTCGGGCTTGAGCTCCTTCAGGCACGAGCGGACCTGTTCGCATTCACCGAGCGCCTCCACCGTGTCCACGACGTCGTCGAAGGCCGGCGTCGACTCGTGCTGGGAGACGGCGCGCTCGCGCTCGGTGGACCTCTGCAGCGTGCGGACGCTGTCCACGGCTCGGTGGTGAGCGATTGTCAGCATCCAGGTCATGGCGTGCCCGCTCTCGGGCCGGTAGCGGGGGGCGCTCTGCCAGACCTCCAGCATGACCTCCTGGGTGACCTCCTCGGCGTGCGCGGGGTCCTGAAGGACCCGGCACGCGATTCCGTAGATCGGTCCGGCGGCCGCGTCGTACAACCGGGAGAAGGCGTCCTGACTGCCCGCAGCGACGGACACCAACAGGCGATCGGTCTCGGACGTACCGACGTGTCGGGCCCCGGAAGCCTCCCGCTTCGCCACACCCTCTCCCACCTGTGCAAATGCCCCGATCCAGCATGTTCGGTTCACCCACCCTTCTTTAAGTGTCCGAGTCCCGGCCGTCGTCCGCATCCCGCAGTGACGCGAGGCGGGCGGCCAGGGAACCGGCGGTGACCCGGCCGCCGCCACCGAGCACGTCGTCGCCGTACAGGGCCTGGACCCAGTTGGCCTGGTAGACGGTCTCGAGGTAGCGCTCGCCCAGGTCAGGGGCGATGGCCACCGCGGTCAGACCGGCCGGGTCGTGCGCGGCCAGCCAGCGCGTCGCGCCGCTGACGACGGTGCCGGTGGAGCCGCCGAAGAGGAATCCGCGTCTGGCCAGGCGGTGGCAGGCGCGGATGGTGTCCGCCTCCTCGACGTGCACCGCCTCGTCGACGTAGGACTCGTCGAGCAGGGGCGGGCTCACGCTCATGCCCAGGCCGGGAAGCATGCGGCGGCCCGGGGTCCCGCCGAAGGTCACCGAGCCGGCGCTGTCCACCGCGACGATGCGGACGGGCCGGTGCCAGTGCCGGAAGAAGCGGGCGCAGCCCATCAGGGTTCCGGTGGTGCCGGCCCCTACGAACAGGACGTCCAGTCCCGGGAACGAGCGGGCGATGGCCGGTGCGGTCCTGCGGTAGTGCGCTCGCCAGTTGCCCGGGTTGGTGTACTGGCTGAGCCATACGTACCGGTCGTCGAGGGCGGACAGTGCGCGCACGTAGTCGAGGCGTGCCTGCAGGAAGCCGCCGTCGGCGCTCGGCTCGGTGACCACGTGCACCTGGGCGCCCAGGGCCTCCATCACCAGCCTGGTCGACAGGTTGCAGCGGGAGTCCGTCACGCACAGGAACCGGTAGCCCTTGCTGGCGGCGATCATGCTGAGTGCCACGCCCATGTTGCCCGACGAGGACTCCAGCAGGACCGACTGCGGGGTCAGCACCCCCGCCCTTTCGGCAGCCTCCACCATCTCGGTGGCGGGCTTCAGCTTGATCGAGCCGGCGAAGTTGAAGCCTTCGCACTTCAGGAAGAGCGCGTGCCCCAGTATCGGCTGGAGGTCGACGTAGAGATCCTCCTCGTTGAAGGTGTAAGGGGCGGATATGACTGACACGATGGCCTCCGCGGATTGAAGAGCGACCGGGCCCGGACGGTGTTCACCCGTACCGGCTCAGCTCATGGAAGAAGCCGTCGACGACGTGCAGCTCGCCGGAGCCGGCCACCTCGTCGTAGACGTACTTGCCGACTGCCAGGTCGAGCACGCCGAGGCCGAAGGGCGAGAACACCACCGTCCGGTCCGCCGACGGCGACACGCGTCCGGACATCACTGCCGCCAGCGTCCCCGTCACGAAGTCACGATTGCCGGTGAGCTGTTCGG